>NZ_JAHWGR010000099.1:0-533 GCF_020873825.1 Micromonospora sp. DH13
TGGCGTCGACGATGTGGATCTGTCGGTTGGGCATGGGCCAGCCGATGGGTACGTAGGGTCCGCCCCAGCCGGTGGAGGCGTCGTACCAGGTGCACGCCACGGACGCCTCCGCCGGCCCGTACGCGTTCAGGACCCGGGCGCCCGCCGCCAGCCAGCGCTGGACGAGTTGCGGCGGTGCGGCCTCGCCGCCGAGGACGACGCAGCGCAGGCTGGGGCAGGCCGTCGGGTCGAGCGGGGCGACGTTCGTCGCGGGCCCGAAGGTGTGGGTGACGCCGTGCCGCTCGATGAGCCCGGTGAGCCGGCGTACGTCGAGCAGGTCGTCGCGGGAGCAGACGACGACGCGTCCACCGGAGATGAGCGTGGCGAAGACCTCCCCGAACGCGGCGTCGAAGACCGGTGCGGCCGAGTGCAGCATTCTGCTGTCGGGGCCGATGGCGCACTCGTCGGCCATCCAGGTCAGGAAGTTGGTCAGCTTCTCGTGCGTCAACACCACACCCTTCGGGATGCCCGTCGACCCCGACGTGTAGATCACG
>NZ_JAHWGR010000100.1:0-470 GCF_020873825.1 Micromonospora sp. DH13
TCACCATGATCAGCGCCAGCACGCCGTAGGGGCCGAGGCCGAGGCCGGTGAGGAACTCGGTGACCTTCTGCGGCGTCTGCGTCACCGTGAGGAAATAGCCGAAGATCAGCGCGCCGATCAGCACGGTGAACACCGCGGCCGCGGTGCGCGTTGCCTGGAGCAGCGAGGCCAGGATCTTCTCGCGGTCGAGCCGGCCGGTCAGCACGCCGATGAGGACGGCGCCCGCGGCGCCGACACCGCCGGCCTCCGTCGGCGTGAAGCGCGGCAGGAAGGGCAGGCCGTAGAGGCCGCCGATGACGAACACGAACAGCAGCACCGGCGCCCAGATGTCCTTCAGGCCGGCGAAGCGCTCGCGCCACGGCAGCACCTTGCCCTTGGGCAGGAAGTCGGGCCGGAAATAGCCGATCAGGAAGATCGTCATCATGTACATGGTCATCGCCAGGATGCCCGGAATGATGCCGGCGATGAAG
>NZ_JAHWGR010000101.1:0-466 GCF_020873825.1 Micromonospora sp. DH13
CGTAGGGCCCCTTGGGGATCACCAGCACGTGCACCGGCGCCTGAGGCCGGATGTCGTGGAAGGCCAGCGTGTGCTCGGTCTCCGCCGCGGTCCGGTTCGGGATCTCCCCTCGCAGGATTTTCGCGAAGATGTTCCCCGTGTCGTACTCGTAGCCCATGGCGCTCCCCCTCGGCTGTTCCGCGGGAGGGAACGGCCAAACGACAGTCCGGTCTAGGCCGAGGGGTGATTCGAAAGCGGTGTTGACCCAGGGCCCGCCCGCATGTGATTCCTTTCCGACGCGAAACCTCGGGAGCCGACGACCGGTGCATTTCACCCGCCTGCGCCTGCTCGGATTCAAGAGCTTCGTCGACCCCACCGAGCTTGTCATCAATCCCGGCCTCACCGGCGTCGTCGGTCCGAACGGCTGCGGCAAGTCGAACCTGCTCGAGGCGCTGCGCTGGGTCATGGGCGAGAACCGCCCGTCGGT
>NZ_JAHWGR010000102.1:0-464 GCF_020873825.1 Micromonospora sp. DH13
ACAAGCCCTCACCACCGCCGGCCTCACCACCGCCGACGTCGACGCCGTCGAAGCCCACGGCACCGGCACCAAACTCGGCGACCCCATCGAAGCCCAAGCACTCCTCGCCACCTACGGCCAGAACCGCAACCAGCCCCTCTGGCTCGGCTCCATCAAGTCGAACATGGGTCATGCGGCCGGAGCGGCCGGCGTCGCGGGCATCATCAAGATGGTCCAGGCCATCCAGCACGGGGTTCTGCCGAAAACCCTCCACGTCGACACGCCCACCCCCCACGTCGACTGGACCACCGGCAACGTGGCACTACTCACCAACACCCAGCCCTGGCCCGACCACGACCGGCCCCGCCGCGCCGCCGTTTCCTCCTTCGGCATCAGCGGCACCAACGCCCACATCATCCTCGAACAAGCACCACCAGCCACCACAGCCACCGACGCTCAGCCAGCAGACCAAGACACCCCCGTCA
>NZ_JAHWGR010000103.1:0-453 GCF_020873825.1 Micromonospora sp. DH13
CGAGTTCGAGGCGTTGGGCGACTTCGCCGGCGACCTCGGCGCGCTTGATGGAGTCGATGGAGAGGTCGGCTTCGAGGTCGAGGTCGAGTTCGATGAGGTCGACGGGGTAGCCGGTGCGCTCGCTGATGACGCTCAGGATCGCCTGCTGGAAGTCGGCCGTGGTGACGCCGACCGGCGTGCCGGCGGGCGGGACGACGACCGGCGCGGCCATCGGGGCGGCGGCGGGCGCGGAGCCCATCTTCTCGTCGAGCCAGGTGACCATGGCGCGGACGGTGCGGGCCTTGACGAGGTCCTCCAGCTCGCTCTCGTCGCCTTCGACGGCGAGTTCGAGGCGTTGGGCGACTTCGCCGGCGACCTCGGCGCGCTTGATGGAGTCGATGGAGAGGTCGGCTTCGAGGTCGAGGTCGAGTTCGATGAGGTCGACGGGGTAGCCGGTGCGCTCGCTGATCACCG
>NZ_JAHWGR010000104.1:0-453 GCF_020873825.1 Micromonospora sp. DH13
CTCCATCATCGACGGCGAGACGGGCTTGCTCGTGGACTCCAAGGCGGAGTTTGTGCAGGCCGTGGAGCAGTTGCTTGCCGACGCCCCGTTGCAGCACCGCCTCGGCGCCGCCGCCAAGGCGCGGGCGGAGAAGTACTCGTGGGCGGCAACGGGAGAGAAGCTCGCAGGCGTGCTGCGCGGCGTAGTGGGCGACCGGCGCTAGTTAACGTAGCTCGCTCGCCCAGTTCAGCTGCTGGATCTTCGTATCCAGCTGGCGGTACTCCTTGGCAGCGCCGTCGGACATCTTGCGCAGCGCGGCCGCGTCCACGGTGGGGACGTAGCGGACCTCGGAGCGCGAGTAGCGGTTCATGCGCGAGGTGGCCGCGTCCGCGACCGCGGAGTACAGCCGGCCCGCGCGCAGGAGTGCGTCGCGCCGCGCAATCGCGTCGGTAAGCGTGGCGTCGCCCTCGAAGG
>NZ_JAHWGR010000010.1:0-183456 GCF_020873825.1 Micromonospora sp. DH13
GATCTCGGGGCCGGGCCGCCGCTGCGGTCAGGCCGCCTCGCTCCAGGGCACGGTGAACCGGTGCGCGCCGGAGCCGACCTCCGTCGGCGCGGCGCCGGGCAGCTCGACCCGCGCGGTCGCGCCGGGCGGCACCGTCACCTCGACGGCCAGCTCGCCGTCGGCCAGCCGCCAGCCCACCGCGGCCGGCCCGTACGGGGTCAGCAGCGCGGCGCGGGCGTGCCGCAGCCCGCCGCCGGGCCGGGGCCGCACCAGCAGCCGGCGGTAGCCGGGCTCGGCCGGGGCGAGGCCGGCGACCGTGCGGTGCAGCCAGTCCGCCACCGCGCCCAGCGCGTAGTGGTTGAACGACGTCATCTGCCCCGGGTTGACCGTGCCGTCGGGCAGCAGGCTGTCCCAGCGCTCCCAGATCGTGGTCGCGCCCGTGGTCACCGGGTACAGCCAGGACGGGCAGTCGGTGCTCAGCAGCAGCCGGTACGCGGTCTCCACCTCGCCGTTGTCGGCGAGCGCGTCGCAGATGGCCGGGGTGCCGGCGAACCCGGTGGCGATGCGCCACCCGGCCTCCTCGACCAGCTCGGCCAGCCGCCGGGCCGCCGCCCGGCGCGGGCGGCCGGCCGGCACGAGACCGAACCGCAGCGCCAGCGCGTACGACGTCTGCGCGTCGTTGTCGAGCAGCCCGGAGGGCAGCACGTACCGGCGCTGGAACGCCTCGGTGACGGCGGCGGCGAGGGCGGCGTAGCGCTGTGCGTCGGCATGCCGCCCGAGCACCTCGGCCATCCGGGCGAGAACCCCGGTGGAGTGGGCGAAGTAGGCCGTGGCGACCAGGTAGCGGTCGGCCTTGGCGTCCTCCGGGTCGTCCGGCGGGGCGGTCGGGTCGAGCCAGTCGCCGAGCTGGTAGCCGCTGTCCCACAGGTGGTCCGCGCCGGCCCGCTGGTCGACCAGGTCGACGAACGCCTTCGCGCTGGCGTACTGCCGGGCCAGCACGTCGCGGTCGCCGTAGCGCTCGTAGAGCGTCCAGGGGGTGAGCACGGCGGCGTCGCCCCAGACCGCCGTCGGCTGCGGCGGCTCCCACCTCGGCGCGGGGATGCGGGGCACGAAGTACGGCACGGTCCCGTCGGGCAGCTGCTCGGCGGCCAGGTCGACCAGCCACGACGAGAGCATGCCGGCGCAGTCGTACAGGAAGGCGGCGGTGGGGGCGAAGACCTGGATGTCGCCGGTCCAGCCCAGCCGCTCGTCGCGCTGCGGACAGTCGGTCGGGATGTCCAGGAAGTTGCCCCGCATGCTCCACACGACGTTGTCGTGCAGCCGGTTGACCAGCGGGTCCGAGCACTCGAACGTGCCGGTGCGGACCATGTCGGTGTGGTGGACCCGGGCCACCACCGCCGCCGGGTCGAACTCGCCGGGCCAGCCGGTGACCTCGGCGTAGCGGAAGCCGTGGAAGGTGAACCGGGGCTCCCACGTCTCGACGCCCCCGCCGCGCAGCGTGTACGAGTCGGTGGCCTTCGCCCCGCGCAGCGCCCGGACGAACAGCTCGCCGTCCTGGAGCACCTCGGCGTGGCGCAGCCGCACCGTCTGCCCGGCCGGGCCGGTGACCGTGATCCGCAGCCGACCCACCAGGTTCTGCCCGAAGTCCAGGATGATCCGCCCGCCGGTGGCGTCGACCACCTCGGCCACGGGCACCTCCTGCACGCAACGCACGGGCGGGCCGGTCGGGGCGACCAGGGCCGCCGCCGGGCGGGGCAGCACGCGCACCGGGGTCCAGCCGTCGGCGGCGAAGCCGGGCGAGGACCAGCCGGTGGGCTCGCGGCGGGCGTCGTGGTGCTCGCCGTCGAGCAGGCCGGAGGCGGTCAGCGGCCCGGTCGCGGCCCGCCAGGAGCCGTCGGTGGCGACGAGCTGCCGCCGGCCGTCGGCGTACTCGATCTCCAGCTGGGCGAGCAGGCCGATCCGGCTGCCGTAGACGGTGCGGTGGCCGCCGTGGAAGCCGAGGCGGCCGGCGTACCAGCCCTCGGCGAGCCAGCCGCCGACGGCGTTGCGGCCCGGCCGCAGCAGCCCCGTGACGTCGTAGGTCTGGTAGCGCAGCCGGTGATGGTAGCTGGTCCAGCCCGGGGCGAGGACCTGGTCGCCGACGCGGGCGCCGTTGAGCTCCAGCTCGTAGACGCCGAGGGCGGTGGCGTAGACCCGGGCCCGGGTGACCTCGCCGGTGACGTCGAACTCGTGGCGCAGCAGCGGCGGGGGCTGCTCGACCGTGGGGTCGACCTCCCAGTCGGGGGAGACGAACTCCGCCTGCCAGTCGTCCGCGTCGAGGCCGGCCTCCACGGTGGCCGGGTCGCTGAACGGCGTGGGCTCGTCGGCGTCGGCACCCCAGACCCGTACGCGCACCTCGCACCGCTCGCGGGGGCGCAGCGGCGGCGCGGGCCAGGGCACCAGCACGCAGTCGGCCGAGTCGAGGCGGCCGCTGCGGTGGGCGGCCCGGTCCGGCCCGGTCACCTCGACCTCGTAGCCGACCTGCCGCCAGCCGGCGGGGGCGTCGGTGACGCGGAACGAGAGCCGGGGGGCGGGCTCGCCGATGCCGATCGCCGGGTCGACGTGCGCGACGCGGGGCGCCTGGACCGTCGTCCGGGGCGCGGGGTCGGCGTTGCTCATGGGCTTCCTCTCGACCGTCCGGTGGCACCGGGTACGTTACGAGCTAATGAAAGGTTTCACAAGTGTCGTGCCGCAGGGTGTCGAGTGGTAACGCCGCTTGACCGGCGGTGGTGACGGGCATAGCGTGGGGTCGCAGATTGAAACGTCTCAGCCTCCGGTTCGGTCGCCGCCGTGCCGCTGACCCGCCCCGACGCGCGGTCCGCCCCACGGCGGGACGGCCGCGGGGCGCGCACCCCCGAGGAGAGCGTGTGGGGTCCCTGGTGGGAATCCAGATCGGTGCCATCTCCTTCGTCGACGAGGGCGTCGACCAGGTTCTCGACATCGTCGGCGAGGCCGCGGCGGTCGACGCCGTGTTCGTGGCGACCCAGTCCTTCGACCGTGGCCTGCAGGGCCGGCAGGTGGTGAGCCGCCCCTGGCCCGGCCACGGCGCCCGCCAACTCGACCACCACCACGTCGGCGGCTCGTACGTCACCCAGCACCCGGAGTTCTACGCCAACACCGCGCTCGGGCCGTTCCGCGCCCCGGACCGCGAGGTCGCCGGCTTCGACGTGCTGGAACAGGTCATCCCGGCCGCCCGGCGGCGCGGCATGAGGGTCTACTCGTTCGTCCTGGAGAACACCCACTCCGGGCTGACCCGGCACGTGCCGAACTGGCCGAAGGTCCTCCAGGTCGACGCCTGGGGCCGCGCCGACCCGTACGCCTGCGTGCGCAACCCCGACTACGTCGCCTGGTGGCTCGGCCTGATCGAGGACCAGCTCAAGAGCTACCCGCTGGACGGGCTCATGTTCGGCTCCGAACGGCACGGCCCGCTCGGCAACGTCCTGGGCGACGGCGGCTTCGCCCGCGACGGCAACCCGTACTGCTTCTGCCCGCACTGCGAGGCCGCCGGCCACCGCCGCGGCATCGACGTGCGCCGGGCCCGCGAGGGGTACGTCGCGCTGCACCGGCTCGCCCACGGCGGGGCCGACCCCGGCGGCGACAGCGGCTTCGTGCGCTTCCTGCGCCTGCTCACCGAGTACCCGGAGATCCTCGCCTGGGAGCAGCTCTGGACCGACGGCTTCGAGGCCCTGCGCCGCCAGCTCTACGGCACCGCGAAGTTCCTCGCCCCGCACGTGCAGGTCGGCTGGCACGTCTGGCACCACAACTCGTTCTCCCCGCTCTACCGGGCCCAGACCGACTTCGCCGCGCTCGCCGAGTACGCCGACTTCGTCAAGCCGGTGCTCTACAACAACTGCGCCGGCTACCGGCTGCACCACCACATCCGGCAGGTGGCCCGGAGCATCTTCGCCGGGGTCGACGAGCAGACCCTCTACGACCTCTACCGGGGCGTGCTCGGCTACGACGAGGCCGTCCGGTTCGACGACCTGCCCGCCACCGGCCTGTCCGCCGACTACGTCACCCGGGAGACCCGCCGCACCGTGACCGCGGTCGCCGGCCGGGCCGCCGTGTACCCGGGGCTCGACCTCGACGTGCCCACCCCGGAGCACGTCAAGAAGACCAGCCCCGAGGAGGTCCGCGCCTCGGTCACCGCGGCGCTCGAAGGCGGCGCCGACGGCATCATCCTGTCCCGCAAGTACTCCGAGATGCGGCTGGACAACCTCGCCGCCGTCGGCGACACCCTGCGCGCCCGCGCCTGACCCGCTGCCGGACACGAATCGGGGCGGGGACCCGTGCAGGGTCCCCGCCCCGATCGTCGTGGCGACCGGTCAGCCGGCCGACGGTCCGGGTCGCCCGACGTCGTGGCCCAGGGCGAACTCCGGCTCCCGGTGCAGGTGCCCGGCCGGCTCGCCCTCGGGCACGGCCGCGACGAAGAAGAACAGCCGCAGGTCGTCGGTGTACGCGCGCAGGATGTCGTGCTCCACCCCGGCCGGCGTGCAGACCAGGTCACCGGGGGCGACGTCGTACTCCTGCGCCCCGACGGCGACGCGGGCCCGGCCCTCGACGACCGCCCAGTACTCCGGGCAGGAGTGGTGGTGCCGGTCGAACCGGAAGCCGGCCCGCTCCAGGCTGAACCAGCCGACCGCCGACAGGTCGCTCCAGGCCGGCCCGTCGACGGTCCACCGCTGGCCGGCGCCCAGCCGCAGGACGCTCACGCGCCCGGCCGCTGCCAGGCCACGACCTCACCCGCCGGGTGGCGGCAGAAGTCGGGCAGCCCGGTCAGCGCCTGCTCCTCGCCGCCCGGCGTGTACGTCACCAGCAGCCGCAGCGTGCGCCAGGTGGAGTTCATCGTCGAGTGCAGGGTGTCGCGGGGGATGTAGACCATGTCGCCCTCGGCGATGGCGAACTCGTCGTCGCCGACGGTCTGCACCCCCGCCCCGGACACCACGTAGATCAGCTCGTCCGCGCCGGCGTGCAGGTGCCGGCCGTGGCCCTGCCCCGGGTTGATGATGACCTCGCCCTGGGAGTTGACGGCCCCGGGGATGGTCACCGGCGAGACGAACCACTTCATGGTGCCCCAGTCGAAGCTGAAGGTCTCCACGTCGTGCGCGGGGATGTGGGTGGGTGGCATGGGGGTCTCCGATCGGGGGTGGCTCAGGAGGTGGGCAGGGACTTGAAGGCGCGGACCTGGGCGGTCAGGGCGCGCTCCACCGGCAGGCGTTCCATCGACGAGGCGCCGAAGAAGCCGACCACGCCGGTGGTGTGGGCCAGCACGTACGCGGCGTCGTCCGGCTCGGCGATCGGGCCGCCGTGGCAGAGCACCAGCACGTCCGGGTTCACCGCCACGGCGGCGTCGCGCATGGCCTGGATCCGCTCGACCGACTCGTCGAGGGTCAGCGCGGTCCGCGCGCCGATGGTGCCGGACGTGGTCAGCCCCATGTGCGGCACCAGCACGTCCGCCCCGGCCGCCGTCATGGCCGCCGCCTGCTCGGGGTCGAAGACGTACGGGCAGGTGAGCAGGCCGCGTTCGGCGGCCAGCCGGATCATCTCGACCTCCAGGTCGAAGCCCATCCCGGTCTCGGCGAGGTTCTGCCCGAACACCCCGTCGATGAGGCCGACGGTGGGGAAGTTCTGCACCCCGGTGAAGCCGATCGCGGCCAGCTCGTCGAGGAACCGGGGCATCAGCCGGAACGGGTCGGTGCCGCAGACGCCCGCGAGCACCGGGGTGTCCCGCACGACCGGCAGCACCTCGGCCGCCATCTCCACCACGATCGCGTTCGCGTCGCCGTAGGGCAGCAGGCCGGCGAGCGAGCCGCGCCCGGCCATCCGGTAGCGGCCCGAGTTGTAGATGATGATCAGGTCGGCCCCGCCGGCCTCGGCGCACTTGGCCGACAGGCCGGTGCCGGCGCCCGCGCCGACGATCGGCCGGCCGGCGGCCGCCTGTTCCCGCAGCCGCCGCAGCGCCTCCGCGCGTTCCATCTCAGGCTCCCTTCTGGATCAGCCGGTGCAGGGTGTCGGCCATCGCCGACGCGAACTCCGGCGCGTTGACGTGCGCGTCGACGCGGTGCAGCGTCCGGCCGTGCGCCGCGAGGGTCGCCGCGAGGGCGTCGCGGCACGCCGTGTCGGCCGCCGGGTCGGCGAACGGCTGACCGGCGGCGTCCAGCGCGCTCACCCCGCCGTCGGGCCAGAACACCTCGGTCGGGCCGGTCGCGGCGGCGGCCTTCGCGCCGATCCGCCGGCCCAGCTCGGCCATCTCGTCGGCGGTGGTACGCATCAGGGTCACGGTCGGGTTGTGCACGAAGAACAGCCGGTCGGCGAAGCGCTCCGGCACGGTGTCGACCGGCCCGAAGTTGACCATGTCCAGCGCGCCGGGCGCGATCACCTGCGGCACGCCGGCCGCCCCGGCGGCGGTGAGCCGGTCAGGACCGGCGGTGAGCACCCCGCCCACCAGGTCGTCGGCCAGCTCGGTGGTGGTCAGGTCCAGCACCCCGGCGAGCAGTCCGGCCTGAGCCAGTCCCTCCAGGGCCCGGCCCCCGGCGCCGGTGGCGTGGAAGGCCAGCACCTCGTACCCCAGCTCCTCCAGCCGGGCCTTGGCGGCCTCGACGGCGGGGGTGGTGACGCCGAACATGCTGGCCGCGACGATCGGCCGGGCGTCGGTGGCGGTGTCGGCGCGGGACCGGTCGCGGGCCATGCCGGCCATCGCCGCGGCAGCGTTGCCGAGCACGAGCCGGGAGATCCGGTTGACCCCGGCGACGTCGACGACCGAATACATGATCGTGACGTCCTTGGCCCCGACGTACGGGGAGACGTCGCCGGAGGCCATGGTCGACACCAGCAGCTTCGGCAGCCCGACCGGGCAGGCGGCCAGCACCGCCGCCGCGATCGACGACCCGCCGGAGCCGCCGGCGGCGAGTACGCCGTCGACCCGGCCCGCGGCGACCAGCCGGCCGACGACCGCCGCCGCGCCCCGGCCCATCGCGGTGACCGCCGCGCCCCGGTCGCCCGCCGAGACCAGCTCGGCGACGGTGGTGCCGGCCGCCCCGGCGACCTCGTCGGCGGTGACGTCCGGGGTGAGGCCGCGCGGGGCGGCGGTGCCGGCGTCCACGACGAGGACGTCGACGCCGAGGGCGCGCAGCCGCTCGGCCAGGTACGCGTAGTCGGGGCCCTTGGTGTCGAGGGTGCCGACGAGGACGACGGTGGGCATGCCGGCCTCCTTCGGGGCGGTGGACATGTCAGTTCCCTTCGGGCAGCGGTGGGGCGGGCGGGTCGGGGTCGTCGACGTCGACCCCGGCGTCGGCGAGCGCGGCGCGGACCACCGCGAGCGCGTTGATCGCCCGGGGGAACCCGACGAACTGCACGCAGTGGATCACCACCTCGACGATCTCGGCGGGGGTGAGGCCGACCCGCAGCGCGGCCTTGGTGTGCCCGGCGATCTGCGGGTCCGCGCCGCCCATGCCGATGAGCACGGCGAGGGTGGCGATCTCCCGGCGGGCCAGGTCGAGGCCGGGCCGGGAGTTGACGTCGCCGAAGTTGAACTCCAGCCCGAAGCGGGCCAGGTCGGCGCCGAGGCCGGAGCGGCGCTGCAGGAACACGTCGGCCGCGCCCGGCCCGTAGATCTCGTTGAACGCCCGCCGTCCCCGGTCGAGCCGGCTCTGTCCGGCCTCGGGCGTCCTGGTCGGTTCCGTGGTCAAATCGAGTGCCCTCCGTCCTGGGCGAGGGTGACGCCGGTGATGTACGCGGCCGACTCCTGGCACAGGAAGACCACCGAGGCGGCCAGGTCGTCGGGTTGGCCGAGGGTGCGGGTGGGGATCTGGGCGAGCAGCTCCTCGCGGCGCTGCGGGGTGTCCCGGTCCCGGCCCGGGGTGGCCTGCGCCCCGGGGGCGATGGCGTTGACGGTGATGCCGGTCTCGGCCAGCTCGATGGCCAGCGCCTTGGTCAGGCCGATCACCCCGGCCTTGGCCGCCGCGTACGCCGTGGCGTTGCGCACCAGCCGGCCGCCGCGCACGGCGGCGATGGACGACAGCGACACGATCCGCCCCCAGCCGCCGGGCAGCATGTGCGGCAGGACCGCCCGCGTGGAGGTGAACACGCTGGTGAGGTTGCGGTCGAGCTGGGTCTGCCACTCGTCGAGCGTCAGCTCGGCGAACGGCCGGACCAGGCCGCCCCCGGCGGTGTTGACCAGGATGTCGATGCCGCCCCACTCGGCGGCGGTGCGGTCGGCCGCCGCGACGACGGCGGCGAAGTCGAGCAGGTCGACCGCGTCGTGCCGGGCGGTGGCCCCCCGGGCGGTGAGGTCGGCGGTGGTGGCCGCGGCGGCGTCGGCGGAGATGTCCAGGCCGGCCACGGCGGCGCCCTGGTCGGCGAGGGCCCGGCAGATGCGGCGGCCGAGGGCGCCGCCGGAGCCGGTGACGACGGCGCGGCGGCCGGCCAGCGGGCGGGCCGACGGCGCGGGTGGGGCTGTCATGTCGCGGGAGGTTCCCTTCGGGTGGAGGTGTCCGGTTGGCTCAGGTGGGGTCGATGACCAGGTTGTCGGGTCGCCGACCGTGGGCGAACAGGTCGATCTGCGCGGCGGCCACGGCCCAGGCGCGCGCCGAGATCCCCTCGGTCACCCCGGCGACGTGCGGGGTGAGGGTGACGTTCGGCGCGTCCCACAGCGGGTGGTCGGGCGGCAGTGGCTCGGGGTCGGTGACGTCCAGGATCGCGTGCAACCGGTCGCCGCCGGTCTCGCGCAACAGCGCGTCGGTGTCGACCAGGGTGCCCCGGCCCGCGTTGACCAGCACCGCGCCGTCGCGCAGCCCGGCGAGAAACCGCGCGTCGGCGATCCGGTCGGTGTCCGGGCCGGCCGGCAGCGCGAGGATGACGACGTCCTGCTCGGCCGCGACGGCGGCGAACCCGGCGGCCGACAGGACTCCCGCGCGGGCGCGCCGCCCGACCAGGGTCACCTCGCAGCCGAAGGGGCGCAGCAGGCCCGCGACGTGCCGGCCGATGTCACCGGCGCCGAGGACCGCCACCCGGCTGCCGGCCAGCGACCGGCCGGTCCGGCGCTCCCAGCGCCGCCGGCGCTGCGCCTCGGCGAAGAAGGCCAGCTCCCGGTGGTGCGCGAGCAGCACCGCGACGACCCACTCGGCCACGGCCGCGCCGTGCGCGCCACGGGCGTTGGACAGGCCCACGCCGGGCGGCAGCCGGCCGATCCAGCCGTCGTAGCCGGCGTTGAGGGTCTGCACGAGCCGGACGCGGGGGAGCCGGGGAAGCAGGGCGAGGGTGCGCTCCACCGGGTGGAAGCCGTGCACGACGACGACGGCGTGGTCGCGCTGCCCGGCCGTCGGCTCGCCGCCGGGCCCGAGCAGCTGCGGGCGCAGCAGTGGGTACGCCGCCAGCGCCGCCGCGCCCTGCTCGTCGGGCACGAGGACGCAGACGCCCGCATCGCCGTCACTGTCGGTCATGGCATCTGCACTCCGTGGTCGGTGGCGGGCAGGCGCGCCCGGACGGCGCGCGGCTGCTCCTCGTGGCCCCGGGGACGGGATGAGGCCGACGGCGGCGGGCGGCGAGGGCCCTGCATGTATAACGTTTCAGAGCGGTGCTGGCAAGCCCGTCTGCCGGTGTGCGGCCACTGCCTGTCCGGCGTGCGCGCATTCCGCCCTGCTCCGTGTTGCTGTCGCCCCGCCGACCGGCGGAGCTGGGGCGGCGGCCGGGCCGCGTTACAAGCGGGAAACAGCCTGTTGACACTGCGGATGTGACGCAGGTAGCATCCGTCCGTTGAAACGATTTAAAGGCCGGCCGGCTATGCGCGTTGCTTCGCACGACCATCCCTGCCCCCGAGGAGCACCCGTGATCAGAACCTGGCGAGCCGCTCGCACGCACCCCACACTACGCACAGTAGCGGCTGTCAGCGCCGCCGCCCTGCTGGTTTCGGGATGCAGTGCGGCAGGCACCGGCACCAAGTCCGGTTCCGCCACCAAGCCCACCGCGTTCTCGGCGCTGTTCACCACCGAGAACACCCAGATCCCCGCCGAGCTCAACCGGCTCGCCGCCGGCGAGTGCAAGGCCCAGAACGACGCGCTGCCGCTCAAGATCGAGCAGACCCCCAGCAGCAACATGCAGCAGAAGGTGCAGCTCCTCGCCGGCCAGGACGCGCTCCCGGTGCTGTTCGCCGGGGGCAACGCCCTGATCAACAAGGACGGGGCGCTGCAGAAGTCCGGTCAGCTCGTCGACGTCAAGAAGGCGCTGACCGACCTCGGCGTCGCCGACAAGCTCACCCCGGCCGCGTCCGACACGATCGACAAGCTCTACGGCGGTGGCGTGTACCCGACCATCCCGTTCCAGTACAACATCGAGGGCATCTTCTACAACAAGAAGATCTTCGAGGAGCAGGGCATCGCCGTCCCCGCCACCTGGGACGAGCTGCTCGCCGCCGCCGCGAAGCTGAAGGCCGCCAAGATCACCCCGTTCACCGCCTCGGGCAAGACCGGCTGGACGATCAGCCGCTGGGTCGGCGCGTACATCCTGCGCGACCTGGGCCCCGACGCGCTGAAGAAGGTCGCCGACGGGCAGGCCAAGCTGACCGACCCCGAGTACGTCCGGGCCGCCCAGGCGATCGCCGACCTCGGCAAGGCCGGCTACTTCGTCGACGGGGTCACCTCCGTCGACTACGACACCGCCACGGCCAACCTGCTCAACGGCAAGGCCGCCATGATGTACATGGGCAGCTGGCTGCTGGCCAGCATCAACGACCCGAAGAAGAACCCCCTCGGCGACGCGATCGGGTTCATGCCCGTCCCCGCCGTCACCGGCGGCAGCGGCTCGATCGACCAGTACCCGGCCAACGTCGGCGCGCCGACGGCGATCTCCGCCAAGCAGTACAGCCCCGAGGTCGGCGGCTGGCTCAAGTGCATCGCCGAGAACTACGCCAGCGGGCTGATGGAGACCCAGGGCGCCTTCTCCGGCTTCAAGATGGGCAAGCCGGTGGCCAACGTCCCGCCGCTGACCCAGGACCTGCAGAAGCGCATCGACGCCAGCACCTCCACCGTCCTGTGGTTCGAGGCCCTGTTCAACACCAAGGCGACCGGCGACGCCAGCGCCAACGCCGCCCCGCTGCTCACCGGCGCCATGAAGCCGGAGCAGTACATGAGCCTGCTCCAGAACGACCTCTCCGCGGCACAGTAGTTCCGGCGGGCCGGTCCACCGGGCGGCGGCGGGTAGCCGCCGCCCGGTGGACGGCCCAACCGGTCAGGCATCCTTGGTTGGGACGGGTAATCAATGGACCGAGTATTCGGTGACAAAAAGGCCATCGCGATCCTGCTCGGGCCCGCGTTGTTCATGTACACGGCGATCATGCTGGTGCCGTCGGTGTGGTCGCTGTTCTACGCCTTCTCCACCGGCAACGTGATCGAGGGCTTCCGCCCGGTCGGGCTCGACAACTTCCGCAAGCTGCTGGACGACCCGATCGTCCCGACCTCGCTGCGGTTCACCGTGACCTACGCCCTGGTCATCACGGTCGGGCAGATCCTGCTCGGCCTGGCGCTGGCGCTGTTCTACGTCTTCGTGCTGCGCCGGGCCTCCGCGCTCATCCGTACCCTGGTCTTCTTCCCGGTGGTGCTGCCCACCGTCGCGGTCGGCCTGCTGTTCTCCAAGATGTTCGCCATCGCGCCGCAGACCGGCCCGGCCAACAGCCTGCTCGACCTCCTGGGGTTCGGGGCTACCGACTGGTTCTCCACCGGCAGCAAGGCGTTCTGGGTCATCATCCTGATGGACCTGTGGCGCACCATGGGCTTCTACGCGGTGCTGCTCTACACCGGCCTGCTCGACATTCCCGGCGAGGTCCTGGAGTCCGCGCGGCTCGACGGGGCGGTCGGCTGGCGGCTGCTGCGGCACATCGTGCTGCCGCTGGCGCTGCCGGTGCTGATCTCGTCGATCATCTTCAGCCTGAACTCCTCGCTGAAGGTCTTCGACTCCGTGGTGGCGCTGACCAACGGCGGCCCCGGGACGTCGACCACCCCGCTGAACCTCTACATGTTCCAGACCTCGTTCTTCTACAGCGACTACGGCTACGGCAGCACCCTGGCGATCCTGATCACCACCATCTGCCTGACCGTCACGCTCTTCCTGTTCCGCTCCTCCCGACGAGACCTCACCAAGGGCTGACCATGGCGACACGTACGGACCTCTCCGCGCCGGTGGCGACCCGCGCGACCGCACCTGCCCCACCCGCGCCGTCGCGCCGCCGCGGCGTCAACTGGCGTCGGGTGGGCAACCGCGCCTGGACGGGCCTGGTGATCGCCGTCCTGCTGGTGATCACCATCTACCCGCTGTTCTGGATGTTCGCCAGCTCGCTGAAGACCGAGAACGAGTTCATCACCGAGCCGCTGTGGTCGCTGCCCCGCGAGCTGAACTTCCAGAACTACGTCGACGCGTGGGAACTCGGCGGCATCGGCACCGTCATCCGCAACAGCCTGCTGGTGACCCTGCCGTCGCTGTTCTTCATCCTCGCCCTCGGCGCGGCGGCCGGGTTCGCCCTGGAGGTGATGGTCTGGAAGGGGCGCAACACCGTCCTGCTGCTCATCGTCGGCGGGATGATGCTGCCGCTGCAGCTGATCCTGCTGCCGCTGTTCACGATCTACTTCCGCCTCGGCCTCACCGACTCGCTGCTGCCGCTCATCCTCACCTACGTCGGGCACGGCCTGCCGCTGACGGTGTTCCTGATGGCGGCCTACTTCCGGGCCGTGCCCCGGGAGCTGTTCGAGGCCTCGACGCTGGACGGGGCCGGGGTGTTCCGGGCGTTCTTCTCCGTCGGCCTGCCGATGGTCCGCAACGGCCTGCTCACCCTCGGCCTGCTGATGTTCTTCTCCGTCTGGAACGACCTGCTCATCGCGTTGACCTTCAACACCAGCAAGGAGCTGAGCACCATCCAGGTGGGCCTGCTCAACTTCAACGGCGAGTACGGCTCGACCCTCTACGGCCCGCTCTTCGCCGGCATCTGCACCACCGTGCTCGGCATCCTGGTCGTCTACGTGTTCATCAACAAGCAGATCATGAAGGGCCTGGCGGCCGGGTCGCTGAAGGGCTGAACCGGTGATCGTCGACGCGCACACCCACGCCTGGCCGCGCTGGCCGTACCGGCCGCCCGTGCCGGACGACGCCACCCGGGGCGGGGTCGAGGTGCTGCTGCACGAGATGGCCGCCGCCGGGGTGGACCGGGCGGTCGTGGTGGCCGCCGAGATCGACCGCAACGCCGACAACAACGACTACGTCGCGGCGGCGGTGGCCCGGCACCCCGGGCGGCTCCACCACTTCGCCGACCTGGACAGCCGGTGGAGCCCCCGGCACCACACGGCCGGGGCCGCCGACCGGCTCGCCGCGCTCGCCGACCGGTACCCCCTCGCCGGGATCAGCCACTACCTCGGCCCCGACAACGACGGGTGGCTGCGCTCGGCGGACGCCCGGGCGCTGTTCGCCGCCGCCGAGCGCCGGGGACTGCTCATGGGGCTGGCCGCCGGGCCGGCCTGGCACGCCGACCTGCGCGCGCTCGCCGCGACCGTGCCCGGCCTGCCCATCCTGTGCAACCACCTGGCCCTGGTGCCGGCCTGGCCCGGCGGCGTCGCCGACGCCCTGGCCCGGGTGCTCGACCCGGCCGCCCCCGCCAACCTGATCGTCAAGGTCTCCGGCCTCCAGTACGGCGCGGCCGACCCCTGGGACGTGCCGCACCGGGCGGCGCTGGACGTCGTCCGGGCGTACTACGAGACGTGGGGCCCCCGGCGCCTGGTGTGGGGCTCGGACCACCCGGCCTCCGGCGCGGCGATGACGTACCGGCAGTCGCTGGAGGCGGTGCGGCGGCACTGCGACTTCATCGCGCCGGCCGACCTGCCGCTGGTCCTCGGCGGCACCCTCGCCGGGCTGCTCGGCGACCCGGAAGGAGTCCGCGCATGACCCCGCCGCCGCCCCGCCCGCACGTGACCCCGCCGCCCCGCCCGCGGGTGGGCGTCGCGTGCAACCGGGCGACCCGGGAACGCTTCGTCACCGAGGCCGCGCTGGCCCGCCTCGCCGGGGTCGCCGACGTGGCCTGGCTGGAGTTCGACGGACCGGACCGCTCCACCGCGCCGCCGCCGACGGACCCGGCGACCGTCGCCCGGCTGACCGCCTTCGTGGCCGACCTCGACGCGCTGGTCGTCAGCCACGGCTGCCCCCGGGTCACCGACGAGGTGCTGGCCGCCGCGCCCCGGCTGCGTCTCGTCGGCGACACCCACGGCGACCGCTTCGCCCACCGCGTCGACGTCGCCGCCGCCCGCGCCCGGGGGGTCTGGGCGGTGGACACCACCAACGGCTCCTCCGACCCGGTGGCCGAGTGGGCGCTCGCGCTGATGCTCGTCGGCCTGCGCAACGCCGGGGCGCTGTTCCGCCGCCTCGTCGCCGACGAGGTGCTCTGGCCCGACCGCGGCGTGTTCCTCGACGACCCCGGCTACCGCAACGGCGAGCTGACCGGCCGGACGGTCGGCATCATCGCGCTCGGCCACATCGGCCGGCGGCTGCTGGAACTCCTCGCGCCCTTCGGCGTGGACGTCCTCGCCCACGACCCGTACGCGCCCCGGGTGCTCGCCGACGTCTACGACCTCACCCTGACCAGCCTCGACGGCGTGCTCTCCGGGTCCGACGTGGTGGTCTGCCTGGCCCCCCTGACCAGCGCCACCCGGGGCCTGCTCGGCGCCCGCGAGATCGCCCTGCTCAGGCCCGGCGCGGTCTTCGTCAACGTGTCCCGGGGCGCGGTCGTCGACTCGGCCGCGCTCCTCGACCGGCTCGCGACCGGCGACATCGTCGCCTGCCTCGACGTCTTCGACCCGGAGCCGATCCCGGCCGGGCACCCCGTCCGCGCCCTGCCCAACGTCTTCCTCAGCCCGCACATCGCCGGGGTCACCGCCGCCAGCGAGCCGCGCTTCTTCGACCTGATGGTGGACGAGGTGATCCGCGTGATCCGCGGCCACCACCCCCGCCACGAACTGGTCCCCCGCGAACCCGACTGAACCGCCCCGGCCGGGCGTCAGCGGTCCCGGCCGCCGAGCGCCGGGCCAGCGGCCCCGGCCGCCGCCGAGAGTGGAGCCACCGTGACCGTTTCCTACTCCGCCGCGCCGCCGCTGAGCGAGCGCGCGCGGGCCGAGGTGCTCAGCCCTGCCGCCCTGGACTTCGTGGCCGGGCTGCACCGCCGCTTCGACCCGCGCCGGCGGGAGCTGCTGGCCGCCCGCGCCGCCCGACCCGCGCCGACCGGCTTCCTGCCGGAGACCGCCGACGTGCGGGCCGGCGACTGGCGGGTCGCCCCGCCCCGCCCCGACTACGCCGACCGCCGCGTCGAGATCACCGGCCCCACGGACCGCAAGATGGTGATCAACGCCCTCAACTCGGGGGCCCGCGGCTTCATGGCCGACTTCGAGGACGCCAACAGCCCGACCTGGCGCAACCAGGTCGAGGGCCACCTCAACCTGACCGACGCGATCGACCGGACGATCACCCACGACGCCTCCGACGGCCGGCGGTACCGGCTGGTCGACTCGCCGGCCACCCTGCTGGTCCGCCCGCGCGGCTGGCACCTGGTCGACAAGCACCTGCTGGTCGACGGCGTCCCCGTCGCCGGGGCGCTGATGGACTTCGGGCTGTTCGCCTTCCACAACGCCCGCCGGCTGCTTAAGCGGGGCAGCGCACCGTACCTCTACCTGCCGAAGCTGGAGCACCACCTGGAGGCGCGGCTGTGGAACGACGTGTTCCTCCACGCCCAGGACGCGCTCGGGGTGCCCCGGGGCAGCATCCGGGCCACGGTGCTGATCGAGACGTTCCCGGCGGCGCTGCAGATGGACGAGATCCTGTTCGAGCTGCGGGAGCACTCGTACGGGCTCAACGCCGGCCGCTGGGACTACATCTTCTCGATGATCAAGACCTTCCGGGACCGGCCGGGGTTCGTGCTGCCGGACCGCACGGCGGTGACGATGACCGTGCCGTTCATGCGGGCGTACACGGAGCTGCTGGTGGCCACCTGTCACCGGCGCGGCGCGTTCGCGATGGGTGGCATGGCCGCCCTCATCCCGTCCCGCCGCGACCCGGAGGCCAACGCCCGGGCCGTGGCGGCGGTGGACGCGGACAAGCGCCGCGAGGCCGGCGACGGCTTCGACGGCACCTGGGTCGCCCACCCCGACGTGGTGCCGGTGGCCCGCGCGGCGTTCGACGCGGTGCTGGGGGAGCGGCCGAACCAGCTCGACCGGCGGCGCGACGATGTCACGACGACCCCGGCCGACCTGCTCGACGTGGCGTCCACCCCGGGGTCGGTCACCGAGGCCGGGCTGCGGGGCAACGTCAGTGTGACGTTTCAATACCTGTCGTTCTGGCTGACCGGACGGGGCGCGGCCGGGATCGACAACCTGATGGAGGACGCGGCCACGGCCGAGATCGCCCGATCCCAGGTCTGGCAGTGGATCCGGCACGGCGCGCGGCTGCCCGACGGGCGGGTCGTCACGCGGGACCTGGTGGCCGGCATCCTCGCCGAGGAGATGGCGCGGATCGCCGCCGAGGTCGGCGACCAGGTGTGGCGACAGGGCCGGCCGGAGGACGCGCGGGAGGTCTTCGCGCGCGTCGCACTCGCCGACGAGCTGCCGGAATTCCTCACCCTGGTGGCGTACGACCGGCTGTAGGCCACCGGTGCGCGGCGGCCCGTTGACCGTCCCGCGCCATCTACTGTAACGTTTCATTTCGTCGGCCGTGGCCCGTGGCATCCGCCCGGGGCCACCCGCCCCCCGCCCGCCGGCCCCACCCTTCGCCAACCCCTCTGTCACCCTCGTGAGGAGCCCCTCATGTCCACCTCGGACCTGGTCATCACCGTCGTCGGCGCCGGCGGCAAGATGGGCCTGCGGATCTCGGCCAACCTCCAGCGCAGCGGCCACACCGTCCGCTACTGCGAGAACCACCCGCCGGCCCGGGCCCGGGTGACCGCCGAGGGCCGCGAGCTGAGCGACACGGCCACCGCCGCCGCCGACAGCGACGTCGTCGTCCTCGCCGTCCCCGACGTGCTGCTCGGGGACATCTCCGCGCAGCTCGTGCCGCTGCTCAAGCCGGGCGCCGTCGTGCTCACGCTCGACCCGGCCGCCGCCTACGCCGGCGTCCTCGCCCGCCGCGACGACATCCACCTCGCCTGCGCCCACCCCTGCCACCCGTCGGTCTTTCTGGAGCGCACCACCGGCGAGGAGTACGCCGACACCTTCGGCGGCGTCGCCGCCGCCCAGGACGTCGTCGCCGCGCTCGAGTCCGGCGACGACGCCGTCCGCGCGCGCGTCGAGGACGTCGTCCGCATCATGTACGGCCCGGTGCTCGACGTGCACTGGGTCACCGTCAAGCAGCTCGCCGTCCTGGAGCCGACCCTGGTCGAGACCGTCGCCTGCATGATCAGCGGCCTGCTCCGCGACGCGCTGCACGAGACCGTCCACACCGTCGGCGTGCCCGAGCCGGCCGCGAAGGCGATGCTCTTCGGCCACATCCAGGTGGCCCTGAGCAACTCGCTGCGCGGCTCCAACCCGTTCTCCGAGGCGTGCCTCATCGCCATGGACTACGGGCGGGAGACCATCGTGCGCGACGACTGGAAGCGCATCTTCGACGACGCCGAGCTGGACTCCGTCATCGCCCGGATGTTGCGCATCGACGCGGTGCGGCCGGCGCGATGACCCGCCTGTCCAACGACCCCGCCCGCTTCGCCGCGCAGGCCCTCGACGGCTTCGTCGCGGCCCACCCGGGGCTGGTGCGCCGGGTGGGCGGCGGCGTGGTCCGGGCGGCGGCCCCCGCACCGGGGCGGGTCGCCGTCGTCGTCGGCGGCGGCAGCGGCCACTACCCGGCGTTCGCCGGCCTGGTCGGCGAGGGCCTCGCCCACGGCGCGGCCGTCGGCAACGTCTTCGCGTCCCCGTCGGCCCGGCAGGTCCGGTCGGTGGCGCGGGCCGCGTCCGGCGGCGGCGGGATCCTGCTGGCCTACGGCAACTACGCCGGCGACGTCCTCAACTTCACCGCCGCCCGGGTGCACCTGGAGGCGGAGGGCGTCGACTGCCGCGCCGTCGCCGTCACCGACGACCTGGCCAGCGCCCCGGCCGAGCAGGCCGACCGGCGGCGGGGGATCGCCGGGGGACTGGTGGTGTTCAAGGTGGCCGCTGCCGCCGCCGACCGGGGGCTCGACCTCGACGAGGTGGAGCGGATCGCCCGGCTGGCCAACGCCCGGACCCGCTCGTTCGGGGTCGCCCTGACCGGCTGCACCCTGCCCGGCGCGGCCGCCCCGCTGTTCGCGGTCCCCGCCGGGCGGATGGCCGTCGGCCTGGGCATCCACGGCGAGCCCGGCATCGACGAGCGGGACCGCCCCGGCGCCGACGGCCTGGCCGAGCTCCTCGTCGACACCGTCCTCGCCGAACTGCCGGCCGGGATCGACGCCCCCGCCGGCCAGCGGGCCGCCGTCCTGCTCAACGGGCTGGGCAGCGTCAAGTACGAGGAGCTGTTCGTCGTCTACCGGCGGGTCGCCGAGCTGCTCGCCGCCGCCGGTGTGCAGGTCGTCGCCCCGGCCGTCGGCGAGCTGGTGACCAGCTTCGAGATGGCCGGCGTCTCGCTGACCGTCTGCTGGCTGACCGACGAGCTGACCCCACTGTGGTGCGCCCCGGCCGACGCCCCCGGCTTCCGACGCGGCCTGTCGGCCACCGCCGCCGCGCCGCCCGCGCCGGTCCTCGCCGAGGAGGCGGCGGAACCCGTGCCGCCCGCGAGCCCCGCGTCGCGGGCCGCCGGCCGCCGCCTGCTCGGCGCGCTCGCGGCGGCGCGGGACGCCGTCGACGCGCACGCCGACGAGCTGGGCCGCATCGACGCCCTGGCCGGCGACGGCGACCACGGCATCGGGATGAGCCGGGGCGTCAACGCCGCCGTGGCCGCCGCCGTGGCCGCCGTCGCCGCCGGCGCCGCCGGCGCCGGGGTCGGCACCGCGCTGACCCGGGCCGGGGACGCCTGGGCCGACGCCGGCGGCGGCACCTCCGGCGCGCTGTGGGGGGTGGCCCTGCGCGGCGCGGCCGTGGCCCTCGGCGACGAGAGCGAGCCGACCCCCGCGCGGGTGACCAGTGCGGTCTCCCGGGCGCTGGCCGACGTCACCCGGGTCGGCGGGGCCGCCGTCGGCGACAAGACCCTCGTCGACGCGTTCGCGCCCTTCGCCGCCACGCTGGCCGACCGCGTGCAGGCCGGACAGCCGCTCGCCGCCGCCTGGCGGGAGGCCGCCGCCGTGGCCGACGCGGCGGCCCGGGCCACCGCCGACCTGGTGCCCCGCGTCGGCCGGGCCCGCCCCCTGGCCCACCGCAGCGTCGGCGCCCCGGACGCGGGGGCGGTCTCGCTCGCCCTGATCCTGGCGGCCGTCGCGCCCACCGGGGAAGAAGCCGCCACCGCCCCCACCCGAGAAGACGCCCCCACCCGTGCAGAGGAGACCGCGCGATGAGCGCCAGCAGGCTGCGGATCGTCGTCGGCGCCGACGACGCCGGCTACCAGTACAAGGAGATGCTCAAGGCCGACCTGCGCGGCCACGAGCGGGTGGCCGAGGTGATCGACGTGGGCGTCGACGCGGACGGGCACACCGCGTACCCGATCGTCGCCATCGCCGCCGCTGAGATCGTCGCGGCGGGCCGGGCCGACCGGGCGCTGCTGGTCTGCGGCACCGGCCTGGGGGTGGCCATCGCCGCCAACAAGGTCGCCGGCATCCGCGCGGTCACCGCCCACGACAGCTACTCCGTCGAACGGGCCATCCTGAGCAACAACGCCCAGGTCCTCACCTTCGGCCAGCGCGTCATCGGGCCGGAGCTGGCCCGCCGGCTTGCCCGCGAGTGGTTGGGCTACGACTTCGACGACTCGTCGCCGTCGGGGGCGAAGGTCCGGCTGATGTCGACGTACGAGTCGACCGGGTCGTGCTGAGCCGATGCGCGACCGGCCGCTGACCGTCGGGGTCAGCCTCAAGATGTACTTCGGGGAGCGGGAGACGCTGCGCTGGTGCGCGGACGTGGCGCGACTGGCCCGCGGCCACGACGCTGTCGCGGCCGGACGGGTCGAGCTGTTCGTGCTGCCGTCGGCGCCGCTGATCGCCCCGGTCCGGGGCGTCCTCGCCGGCACCCGCGTCCACGTCGGCGCCCAGGACCTGCACCACACCGACCGGGGCGCGGTCACCGGCGGCACCAGCGGCGCGCTGCTCGCCGAGCTGGGCTGCCGCTTCGCCGAGGTGGGCCACTTCGAGCGCCGTACCCTCTTCGGAGAGGACGACGCCGTCGTCGCCGCCAAGACCACAGCGGCGCTTCGCAACGGCCTGACACCGGTGCTCTGCGTCGGCGAGCCCGACCGGGTCGACGCCCCGGCGGCCGCCGCCGACTGCGTCGTCCAGGCCCGCGCCGCCCTCGCCGCCGCCCCGCCCGGCCCCGTGGTCCTGGCGTACGAGCCATGGTGGGCGATCGGCCGGCCCGAGCCCGCCCCGCCGCAGCACATCGGGGCCGTCACCGGTCCGCTGCGCGACTGGATCGCCGACCAGCCGGGCCGGGCCGGCAGCCGGGTGATCTACGGCGGCAGCGCCGGACCGGGGCTGCTCGGCCGGCTCGGCGACCGGGTCGACGGGCTGTTCCTCGGCCGGTTCGCCCACGACCCGGCGGCCCTGGCCGCGATCCTCGACGAGGCGGCCACCCTCGCCGGTGCCGCCCCCACCGGCGACACCGGGGACAGTGCCCACACCGCCGGCGGCGCGCCGGCCCGCACCGGGGAGCCGCCGTGGCCATCGGCCTGAGCACGTACTCGTTCTTCTGGCGCTGGACGGCGGCGCAGCGCCCGCTGTCCCTGACCGACATGGTCGAGCGGACCGCCGAGGCCGGGGCGACCGTCTTCCAGATCTGCGACTACCCGCCGATCGAGGAGGCGTCCGACGGTGAGCTGGAGCGGCTGCGCCGCCGGGCGTCCGCCCTCGGCGTCCGGCTGGAGCTGGGCACCCGGGGCGTCGACGGCCCGCACCTGGCCCGCTACCTGGACCTGGCCGGCCGGCTCGACGTCGGCTTCGTGCGCACCATGCTGAACACCGCCGCGCACCGCCCGACCGTCGCCGAGGCCGTCACCCTGCTCGCCGCCGCCCTGCCCGGGTACGCCGCCCGGGGCGTCACCATCGGCCTGGAGACCTACGAGCAGGTGGCCACCGACGACCTGCTCGCGGTCGTACGCGGGGTGGACGACCCGCACCTGGGGGTGTGCCTCGACCCGGCGAACTGCGTGGCCCGGCTCGAACTGCCCGCGACCACCGTGGAGCGCACCGCGCCGTACGTGGTGAACCTGCACGTCAAGGACTTCGCCTTCACCCGGGCCCCGGGGTGGGTGGGCTTCTCGCTGGTCGGCTGCCCGCTCGGCACCGGCCTGCTGGACTACGCCGCGATGGTGGCGCGGGTCCGGCCGGCCGAGCGCGGGATCAACCAGATCGTCGAGCACTGGCTGCCCCGGCAGGAGTCGATCGAGCGCACCTGCGCGGTCGAGGACGAGTGGACCCGGCACAGCGTGGAGTTCCTGCGCCGGGCCGGGAACTGACCCGCCCGGTCCCGCGTACGACGGGCGACACGTAGGCGACCCCGCCGAATTCATCGGCGGGGGCATGAACATGTGTCGATTATTTCACCGGGCGGAATCGTTGAGAACTCAGGTGTCTCGATGAATGGTGGGTCGGGAACCGCACCGCCGTTCGTCGAGCACAGGAGGCAGCAGCATGAGGAAGCGGATCGTTCGTACCGTCGTGGGCCTGGCCGCCGTGGCAGGGGCCATTGCCGCGACGGCGCTGCCGGCGCACGCCGCGCTGGCCGCGGGCCTGACCTTCTACCAGGGCACGTTCGCCACGCCGGTGCTGCACGTCCCCGAGCCCGACGGCGCCTGCACGGCGTTCCCGGCGAGCGCCGACTCCCTGGCCGCCGCCGGTGGGGTGGAGCAGGTCCTCGCGTTCCGCAGCGCCGACTGCGCGGGCGCGGCGGTGGGCCTGGGCACCCTGCGCACCTTCCCGGCCGGCGAGTACCACTCCTTCCGGGCGTTCTGAGCCGTCGCCGGGGGCGGGCACGGCCACCGCCCCCGGCCGACCATCCCGGGTCGGACGCGTCGGCTGCTTCCCCATGGCCAACCCGCCTCTCGGGGTTCCGTTCTCAGCCGGCCAGGGACACCAGCGCGCGCGGTCGCGCGGTGGCCCGGGGCCGCCGGCAGAAGTACACGAAGGCCGGCGGCACGTTGGCCCACACGGTGCGGCCGGTCACGACCTCCTCGAACCGGTCGCCCAGCGCCCGCCGCAGTCGTCGGGCGGGCGGGGCCCAGCGGGCGAACGTGTAGCCGAACGTGGTGAACGCCCCGTCCGGCGTGAGCGCGCCGGTGACGGCGTGCAGCAGCTCGTCCTGCTGGCCCTCGGCGAACGCTGCCCACGGCAGCCCGCTCACGATCACGTCCGCCCGGCCGTGGCCCCGCTGTGCCAGCACGTCGCCGAGGCCGCGTGCGTCGGCCACGGCGACGTCGAGCCGGGGGTACCGGGCGGCCAGCAGGCCCGCGAACCGCTCGTTGACCTCGACCGCGAGGTGGTGACCCCGGCCGGCGAGTCGGCGCTGGATGGCGGCCGTGAACGCCCCGGTGCCGGGGCCGAGTTCGACCACCAGCGGCTCGCCGGCGCCGGGGACGGGCGCGGTGACGAGGTCGGCCAGCAGCCGGCCGCTGGGGGCGACCGAGGCGACGGTGAACGGGTCGCGGAGGAACTCGCGCAGG
The DNA here is from genome assembly GCF_020873825.1 of Micromonospora sp. DH13. Lineage (NCBI taxonomy): Bacteria > Bacillati > Actinomycetota > Actinomycetes > Micromonosporales > Micromonosporaceae > Micromonospora > Micromonospora sp. DH13. The sequence goes on from NZ_JAHWGR010000010.1 coordinate 22,795, forward strand.
AACTCCGCCCGGTGGTTGTCGCTCATCGTCCGGCCCGCTGCCCGGAGAGCTGCGGCCGGGCCGGCCCGGCGGCGGGGTCCAGGACCCGGGCGAGCCAGTCGGTGCGGGCGCGGCGGGCCTGGGCCGAGACCCGCGCCTGCGGGTACAGGGCGTCGAAGCCGTGGAAGCCGCCCGCCCAGACGTGCAGCTCGGCCTGGCCGCCGGCGGCCCAGATGCGGGTGGCGTAGGCGACGGCCTCGTCGCGGAACACCTCGGCGGTGCCGGCGTCGACGTAGGCGTCCGGCAAGCCGGACAGGTCGTCGGCCGTCGCGGGGGAGACATGCCCGGGTACGGCGTCGTCGGCGACGTCGCCGAGCACCGACCGCCAGCCGAACTCGTTCATCTCGCGCGTCCACACCCCGGGCTCACCGGCGTACTGGCGGCTGGAGGTGGTGTCGTTGTGATGGTCGAGCATGGGGCAGATCAGCACCTGGGCGGCGAGCGGCGGGCCGCCGCGGTCGCGGGCCAGCAGGGCGATCCCGGCGGTGAGGCCGCCGCCGGCGCTGACCCCGGCGACGACGATCCGGTCCGGGTCGACGCCCAGCTCGTCGGCGTGCTCGGCCACCCACAGCAGACCGTGGTAGCAGTCGTCGACCAGGCTGGTGCCGGTGGCCTCGGGTGCCAGCCGGTAGTCCACGGAGACCACGACGGCGCCGAACCGGTCGAGCCACTCCAGGGGGATGTCGAGCTGGGAGAAGCGGTCGCCCATCACCATGCCACCGCCGTGCATCCAGTAGACGCAGGGCGCCGGAGCGGTGTGTTCCGGGCCGGCGGAGCGGAAGACGGACAGCGGGATGTTCGTGCCGTCCGGGCCGGCGATGCCGACCTCGCGCCGGTCGATCGCCCGGCCTTCGAGCAGCGGCTCCACGGGCGTCGACGAGAACTGCCGGATCTGCGGGAGCACGTCGCGGTTGAGTTCGGGTACGAGCGGCATGTCGGCCAGGAGCGCGCGCAGCTCGGGGTCGAAGGGGGGACGTGTCAGTACCATGAGGGGCTTCCTGTCGTGTTCGATGTTGACGGCCGGATGGACGGCCGTAGGGACGGGCGGACGGACGGGCGGGTCTCAGATGGCGGCCTTGCCGCCGACCGGCACCTCGTCGAGGTATGCCGGCTCGCCGACGATCAGCGGCTGGAGCTGCGCCAGCAGGGCCTGCGCCTCGGCGGTGGCGAAGAACCGGTGGTGCGCCTCCTCGGTCGTCCAGCCCTCGGTGACGTGGACGACGTCGGAGTCGGCGGCGGAACGGCCGATCAGGAAGACGACGCAGTCCTCGTTCGTCAGCGACGGCGACGCGAGCAGGAAGTCGGCGAGTTCGTCGCCCTTGCCGGGCTGGGCGGTCATGGTGGCGTGGAAGCCGTAGCTGATGGTCATCGGGCACTCTCCTCGGCGGCTGCCGCCGGATGTCGGCGGCGACGGTATTGCCTGGCTGGTCTCTACCTTCGGGGCCGCCGGGCCGGCCTTCATCAGTCATCCGACTTCCGAGATCCGGGCCGCCGACGACGATGACCTAGCCGGTCGTGCCGGAACCGGGCAGGCCGGCGGCAGGGCGGGGCCGGTGACGTGAGCGGAGCCGCCGGCCCGCGCCGCGTCCTTGTGCACCGGCCCGGGGCCGCGAGGACCCTCCGCCGCCGCGAGCACCCTCCGCCGCCGGCACCTCGTCCCCGGGTTAGGTCATTCGACAGATGTGCGGGCCGGGTGCCGCGCCGCACCATCGACGGCGTGACGCCATCAGGACGGGAACACCCCGCATCGCCGCCCACCGTGCTGCGGATGCGCGAGGTCCGCGACCGGGCCCTGTTCGACCTCGACGACGGGCCGGTCACGCCGTCGAACCGGGCTGACCTGACGGCGACCACGCGCCTGCTCAACGTGCTGCTGGCGAGCCTGGTCGTGTCCTCGTTGCAGTACGAGCAGCATGCGCTGGTCGTCCGCGCTCCGTCGGCCCGGCCGCTCGCGGAGCTCCTGTTCGCCGGGGCCGACCGCGACCGTGGTGACGCCCGGCTGGTCGCGACCCGGATCCGGCAGCTCGGGTGCGCCGGCGACTACGACCCGCAGCACCTCAGCGCCCGGTCCCGGGTCGCCTTCCGGGCGTTCCCCGACGGTGACGTCGTCGGCATCGTGACGCAGAACCTCGTCGGGGCGCGGATCCTCGTCCAGACGTTGCAGGAGGCGGTGCGCTGGCTCGGCGGCGACGACCCCACCACCCGGCGTCTCCTGGAGCGGCTGCTCGAAGCGAAGGAGACGCAGGCCGACGAGCTCAGCGCGCAGTCTGCCCAGCAGCAGGCGGCGACAGCGCGTCCCGGAGCGCGGCCCGGGACGTGACGCCCAGCTTGGGGAAGATCCGGTACAGGTGGGCGCCGACGGTCCGGTGGGACAGGTACAGGCGCTCGGCGATCTGCTTGTTGGTCAGGCCGCTCGCCGCCAGCTCCGCGATCTGGAGTTCCTGCGCCGTCAGCGCGGTCAGGTCACCCCGCTGCCGGGGGGCCGGACGGTGACCGCAGGCACGCAGTTCCCCCTCTACCCGGTCGAGCCAGGGCTCTGCGGCCAGGGCGGCGAATCCGTCCCGTGCGGCGAGCAGGTGCGGCCGGGCCTCCACCGGCGACCGGGTCCGCCGCAGCCGCTCCCCGAGGGCCAACCGCACCCGGGTGCCGTCGAACAACCACCGTCGGGTGACGGGTTCGACCAGCAGGGCCTCCACGCGGGTCACCGACTCGTCGTCGTCGAGGACGAGGGCCTCCGCGCCGGCCTGGAGCAGGGCCAGCCGGGGCGACAGGACGGCCAGGTCCGCGTCCCGCATCGCCTGGACGTGGGCCCGGGCCTCGGCCGTACGCCCGGTGCGTACGGCCGCCTCGACCAGGTCGAACATGACCCAGGTGCAGTGCGGCACGTGGGAGGCGAGCACGCCGGGCGGGCTCATCGCGGCGGCGTGGCCGAAGGCGGCGTCGTAGTCGCCCTGCCCCATGGCGGCGAGCACCCGGGGATGCTGCGCGAACAGCGCGGCGGCGGCGACGCCCCGGGGCAGCGCCCAGTGGGTGATCTCGTCGGCGAGCGCGTACGCCTCGTCGAACCGTCCCCGGCCGGCGGCGAGGATCGCCCGGTTGTACCGGAAGTACCACGCGAAGAACGAGAAGCCGCTGGTGTCGCAGGTCCGCTGGCCCTCCGCGGCGAGTTCCTCGGCCTCGTCCCACCGGCCGGTCAGGAAGTCGTCGAGGCACAGGTGCATCAGGGCCCCGAGGTGCCGGCGGGGCGCCCCGCCGTTGCGCCCGTGCTCGACCAGCCGCCAGGACGCCTCCCGCGAGTCGCCGAGACGATCGAGGTACACCGAGGCCGTGCCGATCCGCATGATGCGGGTGGGGTCCTCGTTCTCGGTCAGCGTGCGGAGCACCGCATCGATCCGGCCCAGCGCGGCCTTTCCGGTGCGCACCGGGTCGGCGAAGCTGTCGCTCGCCAGCGCGAGCACGTCCGGCGGCCGGGGCCGGATCCGGCGCAGCATCGCGAAGAACGGTTCCCAGTACTCCGGCGTGCTGCCGTACCAGCACAGCAGCAGCAGGGTGTGCATGGCCTCGACGAGCGCGGGGTCGTCGGCCCGGTAGCCGTGGTCGCCGGTCTCGATGGCACCCGCCAGCAGCCGGTGGGCGGTGTTCACGTCGCCGTCCCCGTTGATCATGAGGAAAGCGGTCGCGTTGGCCGCGTGCAGCGAACCGGCCGAGTCGGGAGCCGCCCGACGCGCGTCGGTCAGCAGGATCTTCGCGTCGTCGATGGTGCCGCTGGCCTCCGCGCCGATGTACGCGGCCTCGGCGAGCCGCCGCCCCCGGCCGGCGCTCGTGGCGCTCAGCTCGGCGGCGCGGACCAGGGCCGCCACCGCCGCGAACCCGTCCCCGCGCCGCATCACCCGGTGCGCCGCCTCTTCCAGGAGCTCCGCCACCGCCTCGTCCGGGCCGACAGCGGCCGCCGCGAGGTGCCACGCGCGGCGTTCCTCGTCGTCGACCAGGGCTCCGGCGAGGGCGACGTGCGCGGTGCGGCGCTCCTCGTGGGTGGACATGGCCACGATCGCCGAGCGGATCAGTGGATGCCGGAACGCGATCCGGGCCGTGGCGTCGTCCACCCGGACGAGCTGCGCCCGCTCGGCGGGGGCCAGGTCGGCCAGGCTGGACTGGTCGGGCAGCGCGGCGCGGAGCACCCGGACGTCGCCGGTGCCCTCGAAGGTGGCCAGCAGCAGCACCCGCCGGGTCGCCTCGGGCAGCCCGGTCAACCGGGCCGCGAAGATCGCCTGCAACCGGTCGCTGAGGGGGACCACCTCGGGCTGCGTCTCCGTGCGCCGCACGGAGCCCAGCAGCGTGGCGGGCAGCTCCATCAGCGCGAGGGGGTTGCCCTGGGCGAGGTCGAGCAGGCGGCGGCGTACCCGCGCTGGCAGTTGCGGGTGGCGGGCGTCGACCAGCCGCCCCGCGGCCTCGTCGTCGAGCGGCCCGACGGCGTGCTCGGACAGCCCCCGCAGGTCGAGGAAGCTCACCGATCCCGCCCTGGTCGACGCCAGCAGCCCGGCCCGGACACCCGCCAGCCGCCGGGCGATGAAGCCGAGGACGACGGCGCTCGCGCGGTCGAGCCAGTGCACGTCGTCGACCACCAGCAGGACCGGCTCGTCGGCCGTGAGCTCCGTGACGAGCAGCAGGGCGGCGTTGCAGACCAGGAGGACGTCCGGGGGCGTGCCGACGCCGAAGCCGAGCGCCACCGACAGCGCCTCGCGCGGACCGGGCGGGAGACGGTCGAGAGCCGCGTGCGCGGGCAGCAGCAGCTGGTGCAGGCCGGAGTAGCTGACGTCGGCCTCGAACTCCGACCCGGACGCCCGCAGCACGCGCATCCCGTCCGCGAGGGCGAACTCCATGGCGGCGGTCATCAGGGCGGACTTGCCGACCCCCGGCTCGCCGCAGATCAGCCGCGCCCCGCCGCCCTGGCGCACCCCGTCGAGGAACTCGGCGAGCTGCGCCAGGTCGTCGTGGCGTCCGAACAGTTCGCTACCGGCCACCCGTACCTCACGCGCCCGTCGTTGTCCGTCGGCCCCCGGCCGACCTCGGCCCTCTGCTCGGGCAGGCTACCGGCGGTGATCAGCCACCCGGCCGTCCGTCGGGCAGGCGGGCAGGATCGGGCAAGAGAACGCGAGTTCCGGTCAACTGTCGCGGGGCGTGACCCGTGCGGCGGTGCGGGCGTGCAGGCGGGCCGCGTCCTGGCGGGGCGGGCCCCCGAACTGCCGGCGGTACTCGCGGCTGAACTGGGCGGGGCTCTCGTAGCCGACGCGGCGGCTGACCCCGGCGACGTCGCCGGGGCTCGCGGCGAGCAGCAGCCGGGCGCGTTGCAGGCGGATCTGCTTCTGATACTGGATCGGGCTCATCGAGGTGACGGCCTGGAAGTTGCGGTGGAACGCGGAGACGCTCATTCCCGCCTGCTGCGCCACGTCCTCGACGCGGAAGGGCCGCGCGTAGTTGTCGCGGATCCACTGGACGGCCCGGGCGATGTGGCTGAGGCTGCTGTCGGGCAGGCCGAACTGGCGCAGGACGCCGCCCTGCTCGCCGGTGAGCAGCCGCCAGATGATCTCCCGCTTGATCAGGGGCGCGATCATGGGGATGTCGCGGGGCTGGTCGAGCAGGCGCAGCAGGCGGACGGCGGCATCGAGCAGCTCGACGGGGGCCCTGCTGACGGCCAGGCCCGCCGGCACGTCGGTGGCGGGTGGCGGCAGGTCCGCCGGGTCGGCCTGGAGCAGCACGTCGGCGACGGCGGCCGGGTGGAGGGTCAGGCCGAAGCCGAGCGCCGGCTCTTCCGGGCTGGCCCGGGCGAAGTGCGCGGTAACCGGCAGGTCGACCGAGGCGACGAGATACTCCCCGGCCTGGTACTCGTACACGCGGTCGCCGAGCGCGAACCGCTTCGTGCCCTGCGCGACGAGGGCCAGCACCCTGCCGTAGGTGGTCGGCGTCGGCGGGTCGGGCCGATCGGCACGGAAGATACGCACGTCGGCGATGCCCGTGCCCAGGTCGGGCCGGGCGTGCCGGGCCAGCAGAACGCGCAACTCGTCGAGCGGCATGACCGCAATTGAACCACCGTGACCACGATCCGGATTCCGGGCTCATCCGCCGCCGGCCAGCCGGGACCGCCGGCGACGGCAGAGCCGGGTACGCACCCGGGGGAGTGTGGCAGCCCCTGCCTCCCTGTCAGCCCTCTCCCATCGCGGCGCGGAGGGCCCGCAGCGCGTAGTAGACACGGGAGCGCACGGTGCCGACCGGAATGCCCAGTTCGGTGGCGATCTCGTCGACTGTCCGGTCGCGGAAGTAGACCTCGTGCAACACCCGGCGGTGGTCCGCGCTGAGCCGGGCGACCGCCTGGCGTAGCGCCTGGCTCGCGATCGCCGTGTCGGCCGTCTCGTCGCCGGTCACGCCATACTCCTGGGCCGCCTGGGCGGCGACCTCGACCGGGCGGGCCTGCCGCCGCCGCGCCTCGTCGATGACCAGCCGCCGGGCGACGGTGAACAGCCAGCGCCGGCTGCTGCCCCCGCTGTCCGGCGGCAGCGAGTCGAGGTGGCGCCACGCCCGGAGCAGGGTCTCCTGCACCACGTCCTCGGCGGTCTGCCGGTTGCCCATGGTCAGCCCCCGGACGAACCGGGTCAGCGGCGTGCCGTGCGCGGCGAGCAGCTCACGGATGCGGGTGTCGGTGTCGTGCTCACTGGCCAGGCAGCTCATCGGGGGGTCCTATCGCTGAGGCGGCGCGTCTTCGTGGTGCACGCGGTCCGACCCCGCACGCCGCGGGGCCGGACCGCCCGGACCGCGCCTCACCGCGCGGTCCGGCCGGATCACCTCGCCTGGTCGAGCCAGACGGCGTCGGGGCCGGCAGGGAACCGCAACTGGCCGGTGGTGTCATGGACGGCCCGCCACACCGCCTCGGCGACGTCGCTCTCCCGGGTGAACAGGTCCTGGTTGACGAAGCCGCCGAGGGCCTTCTTCGCGAAGGGCTCGTAGGGCGCCGGGACCAGGCCCTCCAGCGAGGCGGTGAGGTCGATGTTGTTCGTGGCCCCGGCGGCGAAGTTCGTCGTCAGGCAGGCGCCCGGCTCGACGGTCTTCGCCCGCACGCCGAACTCGGCGAGCTCCAGGGCGAGGGACGCGGTGAAACCCTCGATGGCCATCTTGCTGGCCTTGTAGACCGCCGAGAGCGGCATGTGGCCGAGCACCACGCTGGAGGTCACGTTGACCACGACCCCGCAGCCGCGCTCGCGGAACTGGGGCAGCACCGCCTGGGTGGTGGCCATCACCCCGAAGGTGTTGGTCTCGAAGATCTCCCGGACCCGGGCCATGGGCGTGCCCTCGAACACGCCGATCAGTCCGACTCCGGCGTTGTTGACCAGGGCGTCGAGGGGCCCCGCCGCGGCGAACGCGGCGGTGATGGTGTCGGGCCTGGTCACGTCGAGTTCGAGGACGCGGAGCCGGTCCGACTCGGGCAGGACGTCCGCGCGCGGCGTGCGCATGGTGGCGATGACGTTCCACCCCTGCGCGAGGAAGTGCCGTGCGGTTTCCCGCCCGTATCCGGATGAGGCGCCGGTGATGAGAACTGTCTGCATGGTAAGGCTCCTGTCGCCCGTTCGGATGATTGCCGAACCAATCCTGTTCGGCCACGTGGTGCGTTGCATCGGTCATTCGACTTCCCGCCTGACTACGCCGGCAGGGCACCGATCTGCCGCATGATGGTCAACCGGTCCGGCGAGACCCAGAACTCCGCGATCCTGCCCGCCTCGATTCGCATGATGCCGATGCCGACCGCCGACACCCGCCGCCCGCTTGCGGGCACACCCAGCAGTTCCCCGTCGTGGGTGCCCTCGTATCGACAGCGCAGCGCCACGTGGTCGCCGTCCGCGATCAACTCGTCGAGGGGGTGCCGCAGGTCGGGCATGCCGGCGAAGAACGCGTCGCCGAACTCCTTCACCCCCTGCCGGTCCATCGACGGCAGCCCGGCCGGGTGGAACCGGTAGTCGTCGGTGCACAGGTGCAGCGGGGTCGTCCGGCCGCGGTCCAGTTCCCGGAAGTAGTCGCGGACGATCCGCTTGTTCTCCTCGGACATGGGGGTCCTCTCAGGTGGGGATCGGGATGTGCGGAGCCGGGGCGGAGCCCGCCGCGACGGCTCGCCGGTCAGTCTGGTGCGGCGGGCGTCGTGGGGCCTCTGTCATTCGACTTCGTTTCGGGAGGATCGCGCGGTGGCCCGCCCCCCATCGCGGCGGGGAACCTGCGGCCTCTGCGCCGCCCCCCGGCCCGTGGCCGCCTGAAGGTCCGCGCGGAGGTGCTGGAGATCGTCGGCCTAAAACGTTTTATGAATCGCCTGGGGCTTGCTGCCGGAATTGTGCTGACACGAGCGGATCGCGAAGGCCGGTACCTCGGCGTCGGCCAGCAGGCCGCATGACGTCGGAAAAGCGCTTGAACCTCTTGACGTTCGCCGGCGCGCACCCTACGGTCCTATCTCGGGACGCGCATGAAACGATTCAGGTGCGTCGCGAGGCAGTCGGACGTGCCGTACGGCGGCTGGACAGACCCGGGGCGCAACTCGCCGCCCGGACGGGAGACGCACCATGACGCAGAGCGAAGCAACCCGCGACCGGGTCGAGCAGGCCCTGCGTGCCCAGCGCATCGAGACGGCCTCTTGGGCGTATGCCAACTCCGGTACGCGGTTCAAGGTGTTCGCGCAGGAGGGTGTGCCGCGGGATCCGTACGAGAAGGTCGCCGATGCGGCTGTCGTGCACCGGTTCACCGGGGTGGCCCCGTCGGTGGCTCTGCACATTCCGTGGGACCGGGTCGACGACTATGCGGATCTGGCCCGCCACGCCCAGGAGCAGGGCGTGGCTCTCGGTGCGGTCAATGCGAACGTGTTCCAGGACGACGACTACAAGTTGGGCAGCGTGACCAACCCCGACCCGGCGGTGCGCCGCAAGGCGGTCGACCACCTGCTGGAGTGTGTGGACGTCATGGACGCCACTGGTTCGCGCGATCTGAAGTTGTGGTTCTCCGATGGCATCAACTATCCGGGTCAGGATGATGTGCGTGCCCGGCAGGACCGGCTTGCCGCCGCGTTGCGGGAGGCGTACGACCGGCTGGGGGACGGGCAGCGGATGTTGGTGGAGTACAAGTTGTTCGAGCCGGCGTTCTATGCCATGGACGTGCCGGACTGGGGCACGGCGTACGCGCATTGCCTCGAACTCGGGCCGAAGGCGCAGGTCGTCATCGACACTGGGCATCACGCCCCTGGAACCAACATCGAGTTCATCGTGGCGGTTCTGCTGCGGGCCGGGAAGCTGGGCGGTTTCGACTTCAACTCTCGCTTCTACGCCGACGACGATCTGATGGCCGGCGCGGCGGACCCGTTCCAGCTGTTCCGGATCATGCACGAGATCGTGCGCGGCGACGCCCTCGGCCCCGCCAGCGGTGTCGCGTTCATGCTCGATCAGTGTCACAACATCGAGCCGAAGATCCCGGCGGTCATCCGGTCGGTGATGAATGTGCAGGAGGCCACCGCGAAGGCGCTGCTCGTCGACCGGGCCGCGTTGCGGGCCGCTCAGGACGCCGGTGACGTGCTCGCGGCGAACGCGGTGTTGATGGACGCCTACCACACCGACGTGCGGCCCCTGCTCGCCGAACTTCGCGCCGACGCGGGCCTGGACCCGGACCCGATGGCCGCATACGCCCGCTCCGGCTACTTCGAGAAGATCCGCGCCGAACGCGTCGGCGGCCGGCAGGCCGGCTGGGACGCCTGAGCGCCGACCGAGAAACGCAGACAGGGGACACGAGGAATGCACTCCGAGGTTCAGGCACTGGTGGCCCGCAGCAACCGGCTCGGTGCCGACCCGACCACGACCAACTACGCCGGTGGCAACACCTCGACCAAGGGCGAGGCGACCGACCCGGTGACCGGCGGGCCCGTCGAGCTGCTGTGGGTCAAGGGCTCCGGCGGTGACCTCGGCACCCTGACCGAGGCCGGGCTGGCGGTGCTGCGGCTCGACCGGCTGCGCGCCCTGGCCGACGTCTACCCCGGCGTCGACCGGGAGGACGAGATGGTCGCCGCGTTCGACTACTGCCTGCACGGGCGGGGCGGGGCGGCCCCGTCGATCGACACGGCCATGCACGGGCTGGTCGACGCCCCGCACGTCGACCACCTCCACCCCGACGCCGGCATCGCCCTCGCCACCGCCGTCGACGGGCCGGCGCTCACCAAGGAGATCTTCGGCGACCGGGTGCTGTGGGTGCCGTGGCGGCGGCCCGGGTTCCAGCTCGGCCTCGACATCGCCGCCGTGGCCAGGGCCAACCCGCAGGCGATCGGGGTCGTCCTCGGCGGGCACGGCATCACCGCGTGGGGGGCCACCAGCGGGGAGTGCGAACGCCACTCGCTGGAGATCATCCGCACGGCGCAGGCGTACCTCGACCGGCACGGCCGGCCCGAGCCGTTCGGCCCGGTCGTCGCCGGGCACGAGCCGCTGCCGCCGGCCCAGCGGCGGGTCCGCGCCGCCGCCCTCGCGCCGGTCCTGCGCGGCCTGGCGTCGACCGACCGCCCGCAGGTCGGCCACTTCACCGACAGCGACGTGGTGCTCGACTTCGTCGCCCGGCAGCGGCACCCCGCCCTCGCGGCGCTGGGCACCTCCTGCCCCGACCACTTCCTGCGCACCAAGGTCCGCCCGATGGTGCTCGACCTGCCGCCGTCGGCACCGCTGGAGGAGACCGTCGCCCGGCTCAGGGAGCTGCACGCGGCCTACCGCGACGACTACCGCGCCTACTACGAGCGGCACGCGGGCCCGGACAGCCCGCCGATGCGCGGCGCCGACCCGGCGATCGTCCTCGTCCCCGGCGTCGGCATGTTCAGCTACGGGCCCAACAAGCAGACCGCCCGGGTCGCCGGCGAGTTCTATGTCAACGCCATCAACGTCATGCGCGGCGCCGAGTCCGTGTCGACGTACGCCCCGATCGACGAGGCGGAGAAGTTCCGCATCGAGTACTGGGCCCTGGAGGAGGCCAAGCTCGCCCGGATGCCGAAGCCGAAGCCCCTCGCCACCCGGATCGCGCTGGTCACCGGGGCCGGCTCCGGCATCGGCCGGGCGATCGCCCACCGCCTCGCCGCCGAGGGCGCCTGCGTGGTCGTCGCCGACCGCGACATCGCCGCCGCCGAGACCGTGGCCCGTGAGCTGGGCGGCACCGACGTCGCGGTGGCCGTGCCGGTCGACGTCACCGACGCCGGGGCCGTGGCCGACGCGGTCGCTGCGGCGGTGCTCGCCTACGGCGGCCTGGACCTCGTGGTCAACAACGCCGGGCTGTCGCTGTCGAAGTCGCTGCTGGATACGACCGAGGCGGACTGGGACATCCAGCACGACGTGATGGCCAAGGGCTCCTTCCTGGTCTCGCGCGAGGCCGCCCGGGTGCTCGTCGACCAGGGCATGGGCGGCGACATCGTCTACATCTCCAGCAAGAACTCCCTGTTCGCCGGCCCCAACAACGTGGCCTACGGCGCGGCCAAGGCCGACCAGGCGCACCAGGTCCGGCTGCTCGCCGCCGAACTCGGCGGCCACGGCATCCGGGTCAACGGCATCAACCCCGACGGGGTGGTGCGCGGCTCCGGCATCTTCGCCGGCGGCTGGGGCGCGAAGCGGGCCGCCGTCTACGGGGTGCCCGAGGAGCGGCTGGGCGAGTACTACGCCCAGCGCACCCTGCTCAAGCGGGAGGTGCTGCCCGAGCACGTCGCCAACGCCGTCTTCGTGCTCACCGGCGGTGAGCTGTCCCACACGACGGGCCTGCACGTCCCGGTCGACGCCGGCGTCGCGGCGGCCTTCCTCCGGTGAGCGCCGTCGTCGACGTCGCCGCGGTCGACCTCGGCGCGTCCAGCGGCCGGGTGATGGTCGGCCGCGTCGGCCCGGGCCGGGTGGCGCTCACCGAGGCGCACCGGTTCCCCAACGTGCCCGTCCGCGTCGGCGGCACCCTGCACTGGGACATCCTCCGCCTGTGGCAGGGGGTCGTCGCCGGGCTGCGCGCCGCCGGCCCGGTGACGAGCGTCGGCGTCGACTCCTGGGCCGTGGACTACGGGCTGCTCGACGCCACCGGCGCGCTGCTGGGCAACCCCGTGCACTACCGCGATGGGCGCACCGACGGGGTTGCCGAGCGGGTCGAGGAGCACCTGGGCCGGGAGCGGCTGTACGCCACCACCGGGTTGCAGCGGCTGCCGTTCAACACCCTCTACCAGCTGGTCGCGGCGGCCGGCACGCCGCAGCTGGCCACCGCCGACCGGCTCCTGCTGATCCCGGACCTGATCACCTACTGGCTCACCGGCCGCCTCGGCGCGGAGGTCACCAACGCCTCGACCACCCAGCTGTACGACCTGCGCCGCCGGGCCTGGGCCACCGACCTGATGGCCGAGGCGGGGGTCCCCGCCGGACTGCTGCCGCCCCTGCACCCGCCGGGCACCCGGATCGGCCCGGTCCGGCCCGACCTGGGGCTGCCCGGCACCCCCGAGGTGGTGGCGGTCGGCTCCCACGACACCGCGTCCGCCGTCGTCGGCGTGCCCGCGGCCGGCGAGCGGTTCGCCTACGTCTCCTGCGGCACCTGGTCGCTGGTCGGCGTCGAACTCGACGCCCCGGTGCTCACCGAGGCGAGCCGGCGGGCCAACTTCACCAACGAGGCCGGCGTCGACGGCACCGTCCGCTACCTGCGCAACGTGATGGGCCTGTGGCTGCTGCAGGAGTCGGTGCGCACCTGGGGCGACGTCGACCTGCCCACCCTGCTGCGCCAGGCGGCCGGGGAGCCGGCGTTCCGGTCCGTGGTGGACCCCGACGACCCGGTGTTCCTGCCGCCCGGCGACATGCCGGCGCGGATCGCCGACGCCTGCCGGCGCGCCGGCGAGCCGGTGCCGGACAGCCCGGCGGCCACGGTCCGCTGCGTCCTGGACAGCCTGGCGCTGGCCCACCGGCGTGCCGTGCGCCAGGCCCAGGAGCTGTCCGGCCGGTCGGTCGACGTCGTGCACGTGGTCGGCGGGGGCGCCCGCAACGAGCTCCTCTGCCAGCTCACCGCCGACGCCTGCGGGCTGCCGGTGGTCGCGGGGCCGGTCGAGGCCACCGCGCTGGGTAACATCCTGGTGCAGGCCCGGGCGGCCGGCATGGTCGGCGGCGACCTGGCCGCGCTGCGGGGCCTGCTGCGTGCGACGCAGCGCCTCGTCCGGTACGAGCCGAGGGGCGACCAGGCGGCCTGGCGAACGGCCGAGGAACGGATGGGTGGTGAAGGATGCGCGTCGCGTTGTTCGTGACCTGCCTGGCCGACACCCTGTTCCCGCAGGCGGCGGTGGCGACGGTGCGGCTGCTGGAGCGCCTCGGGCACGAGGTCGTCTTCCCCGAGGACCAGACGTGCTGCGGGCAGATGCACGTCAACACCGGCTACCCGGACGACGCGCTGCGGCTGGTGCGCCGGCACGTGCGGGTCTTCGCCCCGTACGACGTGGTGGTGGCGCCCTCCGGGTCGTGCGTGGGCTCGGTGCGGCACCAGCACGCCACGGTGGCCCGGCGGGCGGGCGACGAGCGGCTTGCCGGCCGGGCCGAGGAGGTCGCCGCGCGCATGTACGAGCTGTCCGAGTTCCTCGTCGACGTGGCCGGGGTCACCGACGTCGGGGCCTACTATCCGCACCGGGTGACGTACCACCCGACGTGCCACTCGCTGCGGATGCTGCGGGTGGGCGACCGGCCGCTGCGCCTGCTGCGCGCCGTACGCGGGCTGGAGCTGGTGGAGCTGCCGCAGGCGGAGCAGTGCTGCGGCTTCGGCGGCACCTTCGCGGTGAAGAACGCCGACACGTCGACGGCGATGCTCGCCGACAAGATGCGCCACGTGCTGGCCACCGGGGCCGACGTGTGCACCGCCGGCGACGCCTCCTGCCTCATGCACATCGGCGGCGGGCTGTCCCGGCTGCGCGCCGGCGTGCGCACCGTGCACCTGGCCGAGATCCTGGCCAGCACCGAGGCGAACCCGGCCGGCGGGGCGGTCGCGACGCCGGCCACCGGAGGTGCGCGATGACCGAGACCTTCCTCGGCATGCCGGCCACCGCCCCGCCCGGCGTCGGGCACCTGCGCGGCGACGAGCCGTTCCCGGTGGCCGCCCGGCGGGCGTTGGGTGACGCCCAACTGCGCCGCAACGTGGGCCACGCCACCAGCACCATCCGCGCCAAGTCGGCCGCCGTGATCGGCGAGGTGCCCGACTGGCCGCAGCTGCGGGCCGCCGCCCGGGCGATCAAGACGGACACCATGGCCCGCCTGCCCGAGCTGCTGCAGCAGCTGGAGGCGGCGGTCGGTCGGGCCGGCGGGACGGTGCACTGGGCCGCCGACGCGGTCGAGGCCAACCGGATCGTCACCGACCTGGTCCGGGCGGCCGGCGCCGACCGGGTGATGAAGGTCAAGTCGATGGCCACCCAGGAGATCGGCCTCAACGAGGCCCTGGTGGACGCCGGCATCGAGCCGGTCGAGACCGACCTCGCCGAGCTGATCGTGCAGCTCGGCGACGACCGGCCCAGCCACATCCTGGTGCCGGCGATCCACCGCAACCGGGCCGAGATCCGGGAGATCTTCCTGCGCACCATGCCCGGGGTGGACCCGGCGCTCACCGACGAGCCGGCGGCCCTGGCCGCCGCCGCGCGCCGACATCTGCGCGAGACGTTCCTGAGCACCCGGGTCGCCGTGTCGGGGGCGAACTTCGCCGTCGCCGAGACCGGCACCCTCGCCGTCGTCGAGTCGGAGGGCAACGGGCGGATGTGCCTCACCCTGCCGGAAACCCTGATCACCGTCATGGGCATCGAGAAGGTCGTGCCCACCTGGCGTGACCTGGAGGTCTTCCTGCAACTGCTGCCCCGGGCGTCGACGGGGGAGCGGATGAACCCGTACACCTCGATGTGGACCGGCGTCACCCCCGGCGACGGCCCGCAGGCGTTCCACCTGGTGCTGCTCGACAACGGCCGCAGCGCCGTGCTCGCCGACCCGGTCGGCCGGGAGGCGCTGCACTGCATCCGCTGCTCGGCCTGCCTCAACGTCTGCCCCGTCTACGAGCGCACCGGCGGCCACGCCTACGGGTCGGTCTACCCGGGGCCGATCGGCGCGGTGCTCTCCCCGCAGCTCACCGGCGTCGCCGACAACGCCTCCCTGCCGTACGCGTCGTCGCTCTGCGGCGCCTGCTACGACGCCTGCCCGGTGATGATCGACATCCCGTCCATCCTCGTCCACCTGCGCGGCCAAGCGCCGCACCCCAGGGGCGAGGCGGCGGCGATGGCCGCCGCCGCGTACACGATGGACCATCCCGCGCTGTACGCGGCCGCGCAGCGCGGCGCGAAGCTGAGCCGGCTCGCCGGCCCGCGCGGGCGCGGCCTGCCCCCGCCGCTGTCGGGCTGGACGGCCAGCCGCGACCTGCCGGAGCCGCCGCCGCAGACCTTCCGCCAGTGGTGGGCCGACCGGTGACCGCCCGCGACCTGATCCTCGGCCGGCTGCGGGCCGCGCTGGCCGCACCCGCGCCCGCGCCGGCCGAGGTGCCCCGGGACTACCGGCCCGCCGGCGCCGTGGCCGCCGACCTGGACGTGCTCGCGGACCGGCTCACCGACTACCGGGCGACCGTGCACCGGTGCGCGGACGCCGACGTCGCCCGGGTCGTCGACGAGGTGCTCGGCGGCCGGCGGGTCGTGGTGCCGCCCGGGCTGCCCCCGCACTGGCTGCCGCCCGGCGTCACCGCCGTGACCGACGACGGCCTCGACGCCGCGCGGATCGCCGCGGCCGACGGCGTGGTCACCGCGGCGGCCGTGGCCGTCGCCGAGACCGGCACCATCGTGCTCGACGGGGGCCCGGACCAGGGCCGCCGGGTCGTCACCCTGCTGCCCGACGTGCACGTGTGCGTGCTGCGGGCCGACCAGGTCGTCGCCACCGTGCCGGACGCCCTCGCCCGCCTCGACCCGCGCCGCCCCCTGACCTGGATCAGCGGTCCGTCGGCCACCAGCGACATCGAACTCGACCGGGTCGAGGGCGTCCACGGCCCTCGCCACCTGCACGTGGTCCTCACCGGAGGGCCCGGCGGGGGCTGAAAACCCTGTCGCTTCCGCCCGCCCCGCCCGGTACGGTCTCCGGCGTGTTCCCACCGTCGGGAGCGCGATGCTTGTTCCCCTCACTGTTAGGTGGCGTCGATGGCCTGTCGGATCAGCGAGCTCGTCCTCAGTTGCCGCGATCCCGAGGTGCTGGCGCGGTTCTGGTGCGAGGTGCTGGACTTCGTGGTGCTCGACCGCGACGGCGACGGCAGCATCGAGATCGGGCCGCGCGAGGGTTTCGGCGGCCCACAGCCGACGATCATCCTCGTCCCCACCGACGAGCCGGAGCCGGCGAAGCCCCGGCTGCACATCGACGTCAACGCCACCGACCGCGACCAGGACGCCGAGCTCGAACGGCTGCTCGCGCTCGGGGCGCGCCGGGCCGACATCGGCCAGACCGGCGAGGAGTCCTGGCACGTCCTCGCCGATCCCGAGGGCAACGAGTTCTGCCTGCTCAAGGCCCGTCTCCAGCCGCTCTGAGGGCGCGGGCGTCCCCGGCGCGCCCTCAGAGCATCGCGCGTCACGTGTCCTGTCGCGGTCGGTGGTGTCGGGGTCAGCGCCAGAGCGACGAGTTGCCGAAGTTGGCCGGCTCGGTCTCGCCCGCGGCGCCGACGGTGTCGGTGGTCGTGATCGTGATGGTGGCGTCGGGCAGGCCCGCCGACCGGGCCGTGACGGTCGTCGTGCCGGCGTACCAGGAACGGAACTCGATCGCGGCCTTCCCGTCGAACATCTGCGTGCCCGGGGTGAAGGTGTAGGTCTTGCCGCCGGGCAGGATGCCCGGGCCGCTGGTGACGGTCAGCGTGACGGCCCGGTTGTTGTTGACCCACGCCCCCGAGGCGTTGCGCATCGTGACCACGAGCTGGGTGTCCGTGGTGCCGTCGTTGGTGATGGTCGTCGACGAGTTCGTCCCCGCCTCCAGGGTCATCCTGGTCGCGGTGCCGCTCGTGGACTGCTCGCGGGCCACGGGCGTGGGGTCGGCGACGGTCGTGGTGCCCGTCCACCGCGCCTTGTTGGCCCGGTACCAGTACCACTGGTTCTTCGGCAGCCGGTAGAAGTCGATCATCCCCATCCGGGCGAAGCTGGGGTCGAAGATCGTGCCGTGGTCGAAGCCCGCCCAGATGGCCAGCCCGGCGCTGCCGGTGGTGAGCTTGAACCGGGTCCCGTCGGCCGGGTCCTTCACGTCGCCGTACGTCGGGTCGTAGGTGCCGGGCCGGTCGGAGGTGTACGACCCGTACTCCGAGACCATGTTCGGCATCCAGGTGTTGGTGATCTTCCCGCCGTCGCCGTTGTAGCCGGCGATGTCGCAGACGGAGAGCTGGTCGAGCGCGCTGCGCTGCACGCCGCCCATCCCCGCCTTGCGCGTCGGGTCGAGCTGGTGGGAGTAGTCGCGCATCCTGCTCACCAGCGCCTTGGCCTTGCTCAGGGTGGTCGAGGCCGTGAAGAACACCTCGTTGCCCATCGACCAGTTGATGATCGAGGGGTGGTTGCGGTTGACCCGGATCATGTCGCGCAGCCCGTCCATGGCGCTCTGCTCGAAGACCGCCTCGTCGGTCGTGCGCTGCGGGTAGCCGTCGGCGAGGTAGTCGTTGGAGCTGCCGGTCGGCGTGGGTTCCCGGCCGGCGGTCGCGGTGGCCCAGAAGGTGCTCTCCGACCAGAACATCAGGCCGAGCTTGTCGGTGGCGTCGGCGAAGGACGGGTCGTGCGGGTAGTGCGACCCCCGGATGAAGTTCATCCCGGCCTCGCGGATCTGGCGGACGTCGCGCTCGAACCCGGAGTTGCTGACGACGTTGCTCCACCCGCCGTGGTCCTGGTGGGCGTTCGCCCCGAACAGCAGGGTCCTGACGCCGTTGAGATAGAAGCCGTCCACCTTCCACTGCGCGCTGCGGAAGCCGAACGTGCTGGGGTAGCTGTCGACGACCGTGCCGTCGGTGACCACCCCGTCGGCGGTGCCGTCGACCACCAGGGAGGTGGTCACGGTGTACAGCGCGGGGTTGTTCGGCGCCCACAGGTCGAGGTTCTGCAGCATCGCGGCGGTGTTCGACAGGGAGCCGCTGAGCGCGTCGAGGCTCGCCGTGCTCGCCGCGCCGAGGGTCCGCACGGGCGAGGCGAACGTGGCCAGCACGGTGTTCGACCCCTGCCGGCGCACCTCCTGTCGGGCGTAGACGTCGATGGCGGAGCCGCCGTCGTTGCGTACCTCCGTCTGGACCCGCACGTTGGACCGGCGGGCGGCGAGGTTCGCGCGCAGGTCGGTCTCGCTCGGATACTGCGCCAGGTCGATGTTGCGGTAGTACGCCGCGTTGCTGGTGTCCCACGCCGGGTTGGTCAGCGCGGGCGTGGTGACGAAGGTGCCGTACCAGGTGACGTGGACGTTGTCGGTGACGTTGAGGAAGACGTCGCGGTAGATGCCGCCGCTGAACTGGTGGTCGCCGGTGCGCGGGGCGAGGTCCGGCCGCCAGGAGTTGTCCACCCGCACCGCGACCACGTTGTCGCCGGTGCGGATCGCGCCGGTGATGTCGAAGGCGAACCCGGTGAAGCCACCCCGGTGGGTGCCGATCCGGGTGCCGTTGACCCACACCTCGGTGACCGCGAACGATCCCTCGAACTCGATCTCGACGCGCCGGCCGGTCCAGGAGGAGGGGGCGGTGACGTGCCTGCGGTACCAGCCCGCGCCCACGTGGAACGACTTCCCGCTGTTGGTGGGGCTGATGTCGTAGGGGGCGTCGAAGTCGTGCGGCAGGGCCACGGGCACCCAGGTCGAGTCGTCGTAGCCGGGGTTCTGGGCCCCCGGGACGTCCGAGCGGACGAACCTCCAGCCCCGGTTGACGTTGACCTTCTCCCGCGCGCCCGACCCGGTCGGCGGGCCGGCCGTGGGGGTCGGGGTGGGCGACTGCGGCGTCGTCGACGGGGTGGGCGTGGGCGTGGCCACCCCGCCCGTGCAGGCCGTGCCGTTGAGGGTGAACGCGGTCGGCGCCGGGTTGCTGCCGGTCGACGAGCCGTTGAAGCCGAAGTCGACCGTCCCCCCGGTGGGGATGCTGCCGTTGTAGGCCGCGTTGGTGACGGTCACCTGCGCGCCGGACTGGCTCACGGTGCCGTTCCAGAGCTGGGTGACCGTCTGCCCGGCGGCGAACGACCAGGACAACCGCCAGCCGGTGACGGCGTCGCCGAGGTTGGTGACGGCGACCGTCGCGCCGAAGCCGCCCGGCCAGGAACTGGTGACCGTGTAGTCGACCCGGCAGCCGGCGGCGGCCTGGGCCGCGGTCGCCGCCACCAGCCCGCCCGTGCCCGCCAACACGGCGCTGAGGACGAGAGCTCTGATCTTCATGCTGCCTCCACTGCGGAGTGGGTGGAGCGGTGGACCCCGAAACGGGCGGGCTGAGCGGTGGACCCGACGAGCGGCGGGTTGAGCGGTGGACCCGACGGGCGGGCGGGGCGCGCCGGCCCGGGCTGCCCCGAGGCCGCCCGGCGCGACGGCGCGCCCCGCGCCGGTCAGGTGGTGGTGCAGGTGAGGTTCGTCGGCGGGTTGTTGGTCCCGGTCGTCGTGCCGATGAAGCCGAACGTGGTGGAGGCGCCGGCGGCCAGCGCCCCGTTGTAGTCGACGTTGCGCACCGTCACGTTCGACCCGCTCTGGGTGTGCGAGCCGCCCCAGATCTGGCTGATCACCTGGCCGTTGGGGAACGTCCAGGAGACCGTCCAGCCCCGGATCGCGGTCGCGCCGGCGGTGACGGTGACCTCGCCCTGGAAGCCGCCCGACCAGGATCCCGTCACCGCGTACGTCGCCCGCGCGCCGGACGACGGCGGCGAGCTGGTCGGCGGCGGGGTCGGCGTCGGCGTCGGCGACCCGGTGGGCGTGGTGGTGGGGGCGGGCGTCGGGGTGGGGGTCAGGGTCGGTGACGGCGTGACGCCGGGCCGCGCCGCCCGGTAGGTGTGGCCGGCGCGGACGGTGAGCGCGACGACGTCCGTCTCCGGCCGGGTGACGGCCGGCGTGCTGCCGTCGGTGACGTCGACGAGGGTGAAGCTGCCGGTGAGCAGCCGCGCGCGCAGCTTCAGCGTGCCGTCGCGGTCGGCGCGGATGGCGATCTCGTCGATCTGGCTGTTGGTCCAGGCCACGCCGACGGTGTAGCCGCCCCGGCCGCGCAGGCCCGCGACCTGCCCGGTGGGCCAGGCCGTCGGCAGCGCGGGCAGCACGTGCAGCTCCCCGGCGTGGCTCTGCAGCAGCATCTCGGCGATGCCGGAGGTGGCCCCGAAGTTGCCGTCGATCTGGAACGGCGGGTGCAGGTCGAACATGTTCGGCGCGAGCCGGTCGGTGCGCACCAGGTCCTTGAAGAGCTTGTGGGCGCGGGCGGCGTCCTCCAGCCGGGCCCAGAAATTGATCTTCCAGGCGAGGGACCAGCCGGTGCCGTCGTCGCCGCGCAGCTCCAGCGTCTTGCGCGCGGCCTCGTGCAGGGCCGGGGTGCCGCGCTTGGTGATCTGGTTGCTGGGGTGCAGGCCGTACAGGTGGGAGACGTGCCGGTGGGTCCGCTCGGTCTCGACCCAGTCGGCGAGCCACTCCTGGACGTTGCCGCGCGAGCCGACGCGGCTCGGGGGCAGCCGGTCCTTCGCGGTACGCACCTGGGACCGGAAGGTGGTGTCGACGCCGAGCGCCTCGCTGGCCCTGGCCGCGGCGTCGAACAGGTCGCGCAGGATCTGGTTGTCCATCGTGGGGCCGGCGCAGACGCTGACGTTCGAGTGGTGGGCGAGTTCCGGCGAGTTCGACGGGTTCGTCACCAGGTAGCCGAGCGTCGGGTGGGCGACCAGGGTGTCGAGGAAGAACTGCGCGGCGCCCTTCAGGGCCGGGTAGTTGGTCTGGAGGAAGCCGAGGTCGCCGGTGAACAGGTAGTGCTCCCAGATGAGCGTGGCCAGCCACGCGCCGCCGGTCTGCCACATGCCCCACAGGGCCCCGTCGACGACCGACGCGCCCCGCCACGCGTCCGTGTTGTGGTGGGTGACCCAGCCGCCCGCGCCGTACTGGGCCTGGGCGACGCGCGCGCCGGTCACCGTCAGGTCCTTGATCATGTCGAAGACCGGCAGGAAGCACTCGGACAGGTTCGTCGTGTCGGCCGGCCAGTAGTTCATCGGCAGGTTGGCGTTGATCGTGTACTTCGAGTCCCAGGACGGGGCCAGGGAGTCGTTCCAGATGCCCTGCAGGTTCGCCGGCTGGGTGCCCGGCCGCGAGGAGGAGATCAGCAGGTAGCGGCCGAACTGGAACAGCAGCGCGGCGAACTGCGGGTCGTTGGTGCTCGCGTGCTGGGCGATCCGCACGTCGGTGGGCTGGTCGGCGGCGGCCGTGCGCCCCAGGTTGATCGTCACCCGGTTGAACAGCGCCTGGTAGTCGGCGACGTGGCGGCTGCGCAGCTGGTCGATGGCCACGCCCTTGGCCGCGTTGAGCCGGGTGCGCGCGATGCCCTGGTAGTCGCCGTTGACGGTGCGGTAGTTGACGTAGCTGGACCCGATCGAGACCAGCACGGTCACGCTCGTGGCCCCGGAGACCCGCAGGGAGCCGCCGGAGCTGCTGACCGTGCCGCCCGTCGCGATCGCGTGGGCCAGGCCGAGGAACCGCACCGACCCGTTGATGCCCTCCATGTTGCCGGAGATGCCGTCGACGGCGATCGTGCTGGCGTCCGGGCTCGACATGGTCGTCCGTTGCGGACTGTCGAAGGTGGCGGTGAACGTGATCGAGTTCGCCTTGTCGGCGGTCAGCCGCAGCACGATCACCTGGTCGGGGGCGCTGGCGAACACCTCACGCTGGTAGCGGACCCCGCCCAGCACGTACGTGGTGGTGACGGTGGCGGTGGTGAGGTCGAGGGTGCGGTTGTACTGCGACACGCCGCTGGCCGAGCCGAAGGCGAGCCGGAGGTTGCCCACGGTCTGGTAGGCGAGCTGGCCGCCCGGCGAGCCCATCATCGTCTGGTTGATCAGGTCCTGCGCCGAGGACCACTGGTCGGCGAAGACGCGGCGGCGGATCTCGGCCAGGTTGGCCGCGCCCCGGGTGTTGGCGGAGTCGTACGGGCCGCCGGCCCACACGGTGTCCTCGTTGAGCTGCAGCCGCTCGGTGTCGACGTTACCGAAGACCATCGCGCCGAGGCGTCCGTTGCCGATGGGCAACGCACGCAGCCAGTCGGTGCCGGCCCCCTCGTCGTACCACAGCGCCATGTCACCGGCTGCCAGCGCCTGCGGCGGTGCCGCCGAGTCGGCGCGGGCGACGGCGCTCCACGCCGCCGGCACCAGCGCGGCCCCGGCCCCCGCGGCCCCGGCCTTGAGCACGTTCCTTCGTGTCACTTCAGACATGATCTCTCCAGTTCACGCGGCTCAGAGGCTGGTGCAGGTCAGGGACGGCGTGTTCGGCGAGCCGCTGGCGAGGAAGCCGAACGTCGTGGACGTGCCGGCGGCCAGGCTGCCGTTCCAGGTCTCGTTGGAGACGTTCTGGGTGCTGCCGGCGGGCGCGTTGCGGCCGCCCCAGATCTGGGTGATCGTCTGCCCGCCGGCGAGCGTCCAGCTGACCCGCCACCCGCTGATGGCGGTGCCGCCCGCGGTCACCTTGACCTCGCCCTGGAAGCCGCCCGACCACTGGCCCGTGGTCTGGTAGCTGGCGGCGCACCCGCCCGGTGCCGGGCTGGTCGGCGGCGTGGTCGGCGGGGTCGTGGGCGGCGTGGTCGGCGGCGTGGTGGGCGGGGTGCCGGCGAACTGGGTGAAGAACCGCCACACCTCGCCCGGTACCCAGGTCCGCGAGCCGCTGTCGCCGCCGGCGCCGTCCTGCGGCGCGGCGATGTGGCCGCCGTCGAACGCCGCCCACACCACCGGGTAGCCGGACCGGCAGCCGGAGTAGCTGAAGACGGTGTGCGTGAGGCTGCCCGCCCTCGGCTCCGGCGGGCTCGCCGCCGTGCACCCGTTGTTGCGCACGAAGCGGTCGCGCAGCGAGCGCCCACCGGCGATGTTGTCGCCGATGCCGTGCACCCCGAGGTACGCGAACGGCTGGGTGCCGCCGCTGCATCCGCTGAGCGTGCCGGGGGCGGACTGGACGGCGACCGCCCGGAAGACGTCCGGCCGGGCACAGGCCAGCGCGTAGCTCATGGATCCGCCGTAGCTGAAGCCGACGGAGAACCGCTGCGTCGTGTCGACGCACAGGCCGCCCTCGATCCGGCGGAGCATGTCGTCGACGAACGTGAGGTCCTCGCCGCCGGCGTTGGCCCAGCCGTTGTCGATGCCCTGCGGCGCGACGAAGATCGTGCTGTTCTCCGCCAGGCGCAGCAGGCCGTAGTAGGCCCACACGTCCCGCTGCACCGTCTGGCCCGTGGCGACGTCGACCGCGGTGCCGCCCCACCAGTGGAACCCGAAGACCAGCCGGTACGGCCGGTTGGTGTCGTAGCCGTCGGGAACCCGCAGGATGAACGTGCGGTTCTTCCCGTTGCTCTGGATCGTGTGCGTGCCGCTGGCCAGCGTCGGCGCCTTGCCGCAGCCGGCCGTCGCCGCCGCCGCGCCGACGTCCGCGGCCTGGGCGGTGCCGCCGAGGCCGCCGCCGACCATCGCAGCGCCCATGCCGAGGGTCAGCAGCGTCGCGACCGCGACGGATGCCAACCGGGACCTGTGTGTGGACATCAGATGTCTCCTTCATGCCGTGGGGTGGTGGTGTCGACGGCATGCCGTCGTTGGTCAGCCCGGACGTGGCCGTCCGGCCGGGAGCGGCCACCAGCGCTGACCTGCCCACGGTCAGGCGTGACGGGGAAGATGGCGTGCCTGCCCGGCCGTTGGCGCGTGAACTGGCGCTGACGCGTTGGAGCTCGTCGGGTCGCCGACCGGTCGCCCGTGCCGGTGCGGTGATGAGGACAGCGCGTCGAACGACGCTGCTGTTGCCAGCGAGAGCCACACCCGCGTTCTCGACGCTGACGTGCGTCGATGTCTGCCGGCGTCCGAGCTCCCGACGGTGCACCAGCTTTGCCCACATAGACTTTCGTGGATTCCCGTGCCCGCCGTCAAGATATGACGTTTAGGTTTCGCGAAAGTTTTCCGCTGATGAGGCGCCGGTCTGTCGCGGTCGCCGCCCGCCCGCCGCCCCGGAGGCCACGGAGCGGGCCTGCGGACCTTGAGCCCGGCCGGGGTTTCTCGTAGCATCCAGGGTCCGAAATGTTACCGCGAACATTTCTCGGAGGTGGTGCCAGTGTCCGCCGACGCGCACTACCGTAACCCGGTCGTCGCCGGTTTCTATCCCGACCCGAGCGTCTGCCGCGTCGGCGACGACTACTACCTGGTCTGCTCCAGCTTCGAATACTTCCCGGGCGTGCCGCTGCTGCACAGCCGGGACCTGGTCAACTGGCGGCAGATCGGCAACGTGCTCGACCGCCCGAGCCAACTCCAACTCCCCGCGGACACCCCGGCCTCCCAGGGCGTCTACGCCCCGACCATCCGCCACCACGACGGCCGGTTCTGGGTGGTCACCACCAACGTGAGCCTGGGCCGGCACCTGATCGTCACCGCGCAGGACCCCGCCGGGCCGTGGTCCGATCCGGTCCAGATCGACCTGCCGCACGTCGACCCCTCGCTGGCCTGGGACGACGAGGGGAACTGCTGGCTGACCACCTCGGGGGTGAAGTCCTACCGGATCGACCCGGACACCGGCCGGGTGCTGGAGGGCCCGATCCCCCTCTGGTCGGGCACCGGCGGCCAGTACCCCGAGGCCCCGCACCTTTACCGCATCGACGGCTGGTGGTACCTGCTGCTCTCCGAGGGCGGCACGCACACCGGCCACGCCGTCTCGGTCGCCCGGTCGCGCAGCCCCCGGGGCCCCTTCGTGCCCGCACCGACCAACCCGATCCTCACCCACCGGGGCAGCAACCTGCCGGTGCAGGCCACCGGGCACGCCGACCTGGTCCAGAGCCCCGACGGCGGCTGGTGGATGGTCCTGCTCGGCATCCGGGCCAAGGGCCAGTGGCCGCCATACCACGTCCTGGGCCGCGAGACCTTCCTGGTGCCCGTCCGCTGGGTCGACGGGTGGCCCGCCGTCGACCCCGTCGAGGAGGTCACGGCGGCCCCGGCCGGCAGCGCCCCGGCGCTCGCCGCCCCGGCCGAGGCGGGCGCGTACCGCGACGACTTCGACACAGCCGTCCTCGCCCCCGGCTGGGTCTCGCCGCGCTCCCGGCCCGACGCCGCCTGGTCGCTGACCGCGCGGCCCGGCTGGCTCACCCTGAACGCCACGGGGGCGACGCTGGACCGCGCCAGCGCGACGATCGTGGCCGCCCGGCAGCGGCACCACGACTGCCGCGCCAGCGCCCGCCTGGACCCGGGCGGCGGCACCGCCGGGCTCACCATCCGCATCGACGAGGCGCACCACTACGACCTGGAGGTCTCCGCCGGCCGTGTGCGGGTCGTCGGCCGGGTCGGCCCGTTCCGGCAGGTCTTCGCCGAGCTCGCCGTGCCCGGCGGGCCGGTCGTCCTCACGATCGCCACCCGCACCCACGACCTCCGTCCGCCGACCGTGACCGGCGCCGCCGACCTGGCGGCCGGGGCCGCGCCCTTCGGCGTACGCGCCGCCGCCTGCGACATGGTGGCCTTCGAGGTGGAGACCCCCGACGGCCCCCGCGTGCTGGCCGAGCTCGACGGGCGCTACCTGTCCACGGAGGTCGCCGCCGGCTTCACCGGCCGGGTCGTCGGCATGTACGTCACCGAGGGCAGCGCCGCCTTCGACTGGTTCGACTACCGGCCGGCGGGCTGACGGCGCTCGCCGCGGCGGTCACGGCCACCGTCCCGCCCCGGGCGGCCGCCGTAGACTCTGCCCCGTGATCGAGGACGGCCCGCGGCGGCATCCCCGCAAGCCCCGGCGCGGTGACCTGCCCATCGCCACGATCGCCGAGCTCGCCGGGGTGTCCCCGCCCACGGTGTCCAAGGTGCTCAACGGCCGCGGCGGCGTCGGCGAACAGACCCGGCGACGGGTGGAGGCGCTGCTGCGCGACCACGGCTACCGCCGGCGGCAGGCCGCCGGGGCCACCCCCTGCGTCGAGGTGGTCTTCCACCAGATGCTGCCCTCGATCGCGATGGAGATCCTGCGGGGGGTCCAGCAGGTCGCCGGCGCGCGGGACTGCACGGTCGGCTTCACCGACGTCCACCGCCGGGTCCTGGTGGGACAGTCCTGGGTGGAGCCGATGCTGCGGCGACAGCCGACCGCCGTCATCACGGTCCTCTCCCAGGTCACCGCCGAGCACAGCGCGCAGTTCGCCGCCAGCGGCGTGCCGCTGGTCGCCGTCGACCCGATCGGTGACCTGTTCCCCACGCCCGCCGTCGGGGCCAACAACTGGAGCGGTGCCCTCGCCGGCACGCGGCACCTGCTCGACCTGGGCCATCGCCGGATCGGAGTGCTCACCGGCCCGGTCAAGGACCTGTCCGCCCGGGCCCGGCTGGACGGCTTCCGTGCCGCGCTGGACTACGCCGGGATCCCGTTCGACGACGGTCTCGAACGACGCGGAGTGTTCACCTTCGACAGCGGCCGGGAACTCGCGGCCGAGCTGCTGTCGCGGCCCGCGCCGCCCACCGCCGTCGTGTGCGGCAACGACCTGCAGGCGCTGGGCGTCTACGCGGCGGCGCGCGAGGCCGACCTGCGGATCCCCGACGACCTCAGCGTCGTGGGCTTCGACGACATCGACCAGGCGGCCTGGCTGGCGCCGCCGCTGACCACGGTGCGGCAGCCCTTCGGCGAGATCGGGGCCACCGCCGCGCGACTCGCGCTGTCCATGGCCGACGGCCACGCCCCGGCCCAGGAGCGGTACGAGCTCAACACCGCTCTCGTCGTGCGCGGCAGCACCGCGCCGCCCCGGGCCGGCTGAGCGGGGCAGGGCCGCTGCGGGTCCGGCATCCCGCCGGGCGGGGTCAGCCCTTCAGCGGATACGGGATGAAGGTGCTGCGGTTCTCGTCCAGGTCGAGCCGGCCCGTGATCGGCGCGGCGGCGCGCTGCGGGCAGGTCATCCGCTCGCAGGTCTTGCAGCCGGGGCCGATCGACGTGGTCGCGTCGGCCGCGTACAGGTCGATCCCGGCGGAGTAGACCAGCCGCTCGGCGTGCCGGGTCTCGCAGCCGAGCCCGATCGCGTAGACCTTCCCCGGCTGGTTGTAGCCGCCGTGGTGCCGGGTGATGGTGCGGGCGATCCACAGGTAGCGCTGCCCGTCGGGCATCGCGGCGACCTGCACGACGACCCGGCCGGGCGAGCTGAACGCCTCGTAGACGTTCCACAGTGGGCAGGTGCCGCCGGTCAGCGAGAACGGGAAGCCGGTGGCGGACTGCCGCTTGGACAGGTTGCCGGCCCGGTCGACCCGGACGAACGAGAACGGCACCCCCCGCGCGCGGGGCCGCTGCAGGGTGCTGAGCCGGTGGCAGACCGTCTCCCACCCCATCGCGAAGTGCTGGGTGAGCAGGTCGATGTCGTAGCGGCGCTGCTCCGCCGCGGCGAGGAAGCGCTCGTAGGGCAGGATCAGCGCGGCGGCGAAGTAGTTCGCCAGGCCGACCCGGGTGAGGATCTGCGTCTGCACGTCGTCGAAGCGTTCCTCCTCCACGATCTCGTCGATCACGTCGGCGAACTCCAGCAGCGCGATCTGCGCCGCCATCCGCATCGCCTCCTGCCCGGCCCGCAGCGACGTCGACAGGTGCAGGGTGCGCGTCTGCGGCCGGTAGCGGTGCAGCTCGTCGCCGAGCAGGGTGGCGTCGTCGCGGCGCACCTGCACGCCGTGCCGCTCGGCGAGCCGGTCCTGCAAGGCGGAGCGCACCTCGCCGCGGCGCAGCCCGATGGTCGCCGCCAGCCGCTCCGCCGCCTCGTCGAGGTCCGGCACGTAGTTCTGCCGCCGGTAGAAGAACTCGGTCACCCGGTCGTGCGGGCTGCGCCCGATCGTCTCCCGGTCGCCGAGCAGCTCGGCGAGCTGCTCGTCGGCCTGCCGGTAGCGCCGGTGCAGGTCGAGGACGGCCTCGGCGACCTCGGGCAGCCGGGTGGCCAGCTCGGTGAGGTCGGCGACGCTCGGCCGCCCCGGGAGCGCCTCGCGCAGCCCGGCGACCAGCCGCGGCGTGTCGCGCGGGGCGAACACCGTCGGGTCGACGCCGAAGACCTCGGTTATCCGCATCAGCACCGGCACGGTCAGCGGGCGCGCGTCGTGCTCGATCTGGTTGAGATAGCTGGGGGAGATGTTGAGCAGGCGGGCCAGGTGCGACTGGCTCAGCGCGCGGTCCTCGCGCATCCGGCGCAGCCGGGCGCCCGCGAAGGTCTTGCTGATCGCCCTCACCTCCTCGTCGGTCTTTCGGCAGCCCAGCACCGTTGGCAGGCTGCAAATATAACCCTTCGCAACTTCGCAAGACGGGGCGCGAACTTCTCAGAACTTGGCTTCTTCCGTCCCTCGACCGCACCGCCGACGCCGTGTGACCGTTGGCGACACGCCGGACGGGCACCGCGGTCACGCCGCTGGGCGGCACGACGGAGCGCCGGCGTCACGACAGCCGAGGAGACGACATCATGCAGAACGCCGTGGAGAAGTTGCGGACCGAGTGGGAGACCGACCCCCGCTGGCAGGGGGTGCGCCGCGGCTACCGCGCCGAGGACGTGGTGCGCCTGCGCGGGGCGATCCAGGAGGAGCACACCCTGGCCCGGCACGGGGCGCAGCGGCTGTGGCGGCTGCTGCACAGCGAGGACTACGTCCACGCCCTGGGCGCGCTCACCGGCAACCAGGCCGTGCAGATGGTCCGGGCCGGGCTGAAGGCGATCTACCTCTCCGGCTGGCAGGTGGCCGCCGACGCCAACCTCGCCGGGCACACCTACCCCGACCAGAGCCTCTACCCCGCCAACTCGGTGCCCGCCGTGGTGCGCCGGATCAACAACGCCCTGCTGCGCGCCGCCCAGATCACCACCGCCGAGGGCGACGAGAACGGGACCGACTGGCTGGCCCCGATCGTCGCCGACGCCGAGGCCGGCTTCGGCGGGCCGCTCAACGCGTACGAGCTGATGACCGCCATGATCGCGGCCGGCGCGGCGGGCGTGCACTGGGAAGACCAGCTCGCCGCCGAGAAGAAGTGCGGCCACCTCGGCGGCAAGGTGCTCGTCCCGACCGGGGCGCACATCCGCACCCTGGAGGCGGCGCGGCTCGCCGCCGACGTCGCCGGGGTGCCGTCGGTCATCATCGCCCGCACCGACGCGCAGGCCGCCACGCTGCTGACCACCGACGTCGACGAGCGGGACCGGCCCTTCGTCACCGGCGAGCGCACCGCCGAGGGCTTCTACCGGGTGCGCAACGGCGTCGAGCCGTGCATCGCCCGGGGCCTGGCCTACGCCCCGCACGCCGACCTGCTCTGGATGGAGACCTCCACCCCCGACCTGGAGATCGCCCGGCGCTTCGCCGAGGCGATCAAGGCGGAGCACCCGGACCAGCTCCTCGCCTACAACTGCTCGCCGTCGTTCAACTGGCGCAAGCACCTCGACGACGCCACCATCGCCAAGTTCCAGCGGGAACTCGGCCACATGGGCTACAAGTTCCAGTTCATCACCCTGGCCGGCTTCCACGCCCTCAACTACTCGATGTTCGACCTGGCCCGCGGCTACGCCGCCGACGGCATGCCCGCCTACGTGTCGCTGCAGGAGCGGGAGTTCGCCGCCGAGCCGGCCGGCTACACCGCCGTCAAGCACCAGCGCGAGGTCGGCACCGGCTACTTCGACCTGATCAGCACCGTGCTCAACCCGGCCGCCGAGACCACCGCCCTGCGCGGTTCCACCGAGGAGGAGCAGTTCGCATGAGATACGAGATCATCGGCCCGATGGCCGACCGGTTCGACGAGGTCCTCACCCCGGCGGCGCTGGAGTTCCTGGTCGAGCTGGACAGCGAGTTCGCCGCCCGCCGGGTGGCCCTGCTGGACACCCGGCGGGCCCGCCGGGACCGGTACGCCACCGGTCAGCTCCCCGACTTCCTCCCCGAGACCGCCGCGATCCGCGCCGACCCGACCTGGCGGGTGGCCCCGCCCGCGCCCGGCCTGCTCGACCGGCGGGTCGAGATCACCGGCCCGCCCGACCGCAAGATGACCGTCAACGCGCTCAACTCCGGGGCGCGGGTGTGGCTCGCCGACTTCGAGGACGCCACCTCGCCGACCTGGCACAACGTGGTCTCCGGTCAGCTCAACCTCATCGACGCCCTGGACCGGCGGATCGACTTCACCGACGCGCGCGGCAAGCGCTACGCCCTCGGCGACGAGCTGGCCACGATCGTCGTGCGGCCCCGCGGCTGGCACCTCGTGGAGAAGGGCATCGTGGTGGACGGGCGGCCCATCTCGGCCAGCCTGGTCGACTTCGGGCTCTACCTGTTCCACTGCGCGCGGCGGCAGCTCGACGCGGGCGCCGGACCCTACTTCTACCTGCCGAAGCTGGAGAGCCACCACGAGGCGCGGCTGTGGAACGACGTCTTCGTCTTCGCCCAGCAGCGCCTGGGCCTGCCGCGCGGCACCATCCGGGCCACCACCCTCATCGAGACGATCACCGCCGCCTTCGAGATGGAGGAGATCCTCTACGAGCTGCGCGAGCACTCGGCGGGCCTGAACGCCGGCCGGTGGGACTACATCTTCAGCGTGATCAGGAACTTCGGGCAGTGGTCGGACTTCGTCCTGCCCGACCGGGCCGAGGTCACCATGACGGTGCCGTTCATGCGGGCGTACACCGAGCTGTTGGTGGCGACCTGCCACCGGCGCGGCGCGCACGCGATCGGCGGGATGGCCGCGTTCGTCCCCAGCCGGGACCCGCAGGTCAACGAGGTGGCCCTGGGTCGGGTGCGGGCGGACAAGCGGCGCGAGGCCGGCGACGGCTTCGACGGCTCGTGGGTCGCCCACCCGGGGCTGGTCGCCACCTGCCGGGAGGAGTTCGACGCGGTGCTGGGCGAGCGCCCGCACCAGCTCGACCGGCTGCGGGACGACGTCAGCGTCGCCGCCGCCGACCTGCTCGCCGTCGACAAGACCCCCGGCCAGGTCACCGCCGCGGGGGTGCGCGCCAACATCGCGGTCGCGCTGCGCTACATCGACGCGTGGCTCGGCGGCGCCGGGGCGGTCGCCCTGTGGAACCTGATGGAGGACGCGGCGACCGCCGAGATCGCCCGCTGCCAGGTGTGGCAGTGGCTGCACCACGGCACCCCGCTGGCCGACGGCGGCTGCGTGACCGACGAACTGGTCCGGAGCATCCTCGCGCAGGAGCTGGCCGACCTGGTGACGGGTCGCGGGGCCGCCGACCGGGAGCGCGCCGAGCGGGCCGCCCGCGTCGTCGAGGACACCGCGTTCGGCGAGGACCTGCCGGCGTTCTTCACCACCGGCGCGTACGCCCGGCACCTCGGCCCGGGCCGCCGGCTCGCGGCGTCGGCGCGCTGAGGCGGCGCATCGGCCGCCGACGCGGTGGCGGTCCGGACCGGTGCCGGTTCACCGGCCCGGACCGGCCGCCAGGTCCTCCTCGACGCGCTTCGCGGTGGCCAGCAGGGGCGGCAGCAGCTCCGTGCGGATCGTCTCGGACGAGCCGCGGCTGGCGTGCGCGGAGACGTTGATCGCGGCGACCACCGACCCGTCCTCCCCGTGGATCGGCGCGGCCAGCGAACGCAGCCCCTCCTCCAGTTCCTGGTCCACGATCGCGTAGCCCTGTGCGGCGATCGTGGTCAGGGCGGCGCGCAGCCGGGCCGGGTCGGTGACGGTGTGCCGGGTCAACGGCCGTAGCCGCGCCGTGGCGAGGTAGTCGTCCAGCCAGTCGGCGGGCTGCGCGGCGAGCAGCACCCGGCCCATCGACGTCGCGTACGCGGGGAAGCGGCTGCCGACGCTGATCCCCACCGTCATGATGCGCCTGGTGGCGACGCGGGCGACGTAGACCACCTCGTCGCCGTCGAGGACCGACACCGAGCAGGACTCGCGCACCTGCGCGGCCAGCGCCTCCAGGTGCGGCCGGGCGACCTCCGGCAGGCCCAGGCCCGACAGGTAGGCGTAGCCGAGGTCGAGCACGCGCGGGCGCAGCGAGAACAGCCGCCCGTCGGTGTGCACGTAGCCCAGCTCGACCAGGGTGAGCAGGAAGCGCCGGGCGGCGGCCCGGGTCAGCCCGGTGGCCCGCGCCACCTCGCTGAGGGTGAGCCGGGGGTGCTCGGCGTCGAACGCGCGGATCACGGCCAGGCCGCGCTCCAGCGACTGGACGAACTCGCCGGATCGCGCCGCGTCGGTCACTCGGTCTCCTGCCGCAGGGTCGCCCGGGGCGGCCTGGCGCAGCCGTCACCGTCGGTGGCCAGCGTAGCCGCGCCGTCCGCGGCGACCGGCACCGGTGCCCCGCGGGTCGCGCGGCGTCGGCGCCCGGGACCGGTCGTCCCGTCACGCCTCCAGGACGACGGCCAGGCCCTGGCCCACCCCGATGCAGATGGCGGCGAGCCCCCGGCCCCCGCCGCGGCGGTGCAGCTGCCAGGCCAGCGACCCGAGGATGCGCGACCCGGAGGAGCCGAGCGGATGGCCGAGGGCGATGGCGCCGCCCTGCGGGTTGACGATCGCCGGGTCGAGGTCGGGCCAGTGGGCCAGGCAGGCCAGGGACTGCGCGGCGAACGCCTCGTTGAGCTCCACCACGTCGAGGTCGGCCCAGCCGAGGCCGGCGCGGCGCAGCGCCTCCTCGGCGGCGGCCACCGGGCCGATGCCGAACAGGTGGGGCTCGATCCCGGTGACGGCCCGGGAGACGATCCGGGCCAGCGGCGCGCGCCCGATCTCCCGCGCGCCGGCGGCGTCGGCGATCAGCAGGACGCTCGCCCCGTCGTTCAGCGGCGACGAGTTGCCGGCGGTGACCGTGCCGGCGGGCCGGAAGACCGGCTTGAGCCGGCTCAGCGCCTCGGCGGTGGTGGTCGGCCGGATGCTCTCGTCCCGGTCGACGTCGGTGCCGGGCACCGGGACGACCTCGTCGGCGTACGCGCCGTCGCGCCAGGCCCGGTCGGCCCGCTGGTGGCTGCCCAGCGCGAACTCGTCCTGCCGCTCGCGGGTGATCCCGTGGCGTTCGGCGAGGATCTCCGCGCCCTCGCCCAGCGCCACCGTCCACTGTGCCGGCATCGCCGGGTTGACCATCCGCCAGCCCAGCGTGGTGGAGTGCAGCGTCTCGTGCCCCCGGGGGTAGGCCCCCTCGGGCTTGGGCAGCACCCACGGCGCGCGGCTCATCGACTCCACCCCGCCGGCGAGGCAGATCGACGCGTCGCCGAGGGCGACGGCCCGGGACGCGCCGATGACGGCCTCCAGGCCGGAGCCGCAGAGCCGGTTGACGGTCGCCCCGGGCACCGACGGCGGCAGGCCGGCCAGCAGGACGGCCATCCGGGCCACGTCCCGGTTGTCCTCACCGGCGCCGTTGGCGTCGCCGAGGAGCACGTCGTCGATGCGCGCCGGGTCGAGCCCGGGGCTGCGGGCGACGACCTCCCGCACCACGTGCGCGGCGAGGTCGTCGGGGCGTACGCCGGCCAGGCCGCCGCCGTGGCGGCCGATGGGGGTGCGGACGGCGTCGAGCACGTACACGTCGCGGGTCATGGCGTCGCCTTCAGCGTGGCCTGCAGGGCCCGCAGCGCGGCGAGCTCGTCGGGGGTGGGGGGCTCGTTGGTGGTCAGCCCGTCGGCGACGGCGAGCGGCCAGCCGGTGGCCGCCCGGGCCTGCTCGACGGTGACGCCGGGGTGCAGCCGGGTGAGGGTCAGCTCGCCGGTGGCCGGGTCGGGTTCGAGGACGCCGAGGTCGGTGATCACCGTCCGGGGGCCGCCGCCGCGCAGCCCGAGCCGGGCCCGGTCGCCCGGCCCCGTGCCGTAGCCGACGGAGGTGACGAAGTCGACGCGCCCGGTGAACGTGCGCCGGCTCTGCCGGACGATGACGACCACCTCGCCGCAGGACGCGGCGATCTCCGGGGCGCCGCCGGCGCCGGGCAGGCGGACCGCCGGGTCGGCGTAGGAGCCGCCGATGACGGTGGTGTTGATGTTGCCGTGGCGGTCGAGCTGGGCCGCCCCGAGGAAGCCGACGTCGATGCGGCCGGGCTGGAGCCAGTAGTTGAACACCTCCGGCACGGAGACGACCGCGTCGGCGGTGTCGGCGAGGATGCCGTCGCCGATGGACAGCGGCAGCCGGTCGGGCTTCGCGCCGAGGCAGCCCGACTCGTAGACCAGCACGAGGCCGGGGGCGTGGGTGACGCGGGCCAGGTTCGCCGCGGTGCTGGGCAGGCCGATCCCGACGAAGCAGACGGTGCCGTCGCGCAGCTGCCGGGCGGCGGCGACCGTCATCATCTCGTCGGCCGACCAGTCCGCCGCGCTCACGCCGGCACCTCCGTCGTCAGCACGTGCCGGGCGATCCAGGCCCGGAAGGTGTCGCGGTCCCGGCTGATCGCGTCCCAGTCGCGGTAGAAGTCGTTGTCGCGCACCGAATAGCCCTGCGTGTACGACGGGTGCGCGCCGCCGGGGACCCGGGCCACCGCCGTGATCGCCCACCCGGGCAGGACGACCTGCCCCGGCACCGGCGTCAGCTCGTCGACGAACTCCTCGACGGTGACCAGGGACCGGCGCGCGGCGAGCACGGCCTCCTTCTGCACGCCGGTGATGCCCCACATCTGCACGTTGCCGGCCCGGTCGGCGCGCTGGGCGTGCACCACGGTCACGTCGGGCCGCAGCGCGGGCAGCGCGGTCAGCGTCTCGCCGGTGAACGGGCAGTCGACGGTGCGGATGGTGGCGGTGTGGCGGGGCAGGTCGGTGCCGGTGTAGCCGCGCAGCACGGCGAACGGCAGGCCGGAGGCGCCCGCGACGTAGCGGTTGGCCATCCCCGCGTGGCTGTGTTCCTCCAGCTCCAGGGGCGCCGGCCAGGAGTGCTGCACGGCGTCGCGGAAGCGGTGCAGCGAGCCCACGCCGGGGTTGCCGCCCCAGGAGAAGACGAGGCGGCTGGCGCAGCCGGCCCCGATGAGCTGGTCGTAGATGACGTCCGGGGTCATCCGCACCAGGGTCAGGCCGCGCCGCCCCTGCCGGATGATCTCGTGACCGGCGGCGAACGGGATGAGGTGGGTGAACCCCTCCAGGGCCACCACGTCCCCGTCGTGCACCAGCTCGGCGATCCCGTCGGCCAGCGAGACGATCTTCGCCATCGCCCTCCCGCCTCCTGTGCTGTCGTCGTCCGCGTTATCGTGTTCGCTATGCGGACGGGTGTACTCATGTCGAACGTAGTGCCCGGCGGCGGAGGCCGTCAACGGCGACGGCGTGCCGCGTCGGTCACTCGTCCTCCTGCCGCAACGCCCGCCGGGCCACGGCGAACGCCCGGTTCGCCGCCGGCACCCCGGCGTAGACGCCGACCTGGAGCAGGACCTCGCTGATCTCCTGCGGGGTGAGGCCGTTGCGCAGGGCGGCGCGGACGTGCATGGCCAGCTCCTCGTCGTGGTGCAGGGTGGCGAGGACCGCGAGGGTGATCACGCTGCGGGTGCGCCGGTCCAGCCCGGGGCGCGACCAGATCTCGCCCCAGGCGTAGCGGGTGATCAGGTCCTGGAAATCGGCGGTGAACGCGTCGGTGGCGGCGACGGCCCGGTCGACGTGGGCGTCGCCAAGGACCTGCCGGCGGACCGCCATGCCGGCGGCGTGCCGGTCGCGCTCGGGCGGGGGACCGGATGGCTCGGGTGCCGGTTCAGGCGTCACGGTGTGTCTCCTCGGCGAGGTGGTCGCGCAGCAGGCGGCCGACCTGCCCGGGCTGCTGCACGTTGGCCAGGTGCGCGGCGTCGGCGACGACCGCCAGTCGGGCCCCGGGGATCCGTTCGGCGATCAGCCGGGCGTGCGGCACGGGGGTGGCCTGGTCGTCGGCCCCGGCGACGACCAGGGTGGGCGCCCGGATGCCGGTCAGGTCGTCGCGCAGGTCCATCGTGGAGATCGCCGCGCAGCACGCGGCGTACCCGTCGGCCGGCGTCGAGGTCAGCATGGCCCGCCAGGCGGCGACCGCCTCCGGCCGGGCGGCGGCGAAGCCGGGCGTGAACCAGCGGGCCACCACGGCGTCGGCCACGGCCGGCAGGCCGCCGGCGCGCACGGCCGCCGCCCGGTCGTGCCACATCCGCGCCGGGCCCAGGGCCGCCGACGTGCACAGCAGCGCGAGCCGGCCGACCCGCTCGGGCGCGTGGGCGGCCAGCCACATGCCGACCATCCCGCCGAGGGAGAGCCCGGCGTAGTGCACGCGCTGGGCGTCGAGGTCGTCGAGCAGGCGCAGCACCTCCCGGCCGAGCAGTTCGATGGTGTACGGGCCCGGCGGTACCGCCGAGCGGCCGTGGCCGAGGTGGTCGTACCGGACCACCCGGAAGTGGGCGGTGAGCTCGGCCAGCTGTGGTTCCCACATGGCGGCGGTGGTGCCCAGCGAGCTGCCGAGCACGAGGACCGGCGCGTCGGGCGGGCCGTCGACGGTGGCGTGCAGGCGGGACGTCACGAGGGCCCGGCCCGGTGCGCGCGGTGGTCGGCCAGCGCCCGGTCGACGAGGAGCCCGGCGGAGCCGAGCCAGCCGTACGGGTCGAGCGCCTCGTCGATCTCGCGCGGACCCAGGTGCGCGCGGACCTCGGGGGCGGCCAGCAGCGCGGCGCGGAAGTCGGGCCCGGCCGCGGCCCGCGCGACGACGTCGTGCGCCGCGCCCCGGCCCAGGGCGGGCGTCAGCCGCGCGGCCACCGCCTCGGCCAGCACGAGGCCGCCGGTGGCGTCGAGGTTGGCCCGCATCCGGCGCGCGTCGACCCGCAGCCCGCCCAGCATCCGGGCGGTGCGGGCGGCCGCGCCGCCGGCCAGGTGCAGCAGGTCGAGCAGCGGCTCCCACTCGGCGTGCCAGGCTCCGGCGGCCCGCTCGTGCTCCTGCACGGCGGCGGCGTACAGGGTGGCGACCAGGCCGGGCCCGCGCCGCGCCGCCGCGCCGACGAGGACCGAGTCGACCGGGTTGCGCTTGTGCGGCATCGCCGACGAGCCGCCCCGGCCCGGCCCGGCGCCCGTGGCCGCGTCGCCCTCGGCCGCCTCGCCGACCTCGACCTGGGCGAGCAGCCCGACGTCGAGCGCGGTCTTGCCGGTGGCGGCGAGCAGCCCGCCGAGCGCGGCGGCGAGGTCGAGCAGCGGCTGGCGGCGGGTGTGCCAGGGCAGCGGGCTCGCGGCGAGGCCGAGGCGGGCGGCGAAGCGGGCGGCGACCGCCGGCCCGGCCGGGCCGAGCGCGGCGAGCGTGCCGACCGCGCCGCCGAGCTGCGCCGGCAGCGCCGCGCGGACCGCGTCGAGCCGGGTCCGGGCCTCGGCCAGGCCGACCAGCCAACCGGCGGCCTTCAGGCCGAACGTGGTCGGCGCGGCCTGCTGGCCGAGGGTGCGGGCGAGCATGACCGTGTCGCGGTGGGCGGCGGCCAGCCGGGCCGCGGCGTCGGCGGCCCGGTCCAGGTGGGCCAGCAGCGGCCCGGCCGCCCGCGCCGCGACCAGCATCAGCGCGGTGTCGAGGACGTCCTGGCTGGTCGCCCCGAGGTGCACCCAGGCGCGGGCCGGCTCGGGCAGGGCCGCGGTGAGCTGCCGCACGAGCGGCACCACCGGGTTGCCGGCGTCCTCGGCGGCCCGGCCGAGGGCCGCCGGGTCGAACAGGTCGGCCCGGCAGCACGCCCCGATCGCCTCGGCCGCCGCCCGGGGCAGCACCCCGCAGTCGGCCCCGGCGGCCGCGAGCGCGGCCTCGGCGTCCAGCAGCGCCCGCAGCAGCGCCCGGTCGGTGAGCTGCGCGTCGACCCCGGGGTCGCCGGACAGGCCCGAGAGCAGGCCGTCAGACGGCGAAGAAGACGGTCTCATCGTCACCCTGGAGCCGGATGTCGAAGCGCACCCCGTCGGCGGATTCCCGGCCGACGAGGGTGCCCCGCCGGTCGGCGTCGACACCGCGCAGGACGGGGTCGGCGGCGTTGGCCGCCGGCTCGTCGGGGAAGTAGAGCCGGGTCACGACCCGGTGCAGCAGCCCGCGCCCGAACACCGACAGGTTCAGGTGCGGCGCCTCGGTCCCGCCGTCCGGTGCCGGCAGGGCCCCGGGCCGCACGGTCAGCAACGCGTACCACCCCTGGTCGTCGGTCTCGCTGCGCCCGAACCCCCGGAAGCCGGCCACCGACGACGCCCGCGCGCCGCGCGGGTCGTCGGGGTGGTCGAACCGGCCGTCCGGGTCGGCCTGCCAGCTCTCGACCAGGGCGTCCACGACCGGCGCTCCCGCGCCGTCGGTGATCCGGCCGCGCACCCAAAAGGAGCCCGGGGCGCCGGGCGGGACCACGTGCGGGCCGTCGGGCCAGCGCAGGCCGATGCTCAGGTACGGCCCGACGGTCTGGGCCGGGGTCACGCCGTGGCGCTCACTCATCGTCGTCCTCGTCCTCGAAGGGCGTGCTCTCCCGGCCCCGCAGCACGATGTCGAACTCGTACGCCAGGGCCCACTCCGGGCGGGTCGTCGCGTGGTCGTAGCGGGCGACCAGCCGCTGGCGCGCCGCCGGGTCGGGGATCGAGTTGAGCACCGGGTCCTGGAAGAAGAGCGGGTCGCCGGGGAAGTACATCTGCGTCACCAGGCGCTGGGTGAACGCCCGGCCGAACAGCGAGAAGTGGATGTGCGCGGGCCGCCACGCGTTGTCGTGGTTGCGCCAGGGGTACGCGCCCGGCTGCACCGTGACGAACCGGTAGCGCCCCCGCTCGTCCGTGCAAACCCGGCCCACGCCGTCGAAGTGGGGGTCCAGCGGCGCAGCCCAGTTGTCCACCGCGTGCCGGTAGCGGCCGGCGGCGTTGGCCTGCCAGATCTCCACCAGGGTGTGCGGCACGGGCCGCCCGTCGCCGTCGTGGACCCTGCCGTGCACGATGATCCGCTGGCCGAGCGGCTCGCCGTCGTGCTGCCGGGTCAGGTCGTGGTCGAGCGGGCCGAGCCGGCCCTCGCCGAGCAGCGGCCCGGTGACCTCCGTGAGCCGCTGCGGCAGGTACACCAGCGGTCGGCTCGGCGCGCGGAGCACCGTCGACCGGTAGCCCGGGCTGAGCAGGGGCGGGTGGGCGTCGACGTCGTCACGCCGGTACGTCGGCAGCGTGCTGACGGGGTGGTCCATGGGGCGACTCCCTCGCGGGTTGGATCCACGCATGCTACTTTTGGATCCCTTGATTGGAAAGTGGGGGCCCGCGTGAGCAGACTCGACGACGTACCGCACGACGCCGCCACCGTCGCGGCGTGGCGCAGGTCGGGGTCATGACCGTCGCCCTCGCCGCCCCGCACCACGAGGCCGTCCGCGCCGGCGAGCGCGCCGTCGCCGCCGGCGGCAACGCCCTCGACGCGGCCCTCGCCGCCGCCTGCGCGCTCACCGTGGTCTACCCGCACCAGTGCGCCCTCGGCGGCGACCTCATCGCGGTGGTCCGCTCGCCCGAGGGGGAGACGACGGCGGTGGTGGCGGCGGGCACCGCGCCGCGCGGGATCGACCGGCCGGCGGCGGGGTGGCGGACCATGCCGGGGCAGGGCGCGCACTCCGTCACCGTCCCCGGCGTCGTCGCTGGCTGGCGGGAGCTGGCCCGGCTCGGCGCGCTGCTCCCGCTCGCCACGCCGCTGCGGGAGGCGGCGGCCGTCGCCGAGGCCGGCACCCGGGTCAGCGCGGGACTCGAACGCGCCCTCGACAGCCGCCGCGACACCGTGCTGGCCGACCCGGGGCTGAGGTCGGTGTTCGCGCCCGACGGGCGTCCGCTGCGGCAGGGGGCGACGCTGCGCCAGCCGGCGCTCGCGGCCACGCTGCGCCGGCTCGCCGCCGACCCGCGTGACCTGTACGAGGGGGAGACGGCGCGGGCCATCGTACGGCTGCTGGGATCCCTGGGCGGTGCCCACACGCTCGCCGACTTCGCCGGCTACCGGCCGCAGACGGGGCCGGCGGTGACCCGGGAGATCGCGGGCCGCACCTGGTCGGTCGCGCCGCCCCCGTCCGTCGGGGCGGTCCTGCTCGGCGTCGCGGGCGCGGTGGCCGACGGCGACGGCGAACCCGACCCGGCGCGCCTGCTCGACGCCAGCCTGGCCGGGGTCGCCGCCCGGGCCGGGTTCCTCGGCGACCCCCGCACGGGCGGGGCCGACCTGGCGGCCCTGCTGCGGCTCGACGCCCCTGCGGCCGCCGCCGGCCCGGCCGAGCCGCCCGCCCGCGGTGACACGGTCGCGGTGGTGGCCAGCGACGACGCCGGCTGGAGCGTCTCGCTCGTGCAGAGCGTCTACCAGACCTTCGGCGCGGGCCTGCTCGAACCGGAGACCGGCGTCGTGCTGCACAACCGGGGCGCGGCGTTCAGCCTCGACCCCGCGTCACCGGCGCGGCTCGTGCCCGGGGCCCGGCCCCCGCACACGCTCTGCCCGGTCATCGTCCACTCCGCCGAGGCCACGGTCGTCGCGGGCTGCCAGGGCGGCCGCGCCCAGCCGTGGATCCTGGCCCAGCTGGTCCCCGCGACGACGGACCTGGCCCGCCCGCTCGACGAGGTGCTGGCCCGGCCGCGCTGGGTGGTCGGCGACGTCGACCTGGGCCACGCCGACCTGACCCTGGTGGCCGAGCCGGGCGTGGACGACCGGGTGGTCGACGCGGCGCGGGCCGCCGGCCTGCCCGTCGCCTGGTTCCCGGGCCGGGCCGACGCCGCCGGCCACGTCCAGGTCGTGCGCAGCCGCGACGGGCGCGACGGCGCGGCGTTGCAGGCCGCCAGCGACCCCCGCGCCGACGGCGCGGCCGTGGTGGTCCGGGCCCCGGGCCCCCACCACCGAGCCTGAGCCCTGCCCGGGTCCGGGTCGCAGTCCGAGCCACCGTCCGGGTCGTAGTCCGAGCCACCGTCCGAGTCCGACCAGAAGGAGCACCATGCCGATCCACACCGTCCTCGGGCTGATCGCGCCGGAGCAGCTCGGGCCGACGTCCATGCACGAGCACCTGCTGAGCGATCTGCGCATCTGGTCGAAGCCGCCCCGGGAGCTGCCGCCCGTGGGCGTGCCGATGGGCCCGCAGCTCGCGTCGTACCTGCGATGGAACGCGCTGTCGCTGGAGGAGAACCTGATCCTGCACGACCCCGACGTCGCCGCCGAGGAGCTCGCCCACGTGCGGGCGGCCGGCGGATCGGCCGTCGTGGAGCTCACCCTGGAGGGGATGGGCCGGCGCGTCGGGGACCTGCCGGAGATCGCGCGCCGCGCCGGGGTGCACGTCTGCGTCGGCTCGGGCTTCTACGTGGAGGAGACGATGCCGGCGCACGTGCGGGCGGCGGGCGTCGACGAGCTCACCGAGCTGCTCGTGGCGCAGCTGACCGACGGCATCGGCGACACCGGCATCAGGCCCGCCCTGCTCGGCGAGATCGGCACGAGCTGGCCGATCACCGACGCCGAGTGGCGGATGGTGCGCGCCGCCGGCCGGGCCGGCGCCCGCACCGGCGCGGCCGTCTACATGCACCTGTCCTTCCGGGGCGCGGGCGGCGTACCGGTGCTGGCGGCGCTGCTGGAGGAGGGGATGCCGGCGGACCGCGTGGTCATCGGCCACCTCGACGAGCGGTGGGACCGCGGCTACCACCGCGAGATCGCCCAGGCGGGCGCCGTGCTCGCCTACGACACGTTCGGCTCGGACTTCTACTACGGCACGCCGGCCCTGCGCAATCCCACCGACGCGGAGCGGCTCGACATGGTCGGGTGGCTGTTGAGCGAGGGGTTCGGCGGGCAGCTCGTGGTCGGCGCGGACGTCTGGACGCAGGCGAACCTCCGCCGCAACGGCGGCAACGGCTACGACCATCTCTTCCGCCGGATCGGCCCGGCGATCGCCGACCTCGCCGGGGGCGACCCCACCGTCGTCGACACGATCCTCGTCGGCAACCCCCGCCGCCTGCTCGACCGCCCCTGACCACTGCCGGGCGGGGCCCGGGCCGCGTCGTCAGCCGACGGCCGGCCCAGGCACCCCGTCGGCCGGGTCGGGTGCCGCGCCGGGCCGGCCAGGTGCCGCGCCGGGCCGGTCGGGCGGGGCTTCGCGGGCGAAGGCCGCGACGACGACCAGCGCCGCCACCTGCAGCGCCGCGACGAGGAGGAACGCCCAGCCCGTCGAGGCGGCGGCGATGACGAGCCCGCCGACGAGCGCGCCGCCGGCGTTGCCGAGGCCGGTGAAGCTGGAGAACAGGCCGAGGCCGAGGGCCTGGTTCGCGCCGTCCAGGCCCCGGGCGGCGAGCATCGTCAGCGACGGGTACAGCGGCGAGAACCCGATGCCGATCAGGACCTGGGCCGCCGCGGCCACCCAGAAGTTCGGCGCCAGGCCCATGGTGACCAGGCCGGCCGCGAGCGCGCACAGCGAGACCGCGGTCGCGCGGACCGGGCCGATCCGGTCCGGCAGGCCCGCCAGGGCGATCCGCGCCCCGATCACGCTGATCGAGAAGACCGCGAACACGGAGGCCGCGCCCGTGACGCCGCCGGCCGGCACGCCCCGGGCCTGGAGGTGGACGAGGAGGAAGCCGAGCATCAGCCCCTCGCCGCACCAGGCCGCGGCGGCGACGACGCCCGGCACCCAGACCGCGCGGAAGGAGCCCCGGACCGCGCCCGCGCCCCGGCTGTGGGGGGCCGCCGGTGGCCGCGCCGGCCGGGGCAGCCAGGCGACGAGTACGACGGTGGCCACCTCCAGGACGGCGCACAGCGCGAACACGCCGGCGGGCCCGACCGCCTGGTTCACGGCCACGCCGACCTGCGGGCCGACGGCGAGCCCGAGCCACACGCTCAGCCCGAAGACGCTCAACGCCCGGCCGCGTTGCCCGGTGGGCGCCAGCGCGACCAGCCAGGCCATGACGAGCGTCATCGCGGCGGCGTTGCCGAGGCCGAACAGCAGCCGGGCCGGGCCGGCGCCCCACAGGGAGGGCACCGCCGCCAGCAGGAGCATCCCGAGTGCCGCCGTGCCGCCGCCGGCCAACGCCACCGTCCGGTAGCCGCGTCGGTCGCCGAGCATCCCGGCCACGGGCATGGCGACCATCGAGGCGACCGCGCTGAGCGAGATGAGCACGCCGGACAGGGACGCGTCGCCGCCGAGCACGCGTTCGACGTAGCCGGGGATGATCGGGGTGCTGGCGGAGTTGGTCATCGCGCCCAGGGTCGAGGCGGCGAAGAGGAGCCAGAAGGGTACGGTCCGGGTGACGTCGCGGGGCGACGTCATGACGCCGTCGGTTCCGGCGCGCACTCCAGGCTGAGCCACAGCTCGAAGCAGTTGCGCCGGGACAGCGCGGTCGCGCCGATCGACGCCCGCCCCACGCTGCCGACCTCGTCGCCGAACACCTCGACGAAGAGGTCAGTCGCGCCGTTGGAGACCTCGTGCAGCGGCTCGAACCCGGGTGGGCAGGCCACGAAGCACAGGGCGCGGGACAGGCTCACCACGTTGTCGAGCGAGCCGAGCGCGAGCCGGATCATCCCGAGCGTGTGGACCGCGGTCAGCCGGGCCGCCTGGTAGCCCTGCGCGACGGTGACGTCGAC
Organism: Micromonospora sp. DH13; assembly: GCF_020873825.1. Taxonomy (NCBI): domain Bacteria; kingdom Bacillati; phylum Actinomycetota; class Actinomycetes; order Micromonosporales; family Micromonosporaceae; genus Micromonospora; species Micromonospora sp. DH13. The sequence continues at coordinate 66,384 of NZ_JAHWGR010000010.1, forward strand.
CCCGACCACCCCGGGGTGCAGCCGCTCGCCGGCCCGGTTCTCGGGCGTGAGCCCGCTGAGTTCGAGCAGGTCGCCGATGCGGTGGAACGGCTTCAGCCGGCCGTAGCGCCGCCCGTACGGTGGGTCGGCGTAGTCGGGGATCTCCAGGCCGAGTTCCCGGACTCTCTGCTCCGCACTGGCCACAGACTCTCCCGATTTGTATCCGAAGATGGTTAGAGTGGATCCACTTTAACCGGAGGAGGCTGGCATGACGACCCCGACCCCTGAGCAGCGCGTGGCCGAGCTGGGCCTGGTGATCCCCGACTACGCCGACCCGCCCTACGGCGAGCGGTACGGCGCGATGAAGCCGTTCCACCGGTCGGGCCGCACCCTCACCCTCGGCGGCATGACCCCGGAGGACCGGCAGGGCAACAAGGTGTTCCCGGGTCGGGTCGGCGCGACCGTCACGCCGGAGCAGGGCTACGAGGCGGCCCGCTACACCGCCGTCAACGTGCTCGGGCTGATCCGTTTCGCGGTCGGCTCCCTCGACGAGGTCACCTCCTTCGTGCGTACCCTCTGCCTGGTCGTGACGACCCCGGAGTTCAGCGACGTCAACCTGGTCGCCAACGGCGCGGGCGACCTCTTCGTGGAGGTCTTCGGCGACCGGGTCGGGCGGGCCACCTCGGCGAGCGTGGGTGTGCTGAGCCTGTCGGGCGGCAACGTCTTCGAGATCCTCACCGTCGTCGAGACCCGCGGCGCGGCCGACTCCTGACCCGCCCGCCCGGGTGGGCGCGCGGCCGGCGACGGTCGCCCGCCCCGGCCGCGCGGGGTCAGAACGCCCGGACCAGCAGCACGCCGCCGACGACCGCGCCGAAGACGATGATGACCGCGCGCAGCAGGGCGGGCGGCAGCCGTCGGGCGAGCCGGGCGCCGAGGAAGCCGCCGAGCATGGTCGCCGGCACCAGCACCCCGGTGGCGGCCCAGTTGACCGGCCCGAACACGCCGTAGACCAGGATGGTCACCACGCCCACCGTCGCCGAGAGGACGTTCTTCAGCGCGCTGACCCGGCGCAGCGAGTCGTCGAGGACGAGCGCCAGGCCGGCGATGAGCAGCAGGCCGAGTGCTGCGTTGAAGTAGCCGCCGTACAGCCCGCAGCCGAAGACGGCCAGGTGCAGGGCCGCGCCGGCCCGGCGGGGGGAGTGGGCCCGGGGCTGCCCGGCGATCGCGCGCACCCGGCCCTGGAACGCCAGCAGCGCGGTGGCGCCGAGCACCAGGAACGGCACCACGACGTCGAAGACCGCGCGGGGCGTGACCAGCAGCAGCACGGTGCCGCAGAGCGCGCCGAGGACGGCCGTCGGCACCGCGCGGCGGATCCGCTGGGCCTGCCCGGCCAGGTCGGCGCGGCTGCCGAGGACGCTGGCGCCGTAGCCGGGTGCGACGGAGAGGGCGTTGGTCACGTTCGCCGACACGGGCGGCAGGCCGATGCCCAGCAGCGCCGGGAAGGTGATCAGCGATCCGCCGCCGGCGACGGCGTTGACGATCCCGCCGGCCAGGCCGGCGAGCAGCAGGAGGGCGGCCTGGGACGGGGTCACGATTGGCACTCGCGCATTGGATCCAATGTCATGTAGCATGGATACATCACTCGGGCGCGGAAGGCCACCCCGGCCTCCGGCGCCGGGCCCGCCCCCGCCGGGTCCCGCCGGCCCGCCCTGTCCGGACGGCACAGGCGCCGCTGACGAAGAGGAGCCCGATGGGCCACGAGAGCGCTCCGGCTTGGCACGTACCCCACCCGACCGTCCTGGGCACCCGGCACGCCGTCTCGTCCGGGCACTACCTCGCCAGCTCCGCCGCCCTGGCGATCCTCGACGCCGGCGGCAACGCCGTCGACGCCGGCTGCTGCGCCGGCATGGCGCTGGCCGTCCTGCACGCCGACGAGGTCAACTTCGCGGGCGTGGCCCCGATCATGATCCGGATGGCCGACGGGACGACCGTCAGCATCGACGGCCTCGGCGTGTGGCCCGCGGGGATACCGGCCGACCTCTTCCAGCGCGAGCACGCCGGCGCGATCCCGCGCGGCCTGCTGCGCACCGTCGTGCCGGCGGCCCCCGACGCCTGGATCACGGCGCTGCGCGACTACGGCACGATGAGCTTCGGCCAGGTCGCCGAGGCCGCCATCCGGCTCGCCCGCGACGGGTTCGCGGCCTTCCCGCTGCTGGTCGAGGGGATCACCGCGCGGCAGCGCGGCTACCGCAACTGGCCGGCGAACGAGGCCATCTACCTGCCCGAGGGCCGGCCGCCCCGGGTCGGCGAGCGGTTCGTCCAGACCGATCTCGCCCGCAGCATCCAGCTCATGGCCGATGCCGAGGCGGCCACCACCGGCGGCCGGTTGGCGGGCCTGGAGGCCGCCCGGGCGGTCTTCTACGAGGGCGAGCTGGCCGAGCGGATGGTCGCGTACCACCGGGAGAACGGCGGCTATCTCACGGCGCGCGACCTCGCCGACTTCCGCTGCCGTTACGAGCCGGTCCTGACCACCCGCTGGCGCGACTTCGACGTGCTGACCTGCGGCGCCTGGTGCCAGGGCCCGACGCTGGCCCAGACGCTGCAGATCCTTGAGGCGTACGGCCTGCAGGACCTGGAGCACAACTCGCCCGGGTACGTGCACCTGGTCGTCGAGGCGCTCAAGGGCGTCTTCAGCGACCGCGAGCACCTCTACGGCGACCCGGCGTTCGTCGACGTCGACGTCGAGCGGCTGTTGTCGACCGCACACGCGGCGGCCCGCGCGGCCGGCATCGACGCCGACCGGGCCCACCCGGGCCTGCCCGACCTGATCTTCGGCACGCCGCAGCAGCTGCCCGAGCCCAAGGACTACGACGAGCTGCCGGTCGTCGGCGAGGGTGCGACCTCGTACGTCTGCGTGGTCGACGCCTGGGGCAACGCGTTCTCGGCGACGCCGTCGGACGGCGCCTCCACCTCGCCGGTGATCCCCGGCACCGGGTTCGTGCCGTCGCTGCGCGGCATGCAGTCGCGGCCCGACCCGGCGCACCCGTCGGGCGTCGCCCCGGGCAAGCGGCCCCGGCTCACCCCGAACCCGGCGATCGTGGTGCGCGACGACGGTTCGGTCATGCCGTTCGGCTGCCCCGGCGGCGACATGCAGGTGCAGGCGATGGTGCAGGTCTTCCTCAACGCCTTCCACTTCGGGATGCCGTTGCAGGAGGCCGTGAACGCGCCGCGCTTCTCCACCTGGAGCTTCCCCAACTCGTTCGCCCCCTTCGACTACCTGCCGTCCCGGCTGTTCCTGGAGGACCGGTTCCCCGCCGGGACCCTCGAGGCGCTGCGCGCCAGGGGGCACGACGTGCGGTCCTGGCCGGCGTTCACCCGGGACGCGGCGGCCGTGGAGGCGATCTACCGCAACGCCCGCACCGGCTTCCTGGAGGCGGCGGCCGACCCGCGCCAGCCGGCGGCGGCGTACGTGTCCTGACCGCCCTTCGAGCAGCTCCGTGAGGAGATCGTGGTGAGCGTTGAACCCCCGTACGTGGTCGCCGGGCGGATCCACACGATGGACCCGGCGCGCCCGCTGGCCGAGGCGATGGCGGTGGACGGCGACCGGATCGCCGCCGTGGGCACCCGGGCCGAGGTGCTCGCCGCCTGCCCCGCCGGGGCCCGCGTCGAGGAACTGGGCGGCGCGACGATCATCCCCGGCCTCATCGACACCCACCTGCACATGCAGCGCGGCGGCCTCAAGATCATCCATGACCTCGGCGACGCCACCCACGATCTCGACCTGGTGATCGCGACCATGCGGGAGAAGGGCTTCGCGGCCGGGTGGGGGCCGCAGCCACCGACCCCCGCCGACCGGGCCGCCGCCCTGCGGCTGGTGCAGCCGCTGATGCACCAGCTCGGCTTCACCGGGATCATCGACCCCGCGGCGACCCCCGAGGAGCTGCGCGGCTACCAGGAGAGCCGGCGGCGGGGCGAGCTGACCATGCGGGTGGTGGCCATGCCGTACCCCGAGGTGGGCGGGTTCGCCGACCCGGACGTCGACGGGGCGATCGGGTGGCTGCGGGGCCTGGGCCTGCGCACCGGCGACGGCGACGACCTGCTGCGCGTCGGCGGCATCAAGGTCTACTTCGACGGTGAGGCGATGAAGGGCGAGGCGCTGCGGCGCACGCCGTGGCCGCACAGCGGCTCCACCGGGCGGCAGCGCCTGCCCACCGCGCAGTTCCAGCGGCTGGTGGACTTCTGCGCCACCGAGGGCTGGTCGGTCGGGGTGCACGCGGTCGGCGGCGCCGCGATCGCCGCGGTGCTCGACTGCTTCGCCGAGGCCGACCGCAAGCACCCCATCGCCGGCCGGCAGTGGCAGGTGATCCACGGCTACCTGGAGGTCGAGCCGGAGTCGATGGCCCTCGCCGCCCGCCTCGGCGTCGTCCTGGCCGCCCAGCCGTCGATCCCGCTGCGCAACGCCGCCGGCCTCGTCGCGCAGCTCGGCGCGGGGGCGGAACGGATGAACCCGCTGCGGTCCTGGCTCGACGCGGGGGTCCCGGTGGTGCTCGGCTCCGACGGCCCGTTCTTCCCGTTCGACCCCCGCGAGCTGATCTGGTCGGCGGTCACCCGGCGGGTCCGGGGCCGGGCGGAGCCGCTCGCCCCGCAGGAGGCGATCACCGTGGCGGAGGCGCTGGCCGCGTACACCGCGACGGCCGCCGTGGCGGCCTTCGGCGGCGACCGGCGGGGCCGCCTCGCGCCCGGCCGGCTGGCCGACTGGGTCGCCTTCGACCGGGACCCGTTGGGCGTGCCGCCCGACGAGCTGCCGACCCTGCGGGTGCTGCGCACGGTGGTCGGCGGCCGGACGGTCCACCGGGCGCCGGCATGAGCGCCGGGGCCCGCCACCGGCCGTCGACGGGACTGGGCGCGGTTGTTTACACATCGGCAACACACGTGGGACGCTACGGGATCCATAAAGCAATACCGTGGATCCAATGCAGTTCGTTTCGGTGGAAGGGAAACCGGATGACTCATCGGCCGCAACCCCAGCTCGCAGCGTACGTCGGGGCAGCGCAGGCGGCGAAGCGGAGCGCGCCAAGATGACCATGGAACAGGCTCTCGCCGCGCCGGCCACCACCCGACGGCGCAGGCCCATGGCGGACGGCGCCGCCGCCGAGCGGCGCTGGCTGCTGTGGCCGCCACTGGTGTTCTTCCTCCTCACCGTCGCCGGGCCCGTCGTCGCGCTGGTCCAGCAGGCGCTCTCCGGCGAGGGCAACGCCTTCGCCGAGTCCCTGCGGATGGAGGTCTTCGTCGACTCCGTGTGGCGCACCCTGCTGCTCGCGGCGGTGGTGACCGTGGCGACGGTCGTCGTCGGCACCTGCTACGCGTTCGCCATCGCGGTCGGGCCGGTGTGGGTCAAGGCGCTGCTCATGGGCGGCCTGCTGATCTCCCTCTGGACGTCGGTCATGGTGCGCACGATCGGCTGGATGCTCCTCGAACTCCCGACCGGCGCGCTCTTCTGGGTGCTGGAGCTGCTGCACCTGCGCAGCGAGCCGATCGACTTCTACCAGAGCACCGCGGCGATGTACCCGGCGATGATCGCCGTGATGCTGCCGTTCGCCGTGCTGCCGGTGCTGGCGTCCGTCATCGGCTTCGACCGCGAGCAGCTCAAGGCCGCCACCGTCTTCGGCGCGGGGCCGCTGCTCACCCTCGGCGCGGTCGTGCTGCCGGCGATCCGCCAGGCCATGATCAGCGGCGGCGTCCTGGTGTTCGTGATGAGCCTGGGCTTCTACGTGACCCCGCTGCTGCTCGGCGGGCCCGCCAACATGACCATGTCCGGCATCATCAACGCCCAGCTCAACACCGCCAACCGCGCCGACGTCGGCGCGGCGATGAGCCTGCTGCTGGTCGGCGGCACGGTGGCCATCTACCTGGTCGCCGACCGGCTGTTCAAGGTCAGCGAGAGGTGGGGCTGACATGACCGACTCCCCGCTGCGCCGCAGCCTCGGCTGGTACCGGTTGCCCATCCTGGCCGTCGCGCTGGTGACCAGCCTGCTGTTCTACGTCCCGTTCCTGGTCGTCGTGGCGACCAGTTGGACGGAGACCTCGTTCATCATCTTCCCGCCGGACGGCTTCTCCCTGCAGTCGTACTCCGGGGTGCTCAACGATCTGGAGTGGATGGACGCGTTCAAGGTGTCGCTGCGGGTGGCCGGGCTGGGCACCGTCATCTCGGTGGCGCTGGGCACCCTCGGCGCGCTGGCGCTGACCCGGCTGCGCTCGCGGACGGCGCGCAGCTGGGTCCGCACGCTCTTCATCGTGCCGATGGCCATCCCGCCCGTGGCGTACGCCGTCGGCCTCTACTCGGTCAGCCTCCGGGCCGAGGCCCTGCAGGACAACCTCGCCCTGCTGGTCCTCGGCGAGGCGCTGCTCGCCGTGCCGTACGTCTTCGTGATGGTCTCCTCCGGCCTGAGCCAGGCCGACCCCGCGCTGCGGCCGGTGGCCAGCACGCTCGGGGCCGCCTGGCCGATGGTCATCTGGCGGGTCGACCTGCCGATGATCGTGGGCCACATGCTCGCCGGCGCGGTCTTCGCCTTCGCCGTGATCTTCGACGAGGTCGTCCTCTCGGTCTTCCTGACCCCGATCGGCGTCAAGACCCTCCCGTTGCAGATGCTCACCGCGTCGCAGGAGGAGCTGTCGCCGCAGCTCACCGCCGCCTCGACGCTGGTCTCGATGCTCGCCGTCGCGCTGCTCGGCGGCTACAGCCTGTTCTCCAACCGCCGGGCGGCCCGCGCCCGGCGTCTCTCCCGAAAGGCCGCGACCGCATGAGCATCGCGCTGTCGATCAAGGATGTCCACGTCACCCTCGGCCAGTTCGAGGTCCTGCGGGGGGTGAGCCTCGACGCCGAGCCGGGCACGTTCGTGACGCTGCTCGGCGCCAGCGGCAGCGGCAAGACCACGCTGCTCAACGTCATCGCCGGGCTGCAGCAGCTCGACTCCGGGCACGTGCTGTTCGACGGGGCCAACGTCGAGCGCCGGCCGCCGCGCAAGCGCCGGGTCGGGGTCGTCTTCCAGTCGTACGCCCTGTTCCCGCACATGAGCGTGGGGGAGAACGTCGCCTTCCCGCTGCGGGCGGCCCGCCGGCCGGCTGCCGAGCGGCGGCGCGTGGTCCAGGAGATGCTGGACCTGGTCGACCTCGGCGGCATGGTGGACCGGGCCCCGGCGTCGCTCTCCGGCGGTCAACGGCAGCGGGTGGCGCTGGCCCGCGCGCTCGCCTCGGACCCGGCCATCCTGCTGCTCGACGAGCCGATGGCCGCCCTCGACAAGCAGCTGCGCGAGCGGATGCAGGTCGAGATCAAGCGGATCCAGCAGCAGGTCGGCATCACCACCGTCGCGGTCACCCACGACCAGGCCGAGGCGATGACGATGTCGGACCTGGTGGCGATCATGCACGAGGGGCAGCTCGTGCAGGTCGACTCGCCGGAGAACCTCTACCGCCGGCCGGTCAACGAGTACGTCGCGAGCTTCCTCGGCGAGGCCAACCTCTTCCCGGCCGACCGACAGGGGCCGCTGCCGGTCGACTCGGGCGCACCGGCGACCGGCACGGCGGTGGTCCGCCCGGAGGACCTGGTCGTGCTCGACGCCGGCCAGCTCGGCGACCGCTGGCACGTGCGCGGCGTGGTCCGCCTGCTCAGCTTCCAGGGCAGCCGCTTCCGGCTGGAGGTGACCACCCCGGCCGGGCGCAGCGTGGTCTGCTCGCTGCCGCCGCACACCGACGCCGGCGCGCTGCTGCCCGGCAGCGAGGTGACGCTCGGGTGCGCGGACTCCGACCGGGTCCACGTGATCCACCCGGCCGCCGTGGGTGAGCAGCTCAAGCTGGTCGCGTGATGGCGGCGGGCAGGCCGGGGTGGCGGCGATGATCGAGACGGTCCTCGGGCCCGTCGCGGCGGCCGGCGTCGGCCGGGTCAACATGCACCAGCACCTGCTCAGCGACGCCAGCGCGCTGAGCCGCCCCGGGGCGGAGCCGGCCCCCGCCGACGCGCGGGTGACGACGGCCAACCTGGGCTTCCTCCGGTGGAACGCCCTGGCCCTGGCCGACAACCTGCGGCTGGACGACCCGCGGCTCGCCGTCGCGGAGCTGCGGCACGCCGCCGGCGGCGTCGACCTCGTCGTCGAGGACACCAGCATCGGGCTGGGGCCGGACCACCCGGCCCTGCCGGCGATCTCGCGGGCCGCGGGCGTGCACGTCGCCGTGGCGTACGGCCTGTACGTGACGCCGACCCTGCCGGGCTGGGCTCGGGACCTCGACGAGGACGGGGTGCACCGCCTCCTGCACGGCGCGCTGACCGACCGCGTCCCGGGCACCGACTACCGCGCCGCCCTGCTCGGGATCATGGGCACCACCGCGGCGTTCCCCGCCGTCGAGCGGGCCCGGCTGCGGGCCGCGGCCGTCGCCGCCGCCGGTGCCGGGGCGAGCGTCGGCGTCCGGCTCGACGGCGACAGCCGCACCGGCGTCGAGGTGGTGGCCGAGCTGACCGCCGCCGGGCTGCCGGCCGACCGGATCCTGCTCACCAACGCCGACGAGTATCTCGACGCCGCCTACTGGCACGACTTGATCGACACCGGCGCGACCCTGGAGATGTGCTTCGGCACCGAGTGCCAGCACGTCGGGCGGATGCGTAACCCGTCCGACGGGCAGCGGCTGGACTTCTTCGAGGCGTTCCTCGCCGCGCGCCCCGACGGCCGGTGGGTGCTCGGCGGCTCGGTGTGGACCAAGGCCCAGCTGCGCCGCTACGGCGGTGAGGGCTACGACCACCTCACCACCCGGGTCCTGCCGGAGCTGGTCCGCCGGGGCGTCGCCCCGGACCGGCTGGCGGCCATGGTGACCCACGAGCCGCGCCGGCTGCTGGACCGGCCGTCCCCGATCGCTGTTCCGACCACCACCCCGGCCGAGGAGGCCCACGATGCGCGCTGAGCTGCCCGCCCTCGCTCCCACCCAGGCGCTGTTCGTCGACGGGGCGTGGCACCCCGGCGGTGAGCTGTTCGACGTCGTCGACCCGGCCACCGAGGAGGTGCTCACCCGGGCCGTCCAGGCCACCCCGGCCGACGTCGACGCGGCCGTGGGCGCGGCCCGGCGGAGCCTGGCCGACCGGCGCTGGGTGGGCCTGCCGCCGCTGGAGCGGACCCGGATCCTGCACCGGGTCGCCGACCTGATCGAGGCGGAGCTGGAGCAGCTCGCGATCCTGGAGACCCGCGACAACGGCAAGCCGATCGAGCGGTCCCGGGCCGACGTGGCCACCGCCGCGCGCACCTTCCGGCACTTCGCCGGCGCGCCGAGCCGGCTGCTGGGCAGCACCGTCCCGATCGATCCCGGCGCGCACCACGTCTACACCACGCTGGAGCCGGTGGGGGTGGCCGCGCTGATCCTGCCGTGGAACTTCCCGATCATGACCGGCGCTTTCAAGATCGCCCCGGCGCTGGCCGCCGGCTGTTCGGTGGTCGTCAAGCCGGCCGAGCAGACGCCGCTGACGATGCTGCGCCTCGCCGACCTGATCACCGCCGCCGGGGTCCCCGCCGGGGTGCTCAACGTGCTGACCGGCGACGGCCGGGTCGGCGCGGCCCTGGTCGACCACCCCGGCGTCGCCAAGGTCTCCTTCACCGGGAGCACGGAGGTCGGCCGGCTGGTCGGCGCCGCGGCCACCCGGCGGTTGGCGCGGGTCACCCTCGAACTGGGCGGCAAGAGCGCCAACATCGTCTTCGCCGACGCCGACCTGGACGCCGCCGTCATCACCGCGATCCGCGCCTCGTTCGGGCACTCCGGGCAGATGTGCACGGCCGGCAGCCGGCTGCTGGTGCACCGCGCGGTCCTCGCCGAGTTCACCGGGCGGCTCGCCGAGGCGGCGGCGCGGGTGCCGGTCGGCGACGGGCTGGCCGGGGGCGTCTCGGTGGGGCCGCTGGTCTCGGCGGAGCAGCGCGAGCGGGTCCTCGGCTACGTCGCGCAGGGGTGCGCCGAGGGGGCCGAGCTGCTCGTCGGCGGCGCGGCCCCGGCCGGCCCCGGCTTCTACGTGCCGCCCACCGTCTTCGCGGGGGTCACCAACGACATGGTCATCGCCCGGGAGGAGATCTTCGGGCCGGTGGTCGGCGTGCTGGCCTTCGACGACGAGGCCGAGGCGGTGCGGATCGCCAACGACTCGACGTACGGCCTGGCCGCCGGCGTCTGGACCACCGACCTGAGCCGGGCGCACCGCGTCGCGGCCCAGCTGGAGGTGGGCACGGTGTGGGTCAACAGCTACAACGTGTTCGACCCCGCGCTCTCCTTCGGCGGGCGCAAGGAGTCGGGCGTCGGCCGCGATCTCGGCGACGAGGCGTTGCACGGCTATCTGGAGTCGAAGGCCGTCGTCGTCAGCCTGTAGATCGTATCCATTCTGAGGGAGATAGTATCCATGAGGCTGGCGAGCGTGGGAAATCGTGCCGTACGATGGGATCCACATTCGGTCTTTCTGGATCCCATGTCGGGGAGTTGGGAGAGCGGTCGACGGTGGAGCTCTCGGTGAACGCTGACCACGCGGACGTCGACCGGCTCGGCACCCTCGTGCGACCCGTGGACGTCGCCCGGGAGCGGGCGCAGACGGTCGGGGTGCGCCACGCGCACCACCTCAACTCCGCGGGTTCCGCCCTGCCGACGGTCGCGGTGGTCGACGAGGTCGTCGCCCACCTGCGGCGCGAGGAGACCGAGGGCGGCTACGAGGCCGCCGCGGCCGTCGCCGGCCGCATCGAGGAGGTGTACGCCTCGGCGGCGCGTCTCGTCGGCGCCCGGGCCGAGGAGATAGCCCTGTCCGACAGCGCGAGCACCGGCCTGCGGGTCGTCGTCGACGCGCTCCGCCTCGACGCGACCAGCCGCGTGCTGGTCGCCCGCTCGACCTACGTCAGCCACGCCCTGCACCTGCTCAGCCTGACCCGGGAGACCGGCGCGGAGCTCGTCGTCCTGCCCAGCGGCCCCGACGGCGCGGTCGACCTCGACCGGCTGGAGCGGGCGCTGACCGGCGGCCCGCGCGACGTCGTCTGCGTCGCCCAGGTGCCGACGTCCTCGGGCCTGGTCGAGCCGGCGCGCGACATCGGCGCGCTGACCCGCCGCTCCGGCGCGGTCTACCTGCTCGACGCGACCCAGTCGGTCGGGCAGCTGCGCATCGACGTCGACGAGATCGGCTGCGACGCCCTGGTGACGACCGGACGCAAGTTCCTCCGCGCCCCCCGGGGCACCGGCTTCGCGTACCTGCGCGGCGGCTTCCTCGACCGGCTCACGCCCGTCGCGCCCGACGTGCGGGGCGCGGTGTGGACGGGGACGCACCAGTGGACCCTGGCGCCGACGGCCCGCCGCTTCGAGACCTGGGAGTCCTCGGTGGCCGGCCGGCTCGGCCTGGGGGTGGCGCTGACCCAGCTGCTCGACCGGGGCGTCGAGGCGACCGAGGCGTACCTGACCGCGTGCGGGGCCCGGCTGCGCCGGGGGCTCGCCGCCATCGACCGGGTGACCGTGCAGGACCCGCCGGCCAGCCGCTCGGGCATCGTCACGTTCACCGTCGACGGTCTCGGCAGCGACGCGGTCAGCCGGCGGCTGGCCGTGCGCGGCGTGCGCACGGTGTCGGTGCCGGCCAGCCACGGCCAGTGGGACCTGGGCCTGCGCGGCGTGCCCGCCGTGGTCCGGGCCTCGGTGCACGTCTACAACAACGACGCCGACCTCGACGCGCTGCTGGGCGCGGTGGCCGAGATCGCTCGGGGAGCGAACCCGTGAGCGGGCCGCCCGAGGTCGACGTTCTCGTCGTCGGGCTCGGCGTCCACGGCACGGCCGCCGCCTACGAGCTCGCCCTGCGCGGCGTGGACGTCGTGGCGATCGACCAGTTCGCCGAGGACCACCACCGGGGCTCGTCGCACGGCCGGACCCGGATGATCCGGCGCGCGTACCCCAACCCGGTCTGGAACGACCTCGTCGCGCGGGCCTTCGCCGGCTGGGAGCGCTGGGAGCGGGCCAGCGGCGAGACCCTGGTGCGGCGCACCGGCGGCCTCTACGCCCACCGGGGGACGGCCCAGCTCCAGGGGCCCGGCTGCGAGGTCGTCGAGGACCGGGGCCGGCTGCGGGAGCTGATGCCCTCCTTCGCCGTGCCGGACGGTCACCGGGCCGTGTACGACCCGTCCGCCGGGGTCGTCGAGGCCGGCACCGCCCTCGCGGTGGCCCGCGCCGGGGCCCGGGCGGCCGGCGCGGAACTGGCCTTCGGCGAACGCATGCTGAGCTGGCAGGCGACCGGCGACGGGTGCCTGGTCGAGACCACCGCCCGCCGGATCCGGGCCCGCTCGCTGGTGCTCGCCACCGGCGCCTGGGTCGGCCGCGCCGTGCCCGAGTTCGCCGACCTGTTCGAGGTGTGGCGCATCGTCACCGTCACGCTCCGCCCCGACCAGCCGGCCGCCCGGCCGCCCCGGCTCGGCGCCTTCTCCGTGGACCGGCCCGAGGGCCTCGTCTTCGGCATCCCCGACGCCGCCGGCAACGGCTTCAAGGCCGGCGTCGACGCCGGGGAGGTCTGGGACCCGCAGCGGCCGGCCGCGCCGCCGACGGCCGACGAGATCGGCGACCTGTGCCGCCTGATGGCGCGCTACGTCCCCGGCGTGGCCGCCGACCCGCAACGGGACGTGGTCGAGGCGGCGTCCTGCCTCTACACGATGACCCGGGACCGGCGGTTCGTGCTCGGCCGGCTGCCCTGGGCCCCGCCGGTGGTCGTCGCCGCCGCGTGCTCCGGGCACGGGTTCAAGTTCGCCCCGGCGATCGGCGCGGCCGTCGCCGACCTGTGCGGCGGCGACGACCGCCGCGACCTCGACTTCGTCGGCGTACGACGCCGGCTCGACCCGTGACGCCCGCGCCGCCGGCCCCGGCGTCCCCCGCCGGTGGGCCGGTGCCCGCCGCCCGCATCCCGCACCCCGTGGAGGACTCATGACGACCGCAGCGCACTGGAACGACCCCCTCACCGCAGCCGAGATCGCCGAGGTCGTCGCGCTGGTCGCCGACGATCCGCGGATCGGCAAGCGCCCGCGCTACTGGGGGATCGCCGTCGAGGAGGGACTGGCCCGGGCCCTCGCCCCGGGGCAGGGCCGGCCGGTGCGGCTGGTGGTGATGAACCCCGACGCCCACGCCGCCTGGGAGGTCGGCGCGTGGACCTCGGGCACCGACCGGCCGGCGTCGATCGCCTCCTGGTCGCCGGTCGACGCCGAGCGGCCCGGCGTCTCCAGCGAGGAGGCCCGGATGGTCGCCCAGGCGTGCCGCGAGGACGCCGCGTTCCAGGCGGCGCTGGCCCGGCGCGGCATCACCGACGTCTCGCTGGTCTGGGTCGACCCCGAGTCGATCACCGGCTTCGAGCCCGAGGACCTGGTCGGCCGACGGCTGTCCTGGGGCACCGTCTGGCACCGGGTGAGCGAGGACGACAACGGCTACGCCCGGCCCGTCGCCGGGCTCGTGCCGATCATCGACCTGGAGACCCTCGAGGTGGTCCGGATCGAGGACCACGGGGTGCTCCCGATGGCCTCCGAGACGGGCAACTACCGCTCCGGCACCTGGGGGCCGGACCGGCACGTCGCGCCGCTGGAGATCGTCCAGCCCGAGGGGCCGGGCTTCACCATCGACGGGCAGCTCGTCACCTGGCAGAACTGGTCGTTCCGCGTCGGCTTCACCCACCGCGAGGGCCTGGTGCTGCACGACGTCGTCTACCACGACGGCGACGAGGCGCGGCCGGTGGTGCGCCGGGCGGCCGTCAGCGAGATGTACGTGCCCTACCTCGACAGCGACCCGACCGCGTACCGCAAGAACTTCTTCGACTGGGGCGAGTACGGCGCCGGGCCGCTCACCGCGTCGCTGGAGCTGGGCTGCGACTGCCTCGGGGAGATCCGCTACTTCGACACCGCCGTGCTCAACGGCCACGGCGAGGCGCGCACCATCAAGAACGCGGTCTGCCTGCACGAGGAGGACTTCTCGATCCTGTGGAAGCACGTCAACACCCGCACCGGTGAGGCGGACGTGCGGCGCAGCCGCCGCCTGGTGATCTCCTTCTTCGCCACCGTGGCCAACTACGACTACGGCTTCTACTGGTCGTTCTACCAGGACGGCATGATCGACCTGGAGATCAAGCTGACCGGCGTCATGTCGGTCTCCGGCATCGACGACGGGCAGACGCCCCGCTACGGCCGGCTGGTCGCCCCCAACGTGCAGGCCCCCAACCACCAGCACTACTTCGGCCTGCGGCTGGACATGGGGGTCGACGGCCCGCTCAACCGGCTCTACGAGATCCACGCCGAGGTCGAGGAGGACGAGGCGCTCAACCCGTACGGCAACGCCTGCCGGATGGTGCGCACGCCGATCACCACCGAGGCCGAGGCGGCCCGCAGCACCAACCCGGCGAAGGCGGTGCACTGGCTGGTCGAGAGCACGTCGCGGACCAACCGCTACGGCGACCAGACCGGCTACCGCCTCACCCTGCCCAACACCGCCCGGCTCTACGCCCGGCCGGGCAGCGTCGTCGAGCGGAAGGCGCCGTTCGTCGCCAGGCAGCTCTGGGCCACGCCGTACGAGCCGACGGAGCGGTTCATCGCCGGCGAGTACCCGAACCAGGCGCCGCTCGGCGCGGAGGGCATCACCGCCTGGCAGCAGGCGAACCGGTCGCTCGACGGCGTCGAACTCGTGCTGTGGCCGGTGGTCGGGGTGCACCACGACCCCCGCCCCGAGGAGTGGCCGATCATGGCGGTGCACCGCATCGGCATGCGGCTGGAGCCGGACGGCTTCTTCGACCGCAACCCGTCGCTGGACCTGCCGGCCCCGCGCCGCCACGGCGCCGGCGCCGACGACGCCTGCTGCCACTAGGGGGCGCGGCATGGACCAGGTGTGGTCGGTCACCGGGCCGATCGGCCCGGACGACCTCGGGCTGACCCTGCCCCACGAGCACGTCTTCGCCAACCTGACCCGCACCGAGTCGCGGGACGGGTTCATGACGGTGTGGGAGGAGCGGGAGCGCGACATCCGCCGGTTCGTCGAGCGCGGCGGGAAGACCCTGTGGGACGTCACGAACGGGGAGCTGAGCGCGTACGCCGCGCCCGTCTACTACGACCGGGACCCGGCCCACCAGGTGCAGAACCCGGTCACCGGGTCGCGCTCGGTGGCCAACGTGCTGGCGACCAGGGAACTGGCCGAGCGCACCGGCGTCACCGTGGTGCTGGGCACGGGGCACTACTTCGAGGCGTACCTCGACCAGGGCTGGTGGGAGCGCACCAGCACCAACCAGATCGCCGACCACCTGGTCGCGGACCTGCTCGACGAGATCCCCGGCACCGGCGTGCGCGCCGGCCTGATCGGGGAGATCGCCTCCGACCAGCCGAGGATCACCGCCAACGAGGAGCGCTCGTTCCGGGCCGCCGGCCGGGCGGCGGTCGAGACCGGGGCGCTGGTGAGCACCCACGCGCCCACCTACCCCACCGGCGAGGCGCAGATCGACATCCTCACGGCCGAGGGCGTCGACCCGGAACGGATCGTGATCGGGCACACCGACACGGTCAAGGACGTGCGCTACTCGCTGGATCTGCTCCACCGGGGCGTCTACGTCCAGTACGACTGCATGATGGCCTGCAAGAGCGGCGGGCAGGTGGTCGTGCCGGAGCTGCGGCGGCGGGTGGACTACCTCCGGCACCTCGTCGACCGGGGCTTCGCCGCGAAGATCCTGCTGTCGCAGGACGTCAGCCAGCGGTCCCACCAGGCCGAGCTGGGCGGGCCGGGGATGTGCTTCCTGTTCGAGGAGTTCACCGAGTACGCGGTGGCGGCGGGCATCGAGCCCGAGGTGCTCACGATGATGACGGTGGACAATCCCCGGCGGGCGATGTTCGGCCGGTGAGGCCCGTGGCCGGGACGCTCCTGCGGGGGCGCCCCGGCCACGTGTGTGCTCAGCCGGCGGCCGGCCCGCCTGCGACGTCGGCGGTCGGCCGCGTACCGTCGGCGGTCGGCTTGCCCGCGGCCAGCCAGGCGAAGACCTGGTCGCTGGTGACGAGGGCGTCGCGCTGGAGGTACCGCACGGCGCGCAGCGCGGCGTCGTGCGCCTCGCGGGAGGAGCCGCCGACGCAGTCGGTCAGCACCCGGACCCGGTAGTCGTGCTGGTGGGCGTCGACGGCCGTGTAGTGGATGCACACGTCGGTGAGCCCGCCGATCAGCAGCACCGTCCCGGCCCGGTACGCCTTGAGCACGATCTCCAGCTCGGTGCCGAAGAACGCCGAGTAGCGCCGCTTGCGGATGAGGAACTCCTCGGGGCGCGGCCGCACCCACGGGGCGAGTTCCGTCTCGGGCCACCCCTCGACGCAGTGCGGGCCCTCGTCGCCGTCCAGCTCGCGGCCGATGTCGACCAGGCTCGGCTTGTGGACCTCCTGGATGAAGACGACGGGGACGTCGTGCTCGCGGCAGGCGTCGATGAGGCGTTCCACCCGGTCGGCGCGCTCCCGGCGGCCGCCCATCTGGGCGATCTCGGAGCGGGACTCCTCGTCGGGCACCGGGCCGCCCTGGATGTCGACCACGACGAGTACGGCGTTGCCCACGATCGCGGGCGGCGGCGGGTTCGTCATGACTTGAACACCACGTAGACCTTGCGCAGCGTCTCGTGGACGGTCCACGTCCCGCACCAGCCGATCGGGAAGTAGGCCGTGCTGCCGGCGGTCACCTCGGCCGGCTCCTCGCCGTCGCGGTGGACGGTCATCCGGCCGGAGACGACGTGGATGATCTCGCCCCGGGTGAGGAACTCCCAGCGCGACGTGCCCGGGTCGCTCTCCCAGACGCCGGAGATCACGGTGCGCGCCTCGTTGGTGAAGTCCACCCGGCTGCGGACGAGGATCTCGCCGCTCAGCGGCTGCGCGCTCGGCGGCCCGAGGGGCTTCTCCTCGAGCCCCGTGGCCGTGCGGGGGACGGTGGTGAGCGTCATGTGACCTCCTGAGTGCGGGGAACAGGCCCAGGCTAACTCAGTGGATGCTATGACGGCTAGATTGTATCCAATGCTACCCGCGGAAGACGGTGGAGGAGCGCAGCTCGTACCAGCGGGCCAGCTGCTCGCCGGCCTTGATGACGTGCTCGCGCATCTGGTCGGCGGCCCGCTGGGCGTCGCCGTCGGCCAGCGCCTCCAGGATCCGCTCGTGCTCCTGGAAGTTCTCGTCGCGGTGCCGGCTGTCGTTGACGATCAACTGTGCCGACACGTTGCGCGGGAAGGTCTCGTTGATGTCGTTGATCGCCTTGCTCAGCCGGGCGTTGCCGGAGATGCTCGCGATCAGCGTGTGGAAGACGTCGTTGCTGCGCCGGTGGTCGTGCTGGGCGGGCACGCCGTCGCCGCGCCCGGCGACGGAGAGGTCGTACATCTCCTGGTTGGCCGCCCGGAGCTGGTCGATCTGGTCGCGGGTGATCCGGCGCACCGCGCGCGCGGCGGCCAGCGCCTCCAGCTCCGCGCGCACCTCGTAGGCCTCGCGGACGTCCCACGGCGCGGGGACGCTGACCACGGCGCCCTTGTTGGGCAGCACCTCGATCAGGCCGCTGGTCTGCAGCTGACGCAGCGCCTCCCGGACCGGGGTGCGGGAGACGCCGAAGTTGCTGGCCAGCTCGGCCTGGCGCAGCTGGGCGCCGATCGGGATCTCGCCGGTCATGATCCGGTTGCGGATCTGCTCGGCGAGGTCGTCGACGAGGGCGGCGCCGGTCTTGCGGGTTGCCGCCAGTTCCTCGGTGGTCAACCGGCCACTCTCCCTCTGCGTCGATCGATCCGGGCCCCCCGGCCGCTCACCTGCGGCGGAGCATCGGAACGCCGCGTTGGTGACCAAACCTGCCCGTTGGGTCACACCACGATAGCAGGGTGGAGGATGCTTGGACCCACGTGGCCCCGACATGGGTGTGTTTGCTTCCGTAACGGATCCGAAGAAAGTAACATTGGATCCAATGAGAGGGGGCCCGTGTCTACAGAACTACCCTTCGTCGTCCGCGCGCTCCGGTTGGAGGCGGCCGGCGTGCTGTCGGTCGAGCTGGTCCCGGCCGACGCCGACGCGCCACTGCCGGACTGGACCCCCGGGGCGCACGTCGACCTGGTGGTCGGCGACGGTTCCACCCGGCAGTACTCCCTGTGCGGCGAGCCCGGCGCCCCGTGGTGGCGGATCGCGGTCCTGCGCGAGCCCGCCGGCCGCGGCGGCTCGGCCTGGGTCCACGACCACCTGCGCCCCGGCGACCGGGTCCGGCTGCGCGGCCCGCGCAACCACTTCGCGCTGGAACCCGCCGGCAGCTACCTGTTCGTTGCCGGCGGCATCGGCATCACCCCGCTCCTGCCGCTGCTGGCCGAGGCGCGGCGGCGGGGGGCCGTCTTCCGGCTGCACTACTTCGGCCGGAGCCGGCGCGGCATGGCGTTCCTCGACGAGCTCGCCCCCCACGGCGACCGGATCCGGGTGCACGCCGCCGACGACGGGCCCCGGCCCGAGCTGCGCGACCTGCTCGACGGGCTGCCGCCTGACGCGCTGGTCTACGCCTGTGGCCCGAGCCGGCTGCTGGACGGGCTGCGCGCCGCCACGGAGGCGGCCGGCTGCCCCGACCGGCTGCGTACCGAGCTGTTCTCCGCGCCCGCGTCGGAGCAGCCGCAGCCGGCCGGGTCCTTCACCGTCCGGCTCGACCGCAGCGGCGTCGACCTGACGGTGCCCGCCGACCGGTCCGCGCTGGACGTCCTGCTGGAGGCCGGCGTCGAGATCGTCAACGACTGCCACGAGGGGATCTGCGGCAGCTGCGAAACCCGGGTCCTCGCGGGGGCCGTCGACCACCGGGACCACGTCCTCACGGCCCAGGAACGGGCGGCGGGGGACTGCCTGATGGTCTGCGTCTCCCGCGCCGCGGGCGACCGGCTGGTCCTGGACCTGTGAGCCGCCCCGAGGTGCCGCTGCCGACCGCCGCCGGCGGGCGTCCGGCACCCGATCCCCGCTCCACCCCCATTCCCCCACCGCGGAGGTAAGCAGTGCTGCGACAGGCAGACAACGAGAAGCTCACCCGGACCGGGCCCGGCACCCCGCTGGGCGGCCTCATGCGGGCCTACTGGCAGCCGGCCGCGCTGGTGTCGGAGATGCCCGCCGACCGCCCGGTCAAGGCGATCCGGATGTTCGGCGAGGACCTGGTGCTGTTCCGGCGCGCCGACGGCTGGGGGCTGATCAGTCGCTTCTGCGCCCATCGCGGGGTCGACCTCTCCTACGGCCGGCTGGAGGACGGCGGGCTGCGCTGCCTCTACCACGGCTGGCTCTACGACGCGCAGGGACGCTGCGTGGAGCAGCCCGCCGAGCCCCCGCACAGCCAGTTCCTCGACAAGATCCGGATCGCCAACTACCCGTGCGTGGAGCGCAACGGCATCGTCTTCGCCTACCTGGGGGCCGGCGACCCGCCGCCCTTCCCGGCGTACGACTGCTTCACCGCGCCCGACGAGTACACGTTCGCCTTCAAGGGGCTGTGGGAGTGCAACTGGCTGCAGGGGCTGGAGGGCGGCATCGACCCGAGCCACGTCTCCTTCCTGCACCGGTTCGTCGGCGAGGACCCCCGCGACGTCTACGGCCAGCAGTTCAGCGAGGAGGTCGAGGGCACCGGCACGAAGCTGTCGAAGCTGGTCGGCGACCACTACCGCCCCGACATCGAGGTGGAGAGCGCCGAGCACGGGCTGCGGGTCTTCGCGATCCGCCAGCTCACCGAGCAGCACAAGCACGTCCGGGTGACCAACCTGCTGTTCCCCAACGCCTTCGTGGTGCCGTTCGGCAACGACAAGGTCTTCACCCAGTGGCACGTGCCGATCGACGACGAGAACCACCACTGGTTCATGATCTTCTACGACTTCGCCGAGCGGACCGACAAGGAGACGCTGCTGCGCCAGCGGCTGGAGAACGTCTCCCTGCCCGACTACCGCCCGCTGCGCAACCGGTCCAACAACTGGGGCTTCGACCCGGCCGAGCAGCGCGACCTCACGTACACGGGGATGGGGCTCGACATCAACGTCCACGACCAGTGGGCGGTGGAGAGCATGGGCCGCATCCAGGACCGGACCGTGGAGCGGCTCGGCGTGTCCGACCGCGCCGTCACCGCCAACCGGCGGCTGCTGCTGCGCGCGATCGACGCCTTCCAGGCCGGCGGCGCGCTGCCCGCGCACCCGCTCGACGAGGCGGAGGCGGCCGGGCTGGTCGGCCCGCTGGCCGTCGACATGGTCTCGCCCAGCGAGGGCTGGCAGGAGCGGTGGCGGGAGAAGGAGGCCGAACGCCGCAGCCGGTCGCCGTGGCACCGGCCGCAGTCGGAGGTGGCCGGTGCGTAACGCCGACGAGCGCGACGTCTCCGCCGGCGGCGGCGGGGCCAGCGCCCGGCCGATGCTGGCCCAGGACCGGGGCGGCTTCGTCGACCGGCACGACCTGTGGTCCGAGGCGCAGTACGCCGCCGCGGCGCAGATGCGCCGGGTGATCGACGAGCTCGGCATCGAGATGATCCGCTTCGGCTTCGTCGACCAGCACGGGATCATCCGGGGCAAGACCATCGCCCGGTCCGCGGTCGCCGCGGTCATGCGTTCGGGCCTGACCGCGCCCAGTTCGCTGCTGCTCAAGGACACCTCGGGCAGGTCGGTCTTCCCGGTGTTCGCCGCCGACACCGGGGTCGGCGTCGCCGGCTTCGCCGGTGCCGGCGACATCGTCCTCGTGCCGGATCCGTCCTCCTTCCGGGTCGTGCCGTGGGCCGAGCGCACCGGGTGGGTCCTGTGCGACGTCCGCTTCCCGGACGGCTCGGCGGTGCCCTTCTGCACCCGCGGCCTGCTGCGGGACCAGCTGGGCGCGCTGGCCGGGCGCGGCTACGGGATGACCGTCGGCGCCGAGCTGGAGTTCCACGTCTTCCGCGCGGCCGGCACGGGGCTCACCGGTGACCGGGTCGGCCGGCCCGGCGCGCCCGGCGCGGCCGCCCCGGTCGGCCCGACGACGCCCGGCGCGCAACTGCTGCACGAGGAGGCGCTCGACGGCCTCGACGCGCTGGTGCAGGCGCTCTACACCGGGCTGACCTCGCTCGACCTGCCGCTGCGCTCGATCGAGCTGGAGTTCGGGCCGAGCCAGCTGGAGCTGACCATGGCGGCGGCCGACGCCGCGACGACCGCCGACGCGGTGGTGGTGTGCCGCAGCGCGGTGCGGCAGATCGCCCGGCGGCACGGCTTCCACGCGACGTTCATGTCCCGGCCGCAGGGGGCCGAGACGGCCTCCACCGGCTGGCACCTGCACCAGTCGCTGACCGACCTGCGCACCGGCCGGGCCGCGTTCGTGCCCGACGTCGGCGACGCCGGGCCCCTGTCGGCGACCGGCCGCGCCTACCTGGAGGGGCTGCTGCGCCACGCCGCCGCGGCGGCGGCGTTCACCACGCCGACGGTCAACGGCTACAAGCGCTACCAGAGCCACTCGCTGGCCCCGGACCGGGTCGCCTGGGGGGTGGACAACAAGGGTGCCATGGTGCGGGCCGTCGGCGGCCCGGGTGACCCGGCGACCCGGCTGGAGAACCGCTCCGGGGAGCCGGCGGCCAACCCCTACCTGTACATCGCCGCGCAGGCGGTCAGCGGCCTCGACGGCATCACCCGCGACCTGGAGCTGCGGCCGCCGACCACTAACCCGTACGACGCCGCCGCGCCGCCGCTGCCCCGCTCGCTCGGCGAGGCGGTGGCCGCGCTGGAGGCCGACGGGGTGTTCCGGGCGGCGCTGGGCGACGTCGTCGTCGACTGGTACGCCCGCCTCAAGCGGGCCGAGTACGAGCGCTACCTGCTGCACGTCTCGGACTGGGAGCAGCGGGAGTACTTCGGCATGTTCTGACGCACCTGTTCCGACCCAGCTGTTCCGACGAACCTGTCCTGACGCGCAGCTGCCGAGGTGGAAGGAGACGGTGGCGATGGCCCTGTCGCCGCACGACGAGTGGATCCTGGAAAACCGGCTCAGGCCGGTGCTGACCGCGCAGCTGATGGCACAGGCGGCGGCCTGTCCCGCCGGTCCCCACCCGCGCGACCTGATCGACGTGTTCGACTTCGTACGTCGCAATCCCGACCCCGACAAGCCGCGCTACCTCATCCTCAAGACGCCGGAGGGGTTCGCGATAGGCGTCCGTTCGCCCGTACGCGGCGGGCCACCGCAGCTGGTCGACGGCGTGCGCCACGCCACCCGGGACGAGGCGGAGTACGACGTGCTGGTCCGCCGGCTGCACGACTACGGCGTGACCTGGTGAGCCAGCCGCGGCCCGTACCCGTGCCCAGCGGGGTCACGGGCTACTGCGACCGGGTCTCCTACCGCCCCGGTGACACGGTGCGCCTGGCGGTCAGCACGACGGCCGCCAGGTGGCGGGCGGAACTGGTCCGCCTGCGGGCACTCGCGATCCCGTCGGCCGGGGTCGAGCGCCGGCAGGAGCGGGTGGACGCCGTCGCGCCGATCGGCGGGGACGGGATCGACCAGCAGACCGCGGTCGGCTCCTACGTGCGGGTCGACGACCTGCCTGCACCGGGCGAGCATGGGCTGGTGGTGTCGCTCGCGGCGATGCCCACCCGGCCGGGGGACGGTGCCCAGGAGTTGCTCGCCCACGGCTGCCCGCAGGAGGGTTCCGGCTGGGCGGTGGGCCTCGACGCCGAGGGCCGCTTCACGCTGCGGGTGGCGACCGATTCCGGCCTGACCGAGGTCGCAGCCGGCCTCGTACCCCAGGCCGGCTGCTGGTACGAGCTGACGGCGGTGATCGGGGGCCAGGCCGGACGCCCGCTCGCGCTGACGGTCGCGCTGGCCGGCACCTTCGAGGCCAACCATCTGGTACGTCCATCCGCGCCGCCGCACACGTCGTCGACGATCCTTGCGGGTGACCCGGTGCCCGGGGCCGGCCCGTTCTTCTGGGCCTGCGCCGGAACCGGGACGGCCGGTGCGCCGGTGCGGTGCTACGACGGCCGGATCGAGTCCCCGGTCCTGGTCGCCGATGCCACCGCCGCCGGCACGCGCGTGGAGCTGGTTCGGCATCCGGCGCTGCTGGCCCACTGGGACCTGGCGGCGGCGATCGGACCGACCGGGATCGCGCGTACCGCCCTGGTGGCCGATGTCGGCCCGGGGGGACTGCACGGCACCGCGGTGAACCATCCGCAGCGGGCGGTGCGTTCCTCCGGCTGGACCGGTGACGTCGCCGACTTCCGGTTCGCGGCGCGGGAGTACGCCGCGCTGCACTTCCACCGCGACGACATGACCGACTGTGGCTGGCGGTTCCAGGGCGAGCTGGTCCTACCGCCGGAGCTGCGCAGCGGCGTCTACGCCCTCGAGCTGACCGATACCGACGGCGGCCGGGACACGGTTCCCGTCTTCGTCGCGCCGCCCGAAGGGACGGCGACCGCACCGGTGCTGCTCGTGCTGCCCACCAACAGCTACCTCGCCTACGGCAACGACCACGTGGGCGTGGACAGCCCACGTACCCAGGTCTGGAGCCAGATGGTGCCGACGCTCGACGACTTCGAGCTGTTCCGCGACGCGCGCCGGGAGTTGGGGTACTCCCTGTACGAGGCACACGCCGACGGTTCGGGGGTGTGCTATTCGAGCTGGCGCCGGCCGCTGCTGACGCTGCGCGAGCGGGTCTACGACCACAACGCGCCGGTGTGGCAGTTCACCGGCGACATGCAGGTGGTCGACTGGCTGGACCGCACCGGTCGGGAGGTCGACATCGTCACCGATCACGACCTGCACGCCGAGGGGGTGGGTCTGCTGGCGCGCTACCGTGCGGTGTTGACCGGTACCCATCCGGAGTATCCGAGCCTGGAGATGCTGCGGGCCTACGAGGAGTACGTCGCTACGGGCGGGCGGCTCATCTACACCGGCGGCAACGGCATGTACTGGGTCACCGGCTACGACCCCTGCGACGACCAGGTGATCGAGATCCGGCGGTGGGGTGGGACGCAGGCGTGGCTGGCCGAGCCGGGGGAGTACCACCTCGGTTTCACCGGTCGTCTGGGTGGTATCTGGCGGTTCAACGGTCGGGCGCCGCAGAAGACCTTCGGTGTGGGATTCGTGGCCGCCGGCAATCCTGGCGCGTCCGCCGGCTACCGGCGGGTGGCCACCGACCCCGCGGTCGCCTGGGTCTTCGCGGGCCTGACCAGGGAGTACTTTGGCGGGTACGGGGTTTCCGGCGGCGCGGCGGGGCTGGAGATCGACTCCGTGAGTCCGTTGCTGGGGACCTCACCGGATGCCGTGGTGCTGGCCAGCTCGGTCGGGCACGGCGACGACATGATCGAGGCGCGGGAGAACTTCAACATGACGAGCCGGGTGCTCGGTGGCGCGCGTAACCCCCGGGTGCACGCCGATCTCGTGCTGGTGCCGCGCGAGGGGGGCGGGGCGGTCGTCTCGACCGGGTCGATCGCCTTTGCCGGCGCGCTCTACGACCTGGCTGGGCAGGCGGAGATATCCCGCCTGCTTGGCACCGTTCTGGACCGGTTTGTGGCTGGCCTGCCCGTGCTGGATACACCCGCGTAACGGAACCGAGACGAGGAATTGTGGATGCACATATTGAGTTCGGGATCCAACCAAAGGTCTAATGGATCCAACGCGGGGGGGCGTTGCTGCGACAGCTAACCAGGCATGCGGAAAGCACATGGAGGAACCCTTGCGCATACTCCTGACCCACCCGAGCCGGCGACTGCGCGCGGCGCTTGTCGCCGGAACAGCGCTGGCGCTCGTTCTCGCCGGCTGCTCGTCCACGGACTCCGACAAGCCCGCGAGCTCCGACGGCTCGCAGAGCCTGAGCGGAAAGATCGTCTGGGCCGACTTCGGCGGCCCCACCAACAAGGCCCGGTACACCACCTACTTCGACGACTTCACCAAGGACACCGGCGTCAAGGTGATCTCCGAGGTCGAAGCCGACGCCATCGTGAACACGATGCTCACCGGCGGCAAGGGCGACTACGACGCGATCCACGTCGGCCTGGACGTCGTCTACCAGAACAAGGCCAACATCGCCCGGCTCGACGACGCGGTCGGGCGCGACACCAACCTGCCCGAGAACATCCGCGACTACGCGTTCGGCACCTTCCTGGTCGGGCACGTCCAGGCGTACCTGACCGAGACCTTCCCCAACGGTGGGCCGAAGACCTGGGCCGACTTCTGGGACGTCAAGA
The DNA here is from genome assembly GCF_020873825.1 of Micromonospora sp. DH13. Classification (NCBI taxonomy): domain Bacteria; kingdom Bacillati; phylum Actinomycetota; class Actinomycetes; order Micromonosporales; family Micromonosporaceae; genus Micromonospora; species Micromonospora sp. DH13. Next base: position 91,531 of record NZ_JAHWGR010000010.1, read on the forward strand.
AGTTCCCCGGCAAGCGTGGCTGGATGGGCAGCCCGGGCAGCTACGACAGCGCCTGCGAGATGGCCGAGCTGGCCTCGGGCATCGCCCCGGACAAGCTGTACCCGCTCGACCTGGACCTGTGCACCAAGAAGCTCGACGAGCTTCGGCCGAACATGGTCTTCTACACCTCCTACCCGCAGATCCAGCAGCTGCTGACCTCCAAGACGGCCGCGGTCGTGGCCGGCCCCTCCGGTCAGGCGGTCGCCCTCAAGAACCAGGGCGTGGACGTCACCATCTCCTTCGACCAGGCGATCGTCGCACCGAACGTGATCGCCATCCCGGCCAGCGCGCCCAACATGACGAACATCCAGGCCCTGGCCAAGGTCTTCAACGACCCGGAGCGTCAGGCGGCGTTCGCCAAGCTGACCGGCTACGGTCCGGGCAACCCCGAGGCGTTCAACTTCATGGACGAGGAGACCAAGGCGAAGATCGTCAATGCGCCCGCGCATTCGTCGGCGGTCTTCCAGGACTCCGAGGCCAGGTCCAAGCAGCAGGACGCACTGCTCGCCTGGTACACCAAGTGGCTCGCAGGATGACCGGCGGTGGGGGCGCGCAGACCGCGGCCCCACCCGTCCTGCTGCTGGGCCGGATCCACACCATGGATCCGGCCCGGCCGGTGGCGTCGGCGATGCTCGTCGCCGACGACCGCGTGGTGTCGATCGGGGAAGCGGCCGAGGTCCGTGCGGCGGCACCGCCGGAGACGATCGAGGTCGCGGCGCGGGGCGTGGTGGTGCCGGGTTTCCTCGACTCCCACCTGCACACGCTGGTCACCGGGATCGAACAGCGCCGACTCGTCATCGCCGAGGCGAACTCGATCCAGGAGGTCTGCGAGCGTATCGGCGCCTGGCTGGCAGACCGACCGGGGCTCGACTGGGCGGTCGTCGGGGCCCACTTCCACGCCGAGGACCTGGCCGAGGGCAGGCTGCCCGACCGGTACGACCTCGACCGGGTCACCGGCGGCACCGCCGTCGTCCTGGACCGGCGTACCCACGACGCGATCGCCAACTCGGCGGCCCTGCGGCGTTGCGGCATCGACGCCCGTACACCCGATCCCACCGGCGGGCACCTGGAGCGCGACGCGCACGGCGAGCCGACCGGGATCCTGGTCGAACGTCCCGCCGCCGAGCTGGTATTGGCCCACGTCCCGGCCCCCGGGCACCAGGCGCTTCGCGCGGCATTGGCGCAGGCGCAGTCCTACCTGCACAGCATCGGCATCACCAGCGCCAGCGAGCCCGGCCTGGTCGAGGCGGAGATGCGGGTCTACCGGGAGGCGGCAGCCGAGGGCTGGCTGACCCTGCGCACGATGGGCATGCCACTGGCCGACACGAGCGTGCCACCCGCGCGGTTCCTCGCCGGGCTCGGCGCCGAGGGCGTGGGCACCGGTCGCGGTGACTCCCGCTTCCGGCGCGGCCCGCTGAAGATCTACCTCGACGGCGCCGGAGGGTTCGGCACCGCGCTCATCTCCCGGCCGTGGCCGGGGCGGCCCTCCTACCACGGCAACCTGACCTGTCCCGCCGACGTCTTCGCCGAACTCGTCGCGCACTGCGCGCAGAACGGCCACTCCGTCGCCGTGCACGCCGTCGGCGACGCCGCCGTCACGCTCGCACTGGACCACTTCGAACGCGTCGACGCGCGGTGGCCGATTGCGCCCCTGCGATTCTCGATCATGCACTCGTACCTGTGGCCGGCGCCCGCCGACATGGCCCGTGCGGCCCGGCTGGGCGTCGTCCTTTCCAGCCAGCCGTCGATGCAGTGGCGCGTCGGCGCCGGCATCGCCAGGCAGTTCGGGGAGGAGGTCCCACTCGCGCCGCTGCGCGCCTGGCTCGACGCCGGTGTCACCGTCGCGGGCGGCTCCGACGGACCCGACTTCCCCATGGCGCCGCTGTTCGGCATGTGGCAGGCGCGCAGCCGGCAGGTCCGCGGCTGGAGCGGACCGCTCGGACCCGATCAGGCGGTCACCGCGGCGGAGGCGCTGGCGATGTACACCACCTCGGCGGCGTACTACTGCTTTGCCGAGCGCGAGCGCGGTCGGCTCGCACCCGGCTATCTCGCCGACTGGGTCGAGCTGGAGGTCGACCCGCTCAGTTCGCCGTTGGCGGAGCTGGCCGAGGCCGCCGCCCGCCCGGTGCTGCGCACGGTGGTCGGCGCGACGGTGGTGCACGGGCCCGGATTCGCGGACTGACAAGGACAAGTGGGGGGACCTGGCATGCCTGATCATCTGCCCCGGGAGGCGGGGACCGTCGTCGTCGGCGGCGGCACGAGCGGCAACGTCGTCGCGGCGAGACTCGCCCTGGCCGGAGTGGACACGCTCGTGCTGGAGGCCGGGCCGGATTTCGGTCCCTTCGGCTCCGCCGCGTGGCCCGCGGACATCCTCGACGCCACCCGGCTCGGCCACTCCCACGACTGGGGCTACGACTCCGGCGACACCCTGCCCACCAGGGTCGCCTTCGAGCGGGCCCGCGCCATCGGGGGCTGTTCCGACTTCAACGGGACCACCCAGACCTGGGGCCACCGGCGCGACTACGACGACTGGGCCGCCGCCGGCAACCCCGGGTGGAGCACCGACGAACTGCGACCGCTCTTCGCCGAGGCCACCGAGATGATGCGGGTCAAGCGGTACCGCGCCGAGGAGCTGACGCCCTGGCAGCGGGCGTGGTACGACGGCGGAACCGCCATCGGTCTGCCACAGCTGGAGACGCTCAACGACCTCGACGAGACGGTCGGGTTCGCGCCAGAGGACAACAACATCGTCGACGGCATCCGATGGAACACCGCATTCGCCTACCTCGACCCGGTCCGGCACCTGGCGAATCTCCGGATCGTCGGTGCGGCGCACGTCGACCGGGTCCTCGTCACCGCGGGCAGAGCCACCGGCGTCGTGGTGCTCTGGCGCGGCGAGTCGCATGTCGTGCACGCCGATCGCGTCGTCGTCTGCGGGGGCGCCTACAACTCGCCGCAGGTCCTGCAACGCTCCGGCATCGGCGATCCGCGCCTGCTCAAGGAGCTGGACATCGACGTCGTCAGCGACCTGCCCGGTGTCGGGGAGAACCTGCACGACCAACCGTTCCTGCTGATGAGCTGGGCCGGCTCCGACGCGATGAGCGCCGCCATGCGGCGGGCGCGCGAGAGCGGCTGGGCCCCCGACGAACAGGCGATGGCCAAAGCGGCGTCGTCGTTCGACCCCGACGTCTTCGACATGCACTTCCTGCCCTACAGCCCCACCCACCGGGGCGAGCAGAAGCGGTGGAGCTGCGGCGTCGGTGCCCTGCTGCCGCGCTCCCGGGGCCACGTGCGTATCCGCTCGCTCGACCCGGAGGCCAACCCGCTCATCGACCACCGTTTCCTGAGCGACCCCGAGGGCCACGACGCCCAGGTGCTCGCCGAGGGCATCGAAGCGCTGCGGGCCATCGCCGCCTCGCCCGCAGTGCGTGAGCTGGTCGGGCGCGAGCTGCGGCCGGGGCCGGAGCTGGCCGACCGGGCCAGCCTGGTACGCCACATCCAGGCCAACCCCGACAACTACTGGCACCCGGTCGGCACCTGCAAGATGGGCCCCGCCACCGATCCCACGACTGTTGTCGGCCACGACGGGCAGGTGCACGGCGTCGCGGGCTGCTTCGTCGCGGACTGCTCGATCATGCCGACGATCCCGCGGGCGACCACTGCGATGCCCGCAGTGGTGATCGGCGAACGGATCGCCCGGTTCCTACTTCGATCCGACAAGGAGACCTGATGGCCGACGCCAGCGGCTACCAGCACGACGTCCCGGGCGGCGCTGCCTGGTCACTTAACCTGAGGCGCGGCAGCACCCTGCGCCTGGCGGCGCTGGGCGCCGACGCGGTCGCCAGCATGCTGCTGTACGCGGCGGACGACCGGTGGGAACGGCTCAACGTGCCGGACACCCTGAAGGCGCAGATGTCGGCGCGGATCCACCCGCCGATGGTGCTGATGTCGGACATGGGCAGGGCGCTGGCCTCGGTGACCGGCTCCTCGTCGGACTGGCACGACGCGATCACCGGCCACAGCGTCGACGCCGACCTGGCCCGGTTCGGCCCGTCGGACTACGGGCGCGACCGCAACGGATGGCGGCGCAGCGCCCGCAGCCTGCTGCTCGACGAGCTGTACGGGCACGGCCTCGGCGAGCGCGACCTGCACGCCACCGTCAACTGGTTCGTCAAGGTGCGACCCGGCGGCGACGAGCGCGGCACCCTCGGCTACGTCCCGGGGCACACCGCGGCCGGCGACTGGGTGTGCCTGCGGGCCGAACAGGACCTGTTGGTGGTGTTCGCCACCGCCCCGCACCCGCTGGACCCGGCGGCGCGGTGGCGGCCGGCCGGCGTACGGGCCGTGGTCGCCCCCGGCGACCCCGCGCCCGCCGACGACCCCAGCCGGGCGTTCCGGGCCGAGTCCGCCCGGGCGCTGGCCGCCGCCGAGCGGAGCGCGCGATGAGCGCCCCGGTGGACCCGGAGGTCCTGTTCGACGTGACCGTCGCGGCCGGCGACGGCTGGCTCGGCGAGATCCCGGCCGGCGGCCGGCTGCGCATCGTCGACCTGCACGGCAACCAGGCCGTGGACACCCTGCTGTACGACGCGCGGGACACCGCCAACCGGTACAGCGCCGTGGACACCGTCCGCGCGCAGGGCTCGGCGTACCTGACCACCGGCTCGGTGCTGCGCAGCGTGCGCCTCGACCCGCTGGCCACGATCGTCGACGACACCTGCGGCCGGCACGACACCCTCGGCGGCGCGTGCGCCAAGGAGAGCAACGTCGTGCGCTACGGCGAACACACCCGCCACCAGCACGCCTGCCGGAGCACGTTCCTGCGCTACGCCGTGGCCGGCGGGCTGGAGAAGCGGGACCTCACCCACAACATCAACTTCTTCATGAACGTGCCGCTGACCGAGGCCGGCGGGCTCACCTTCGAAGACGGCGTCTCCGCCCCCGGCAAGCACGTCGAACTCCGCGCGGAGCGCGACATCCTGGTCCTGATCAGCAACTGTCCACAGGTGAACAACCCGTGCAACGGCTACGACCCGACCCCGGTGCGGCTGCTCGGGTGGGCGTCGTGACGCGGCAACCGGTCTGGATCACGGAGTTCTCCCCGGAGGCGGTGGCGCGGTTCGCCGCCGAGGCGCCCGACGGGCCGCTGGCCGGCGTCCGGTTCGCCGTCAAGGACAACCTGGACGTCGCCGGCTACCCGACCACGGCGGCCTGCCCCGACCTGGCCGACCGGCCGGCGGCCACGTCCGCCACCGCCGTACGCCGCCTGGTGGCGGCCGGCGCGGCCCCGGTCGGCAAGACCAACATGGACCAGTTCGCCACCGGCCTCGTCGGCACCCGCAGCCCGTACGGCGCCTGCCACAGCGTCCACAGCCCGGCGCACGTCAGCGGCGGAAGCAGCTCCGGCAGCGCCGTCGCGGTGGCATCCGGCCTGGTGCCGCTGGCGCTGGGCACCGACACGGCCGGCTCCGGCCGGGTGCCGGCCGCGTTCAACGGCCTCGTCGGGCTCAAGCCGACCCGTGGGCTGGTCTCCACCCGTGGGCTGCTGCCGGCCTGCCGGTCGCTGGACTGCGTCACCACGTTCACCCGCACGGTGGCCGGGGCCGCGTCCGCCCTCGACGTGCTGGCCTGGGCCGACCCCGACGACCCGTGGTCGCGGCCGGCTCCGCCGGCCCCGCCGCCCGGCGTGGCCGCCCGGATGCGTACGGTCGCGGTGCCCGCCGGTGACCTGGACCTCGACCCGCCCCACCGGGCGGCCTGGGCGGCGGCGCTGCGCCGGCTCGACACGGTGGCCGCCCAGGTGGTGCCCGTCGACCTCGGTCCGTTCCTGGCCGCCGCCGCCCTGCTGTACGGCGGGCCGTGGGTCGCCGAGCGGTGGGCCGCGTTCGGGGCGCACCTGTCCGGTGCCGGCGTGGACCCGACGGTCCGCAGCATCGTGACACCCGGCCGGGACGTCGCCGGCCCCGACGTGTTCGCCGCGCTGGACCGGCTCGCCGCGCTGCGCCGGGCCACCGAGCAGGTCTGGCTGGACGTCGACGCCCTGCTGCTGCCGGTCACGCCGGGACACCCCACCCTCGCGGAGGTCGCCGCCGACCCGGTCGGCGTCAACAGCCGGCTCGGCACGTACACCAACTTCGTCAACCTGCTGGACCTGTGCGCGGTGGCCGTGCCGGCCGGCGCCCGGTCCGACGGCCTGCCCTTCGGGGTGCAGTTCGTCGCGCCGGCCTTCGCCGACCTGCCGCTGCTCGACCTGGCCGCCCGCTGGTGCGGCGAGCCGCCGCGCGGGGTGGACGCGCCGTCACCGGGGACCGCGCTGGTCGCGGTCGCCGGGGCGCACCTGACCGGGATGCCGCTCAACCCGCAGCTCGTCGCGCTCGGCGGGCGGCTGCACACCCGGGCCCGCACGGCCCCCGGGTACCGGCTCTACCGGCTGCCCGGCCCCGGCGTCGCCCGGCCCGGCCTGGTGTTCACCGGCGACGGACCCGACGGCGGCATCGCCGTCGAGGTGTGGCAGCTGCCGCAGCAGGCGGTCGGCGCGCTGCTGGGCAGCATCCCGCCGCCGCTCGGGCTCGGGCCGGTCGGCCTGGATGACGGCACGACCGTGACCGGCTTCCTGGCCAGCGACCACGGGGTACGCGACGCCCGGGACGTCAGCGCCGCCGGCGGGTGGCGGGCCGCGCTGCGCGCGGACCGGGCCTGACCGCCCCCGCCTCACACCATCGCCAGCAGCATCAGCCCCATCACCGCCCCCATCGTGGCGTGACAGAGGCCCTCCACCCGCACGGCGGGACCGGCCGGGGACGCGACAGCCCCGGCCTGGTCCGGCCACCACGGCGTCAGCCGCAGGCCGCGACCGGCCCACCAGCCGGCGGTGAGCAGCAGGTATCCGCCCAGGGCGAGGCTGACCACCGAAGGCCACCAGAGAGCCCCCGCCGGGCCGCCGTGATGGCCCCCGCCCCCCGGGTGCCCGCTCGGCCAGGCCATCCAGGCCATCGCCGCCATGGAGACCGCGAAGTACCAGGTGACCGCCCGGGACCCGTGCGGCAGCCGGCCCGGCGAACGGGCGGCGAGCACCACGAACCACAGCGCGGCCGGCGCGAACACGGCCACCCACACCGCCCCGGGCACGGCGACCGTCCACACCATCGCCGTCATCGCCACCGCCATGAGCAGGTGGGCGGCGTCGCAGCCGCGGTGCCGGGCGGGGCGTGCCGGCCCGCCGCCGGCCGCCGGCCGCAGGAGCCGGGACGCGAAGTAGGGGGCCACGACGGCCAGCGCGAGCGTCATCGGCCAGCGCAGCGCTTCGCTCATCGGCGGGCGGTCCCTTCATCCGGCAGGGCGGGGGACAGTCAGGAAGGACGTCCGCCCGGGACCGTCGTGGCCGCGCCCGGGGCGGGTGCCGGGCGTGCGGTGCGCCGGGCTCTCCGACAGCCTTTCACCTCCCGCCCGCATTGGGAAGAGCCGAGTGACACCGTCGGGACGGCATCCGAGCTGCGGAAACGGGTCACCGCGCCGATGCCCGGCCGCCCCGTCGGGCGAGCAGCAGCGCCGCCGTGAGGACCGCCGCGGCCACCGGCAGGCCCCAGGGCCGCCGGGCGGCCTGCACCGTGAAGGCGACCGGGCGGCCGGGCACCTCGATCCGGCCGTCGATCTCGAACCTCCCGTACGGGGCCGCGCCCGTGGGCACCGTGATCAGGTAGTCGCGGGTGGCCCCGGCGGCTACGGTGCCGATCGCCGGGGCGGCCACGATGGTCCGGGCCCGGCCGGGCGGCCCGACGAGCAGCGTGAACGGCGGGTCGGTGACGTCCTCGGTGCCAGGGTTGCGCAGGGTGAACCGCACGGCCAGCTCGCCCGGCAGGCCGAACCAGCCGCCCGGTCCGGACCGGTCGTCGGCGCGCAACGCGTCCAGGGCCAGCGCGGCCGGGACGCCCGGCGCGGCGGGCGGCGCGTCCACCCCGGTCAGCGGCAGGTCGGCGGTGGCGGCGGCCGTGCCGGTCGGCGTCCGGACGCGCAGCACGCAGGGGCAGGCCACCGGCGGGGCGGCCAGCAGCAGCGGCAGCCGGGCGCGGCCGGACGGCGGCACCTGGGCGTGCGTGGCGTCGCCCGTCGCGCAGTCCAGCGCCCCGCGCCGGGCGGCGTTGCCGCACACCTCGACCTGCACCGTGCCGGCGGGCCAGCCGTCGAGGCCGACCAGCACCCGCTGCCCGACGCGCAGCGGCCCGGCGGGCAGGGTGACGCCGGGCCCGTCCTTGGGGGCCCCGGCCGCCCCGGGCGCCAGCGCCAGGGCCGCGACCAGGGCCAGCGGGGCGGCGGCGCGGGTCCGGGCGGTCATGCCGTCGCCCGCCCGGCGTCCACGGTGGCCCGCCCACCGTCGCCGGGGGCGCGGCGCCGCCGCCACCACCGCAGCCCGCCCCAGCAGCCGGCGACCGCGAGCAGCGCCAGCGGCACCCACGGCGGGGCCCAGACCCCGGCGGAGCGCAGCACCGGCGGCAGCGCGGTGTCCGTGGTGGTCGCCGCGAGGTCGACCTCGGCGGTCAGCCGCAGCAGCGGGGGCACGCCGGTGATCCGCTCGGTGACGGTGAAGGTGCCCCCGGGCAGCAGCTCCGGCAGGTCGGTGGGGGAGGTGCGGGCCTGTTCCCAGCCGAAGGGCCCGGCGACGCGCACCGTGCCGCTGCCGGTGACCCGGACGTTGCCGGTGTTGCGCACCCGGTAGCGGACCACGAGGTCGCCGCCGGCGAACGGGTCGACCGGGTTGTCGTACGAGAGGTCGACCGACTCGACGGTGACGGCGGGGCGGACCGGGCCGGTGACCCGCAGGTGGACCCGGGCGGCGAGGCGCTGGTCGACCAGGACCCGCTGCCCGTCGGCGGTGGTCCGGGCGCGGGCGACCGCGCCGATCACCCCGCCGGCGTGGTCGCCCGGGGTGGCGTCGGCCGGCACGGCGAGGCGGAACGGGATGTCGACCCGTTCGCCGGGCGGGACCGTCCAGGCCCGCCGCTCGAACCGGATCCACGAGCCCACGTCGGTGGCGGGCTGGTCGGCCGGCAGCAGCGCGAACGCGCCGTCGGCGGTGGTGTACGCGTCGGTGCCGTACACGTCGAAGGTGAGCGGGCGGTCGCCGAGGTTGGTGATGCCGACGTGGTCGGTCAGGGTGCTGCCCGGGGCCAGGTCGTAGATGAAGTAGTTGCGCCCGGTCGGTCCCTTGGCACTGGAGGGCTGCACGGCCCACCGGGCCGCGCCGGTGCGGTCGGTGGCGTCGACGCTCGGCGACGGGGCGGGCGCGGCGTCGGCCGGCGCGGGCAGGGTCGCCGCCGTGAGCAGCGCGGCGGCGAGGGCGACGCTCGCCCGGGACAGGGCGGTGGGCAGGGGCATGCCGGGCTCCGCAGGTGGTCGGGCCGGTGGGACGGGCGCGGGGCCCGTCCCACCGGGTGGTGCCGTGATCAGGAGAGGGTGAGCGTCAGGACCGCGGTGTAGTCGCCCGCCGGGGCGGACGCCGGGATCCCGAGGTTGAGCTGGGCGCCGCAGCCGAAGGTGCCGTTGCTCGCGCCGCTGGCCGAGGTGCACAGCGCGCGCGCCGTGCCCAGGCCGGTCCCGGGCGCGGCGGCCGCGCCCGGGGTGACCACGCCGGGCGTGCCGGCGAGGCCGTCGGTGACCACGGACGCGCTCGGCACCCAGCCGAGGTTGTCCGCGTCGATGCTGCCGCCGCCGGCCGAGGCGAAGTCGGAGACCTGCCCGACCAGGCTCCAGCCGGCGTTGGTGCCGCGCAGGTCGGCCACCGTGGCGGTGTTCAGCGCCCCGCTGGCGACCTGACCGTTGCTGACCGCCGGCAGCGCGACCGTGGAGCCGGCCACGCCGAGGGTCAGCGCGCCGCCGGTGACGGTGGCGGTGATCTGCTGGTCGGCGTCGCCGCCGCCCACCGGGGTGCTGCGGAACGTGACCGGGGTGAAGGTGTCCTGGCTCCGGTCGGCCGAGCCGCGGGCGGCGAAGGTGATCACGTAGCACTGCACCTGAGTGCAGTCGACCTGCGCGCCGGTGCGGTCGGTGTAGACCGCGCTGATCGGCAGGGTGGTGCGGAACGTGCCGTCGGCGTTGAGCCGGTCGCGGGCCTCCGTCGGCTCGTTCGTCTTGCTCACCCACTTGGTGACCTGGAGGACGCCGGCGTTCGTCCAGTGCTCGTCGACCTTCGGGCCGAAGGAGACGTAGATGCCGGCCGCCCCGTTGGCCTCCGGGTCGAAGCCGCTGCCCTCGACCGTGATCGTCGCCCCGGCCGGGTCGACGCCGGTGGACGGGCTGACGGCGACCGCCGGGCCGACCGGCTCGCCGCCGCCACCGGTGGAGAAGGTGAACGACAGCGGGTCGAGCGCCGCGCCGGCCGCGTAGAAGCCGTTGAACGCGCTGGCGCCCTCGGCGGTCAGCGTCGCCGCCAGGTCGGTCGCGGTCACCGTGCCGCCGCTGCCGCCCGGGTTGCCCCCGGTGACGGCGATGGTGGCGATGGTGGCCTGGCGGACCGAGACCGGCTCGGCGGCGGTGGTGGCCAGGTCGACGTCCGCCTTCAGGGCGGCGGTGCCGCCGGAGACGGCGACCGTCGGGTTGGCCAGGGTGATGGTGAACATGTGCGCCGGGTACGAGAAGACCACGGTCCCGCCGTACTCGGCGTCGATGGCGCCCGTGTCGGCGTCGTACGTGCCGCCCTTCGCGGGGAAGGTGAACGTGCCGTCGCTGTTGATGCTGGCCCCGTTGCTCGCCGCGATCGGCGGGTTGCCGTTGCCGGTGTTGACGTAGTTGCGGAACGACGACTTGAAGCCCCAGGTGAGGCTGCCGGTGCTGATGTCGGCCCCGGCCGCCGAGGCGGGTGCGGCGCCGACGAGTGCGGCCGAGGCGCCGAGGAGGGCGACCGTCGCCCACCGCAGCGACCGCCACCGGCCGGCACCGGTTCTGGATCGGACCATGCTGTTCCTTTCTCACGCCCAATACGGACAGTGGTTGAGGTTAGGCAAACCTAACTGCGACGGAACAGGGGCGAGGGGTCGAAGATCTTGGCCCGAAGAACCCCTTGTGAACTGGGGAAGTGTCGCTTAGGTTAGGCAAACCTTAGTCACGGTCGGTGCGTCAGCCGGCCGGATCCGTCATGTGGGGAGCCTGATGCGAGCACTGCGTCGCGCCGTCCTGACCGCAACACTGATCACCCTTGGTGTCGCCGCCGGTGCGGTGCCGGCCCACGCCGGCACCGGCCGAGGGGCCGGCGGGCAGGTGCTCACCGTCACGCCCAGCAGCGGCGTCGCCCGCGCGGGCGCGAGCGTCACCGTCTCCGGCACCGGCTACGACGTCACCAAGGGCATCTACGTCGCCTACTGCGTGGACAACGGCGCCGGTGCCGCGCCCAGCCCGTGCGGCGGCGGCGCCGACACCACCGGGAGCACCGGCGCCTCGCACTGGATCTCCTCCAACCCACCCTCCTACGGGGAGGGACTGGCCGTGCCGTACGGAGCGGGCGGGTCGTTCCGGGTCACCCTCACCGTCGGCACCCGCATCGGCGACGTGGACTGCACCGTCCGCCGGTGCGTGGTGGCCACCCGCGCCGACCACACCCGCCCCGCCGACCGGTCCCAGGACGTCCGGGTGCCGATCACCTTCGCCGCCGCGGCCACCCCCGCCCGTACCAGCGCCGCGCCGGCCAGCACCGGGACCGCCGGCACGGCCACCACCGGGCCCGCCGCGCGCACCACCGCCCCGCCGGCCGCCACCACGGCCGCCGCCCCGGTCGCCGCCGCGCCCGCCGGCAGCGCGGCGCCGGCCGCCACCGGCGCCGACGCGGTCGCCGCCCCGGGCGGCACCGTCGACCCCGCCGCCCAGGTCACCCGGGTCAGCGCCGCCTCCGGCACCGGCGGCTGGTGGCTCGCCGCGCTGGTCCTGCCGCTGCTCGGGCTGACGCTGCTCGCCGGCCTGCGCCGCCGTCGGCGAAAGGCCGCCCCGTGACCCGCCGTGCCGTCGCCCGCCGTGCGGTCGTGCCCGTCCGGGGCCTTGCGCCGCTGGCCGCCCTGCTGCTGCTCGCCGGCGCCCTGACCGGCTGCACCGCCCCGGCGGCCGGCGGCGAGACCCCCTCCGCCACCTCCTGCGGCCCGGTCACCGCCGCCCTGCCCGACACCGACGTCACCCCGCTCGACCCCGTGCCGACCCCGGCCCTGCCGGTCACCGTCACCTCCGCCGACGGCGTCGCCACCACGGTCACCGACGCGACGCGGATCCTGCCCGTCAACCTTTACGGCTCGATCGCCGAGATCGTGTTCAGCCTCGGCCTCGGCGGCAACGTCGTCGGCCGGGACACCTCGACCACCTTCCCGGCCGCCGCGCACCTGCCCGTGGTCACCCCCGCCGGGCACGACCTGTCCGCCGAGGCGGTGCTCGCCCTCGCCCCCACCGTGGTCCTCGCCGACGACAGCATCGGCCCACCCGAGACGCTGCGCCAGCTGCGCGCCGCCGGCATCCCCGTCGTCCTCGTCGCCGCCGAGCAGACCCTCGACGCCGTACCCGCACACGTGCGGGCGATCGCCGCCGCGCTCGGCGTCGGCGAGGCCGGCGAGCGGCTCGTCGCCCGGGTCCAGGGCGAGATCGCCGCCGCCCGCGACGGCGTGCCCGACGATGCGTCGCCCCGCGTCGCCTTCCTCTACCTGCGCGGCACCGCCGGGGTCTACCTGATCGGCGGCCGGGGCGCCGGCTCCGACGCGATGATCGAGGCGGCCGGCGGGGTGGACGCCGGCACCGCGATCGGCCTGGCGAAGTTCCGGCCGCTGACCAGCGAGGGCCTGATCAACGCGGCCCCCGACGTGATCCTGGTGATGAGCGGCGGGCTGGCGTCCGTCGGCGGCGTCGACGGCCTGCTCGGGCTCCCCGGCGTGGCGCAGACCCCCGCCGGGGCCGCCCGCCGGATCGTCGACATGGACGACGGCGTCCTGCTCACCTTCGGCACCCGCTCCGGCCGGGTCGTGCGGGCCCTGGCCGACGCGCTGCACTGCCAGGGCCGGTCGTGACCGCCACCGACACCCCACCGGCCACCGACACCCCACCGGCCACCGTGGACGCCGCGCCGCAGGACGCCCGGCCCGGCGGGACCCGGCGCGCTGCGCTCCTGCTCGCCGGGCTCGCCGCCGGCCTGCTGCTGGTCGCCCTGCTCGCCGCCGGCCGGGGGCAGGTGGCGGTCGCCCCTGCGGAGGTGCTCGGCTCGGTGCTGCACCGGCTCGGCCTGGACGTCGGTCCCCGCCCCGCCGCCCCGCACGGCGAGAGCGCGCTGTGGCTCGTCCGTTTCCCCCGGGTGACGCTCGCCGCCGTGGTCGGCGCGGCGCTCGGCTGCTCCGGGGCGGTGATGCAGGGCGTCTTCGGCAACCCGCTGGCCGAACCCGGCGTCATCGGCGTCTCCGCGGGCGCGGCCCTCGGCGCGGCCCTGGCCATCGTCACCGGCGTCACCGTCCTCGGTGGCTGGACGGTGCCGGCCGCCGCGTTCGCCGGCGGGCTCGCCACCACCTGGCTGGTCTACACGCTCGCCCGCTCCGGCGGCCGGACCGAGGTGGTCACCCTCGTGCTCACCGGCGTCGCCGTCAACGCCGTCGCCGGTGCCGCCATCGGGCTGCTGATGTTCGTCGCCGACGAGTCCGGCGTGCAGGCCATCGCGTTCTGGAACCTCGGCAGCCTCGCCCAGGCGAGCTGGTCGGCCGTCGGGCTGGCCGCCCCCTGCCTCGCGGTCGGCCTGGCCGCCACCCTCGCCGACGCCCGCCGGCTCGACCTGCTCGCCCTCGGCGAACGGTCCGCCCGCCACCTCGGCGTCGACGTGGAACGGCTGCGCGTGCGGATGATCGTGGTGACCGCGCTGCTCGGCGCGGCCGCGGTCGCCTTCACCGGCATCATCAGCTTCGTCGGCCTGGTCGTGCCGCACCTGGTGCGGATGGTCGCCGGCCCCGGGCACCGGCTGCTGCTGCCGGCCAGCGCGCTCGGCGGCGCGATCGTGGTCGTCGCCGCCGACCTCGCCGCCCGCACCCTCGTCGACTACCAGGAACTGCCGCTGGGGGTGCTCACCGCGGTCGTCGGCGGGCCCGCGTTCTTCTGGCTGCTGCGGCGCACCAGGGACCGCGCGGGAGGCTGGGCGTGACCGGGCCCGGGAACCCGACCCCCTCCGGCGGCCCAGGACTTTCGCGCGGGCGGGTGCGGCTGCGCGTGCTCGGCCGGAGGTCGGCACCGCAGCCGCCGACCCCGGCGACGCCGGGCAGCACCCGGATCCGGGTCGCCGGGCTGCGGGTCGAACGCGCCGGCCGGCCGGTCCTCGACGGCGTCGACCTCGCCGTCCGCGCCGGTGAGGTGCACGCCCTGGTCGGGCCCAACGGCGCCGGCAAGTCCACCCTGCTGGCCGCCGCCAGCGGCGACCTGCCGGCCGTGGCCGGGACCGTCGAGGTCGACGGCCGGCCCCTCGGCGGATGGTCGGCCGTGGAACTGGCGATGCGCCGGGCGGTGCTGACCCAGCGGCACACCCTGAGCTTCCCGTTCGCCGTCGTCGACGTCGTCCGGATGGGGCGCGCGCCCTGGACCGGGCGGCCCGAACAGGCGCACGACGACGCGATCGTCGCCGAGAGCATGCGGCGCTGCGACGTGATCCGGTTCGCCGCCCGGCCGTTCCCCACCCTCTCCGGCGGCGAGCAGGCCCGCGCGGCGTTGGCCCGGGCGCTGGCGCAGCGGGCCGGGGTGCTGCTGCTCGACGAGCCGACCGCCGCCCTCGACCTGCACCACCAGGAGCTGGTCATGCGGATCGCCCGCGACCGCGCCGAGGCCGGGGACGCCGTCGTGGTGGTGCTGCACGACCTCGCCCTGGCCGGGGCGTACGCCGACCGGATGACCCTGCTCGCCGACGGACGGGTACGGGCCACCGGGGCACCGGCCGCCGTCCTGACCGCACCCCTGCTCAGCGAGGTCTACCGGCACGACATCGAGGTCGTGCCGCACCCGCGTACCCGCCTGCCGCTGGTCGTGCCCCGCCGGGGCCCGGCCCACCGCACCGCCGTTCCGGAGGAATAGATGAGCACGCCACCCATCCCGTTCTCGGCCCGGCTGCGGGCCGCCAGCCAGGGGGCCCACGCCGCCGCCGAGAGTCAGCGCTACGTCACGGCGCTGGTCGCCGGCGACGTGGACCTCGCCGGCTACGTCGACCTCGTGGTGCAGCACCACGCCCTGTACCAGGCGTTGGAGTCGGCCGCCGAGGCGATGCGCGACGACCCGCTCGCCGGGCCGTTCGTCGACGACGCGTTGACCCGGCTGCCCGCGCTGGAGACGGACCTGACGCACCTGGTCGGGCCGGACTGGGCGCGGCGGAGCGCAGTGCATCCCGCGACGCGGGCCTACGCCGACCGGATCCGCGCCGTCGCCACCACGTCCCCGGAGCGCTTCGTCGCCCACCACTACACCCGCTACCTCGGCGACCTCTCCGGCGGCCGGCACATCGGCCGGGCCGTCGCCCGGCGGTACGGGCTGAGCGGGCAGGCGGGGGCCGGCTTCTACGCGTTCGACCGGATCACCCGGCCGAAGGCGTACAAGGACGCCTACCGGGCGCGGCTGGACGCCCTGCCGCTCGACCCGGCGGCCGAGGCCGCCCTGCTGGAGGAGGTGCTGCTGGCGTACCGGCACAACACGGCGGTCTTCGCCGCGTTGGCCCGGCACGTGCCCGACGCCGACCCCGGGGCGACGGAGGCCGTGGCGTGACCGGCCGGCCGCACCGAACCGCGCCCGACGACGCCGGGCACCCGTCCGACGCGGACCCCGGCAAACCGCTCGACGCGGACGCCGGGCAACCGTTCGACGCCGACACCGTGCACGCGGTCTGCCGGCACATGAACGCCGACCACGCCGACGACTCGCTGCTGATCTGCCGCACCCTCGGCGGCTGCCCGGACGCCACCCGGGCGCGGGCGACCGGGCTGGACGCCGACGGCATGGACTTCGCCGTCGCCGTCGCCGGCATCGAGGTGCCGGTGCGGATCCCGTTCGCCCGCCGGATCAGCGAGCGGGCCGAGATCCGCCAGGAGGTGGTCCGGATGTACGAGCAGGCGTGCGACGCGCTCGGCGTGCCGCCCCGTTCGGCTGAGAGAAACAGCAGGTCAAGGCCCGGTCTCAAGTGAAGTTACTGACTGGTAAGTCATTGACGGGAGGTGAACGACAGCCCTAGCGTTCCTCTTGTTCGAACGGCGTACGGTTCACCCGAACGGTCTGCGGTCGGGGGCGGTAGGTCCAGACAGGAGGCCCGCGCATGGTCGACGAGAAGCTGCGGCAGCTCCTCTCGCCGGTCCGCATCGCCTCGCTGACCCTGCGCAACCGGGTCTTCGTCCCGGGCCACACCACCAACTTCGGCCTGCACAACGAGCCCACGGCCCGACTCGCCGCCTACCACGCCGAGCGGGCCCGTGGCGGCGTCGGGCTGATCATCACCGAGGCGATCCGGGTGCACCCCACCAGCGCCGGACGCAGCATCAGCCTCGGCGCCTTCACCGACGCGTGCGTCCCGGCGTACCAGCGGGTCACCGACGCCGTGCACGAGCACGGCGCCCGGATCTTCGCCCAGATCATGCACGCCGGCCGGCAGGCCAACGGCGACGCCACCCGCACCGCCGCCTGGTCCTCCTCCCCGGTGGCGTGGGCCGCCGGGGCGCACGTGCCGCACGCCATGGGCCGGCGCGACCTCGCCACCGTCGTCGACGCGTTCGCCGCAGCCGCCCGCCGGATGCGGCGGGCCGGCTTCGACGGGCTGGAGGTCCACGCCGGACACGGGCACCTGCTCCAGCAGTTCCTCTCCCCGCACACCAACTGCCGCGACGACGACTACGGCGGCAGCCTGGCCAACCGGATGCGGCTCACCCGGGAGGTGCTCGACGCCGTCCACGCCGCCACCGACCTGCCGGTCGGGCTGCGGATCAGCGCCGACGAGTTCCTCCCCGGTGGGCTCGACCCCGACGCGATGGTGGAGATCGTCGCCCGGCTGCGCGCCGACCACCCGCTGGCCTACGTCCACGTCAGCCACTCCGCCTACCACGGCAGCTGGTCGCTGGCCACCCAGATGGCCGACATGAGCTTCGGGCACGCGCCCTTCCGCCACCACGCCGCCCAGTTCTCCCGGGAGTTCCCCGACCTGCCGGTGCTGGCGGTCTGCCGGCTCGACAGCCTGCCCGAGGCGGCCGAACTGATCGTGGCGGGCGAGGCGGACCTGGTCGGCCTGGCCCGCCCGCACATCGCCGACCCGCACCTGGTCCGCAAGGCCGTCGAGGGCCGGCAGCACGAGACGCGCTCCTGCCTGGCCTGCAACCAGGGCTGCATCGCCCGCGTCGAGGCCAGCCTGCCGATCACCTGCGTGGTCAACCCCGAGGTCGGCGTCGAACGGGAGTGGGCCGCGGCCCGGCGTCGGCCCGTGCCAGCCCGTCGGGTGCTGGTGGTCGGCGGCGGCCCGGCCGGCCTGGCCGCCGCCACCGCCGCCCGCCGCGCCGGCCACCGGGTCACCCTCGCCGAGGCGGCCGACGACCTCGGCGGCCAGGTCCGCGTCGCGGCCCGGGTGCCCGGCCGGGAACGGCTCGGCCTGCTCACCCGCGACCTCGCCGCCGAGGCCCACGCCGCCGGCGTCGAGATCCTCCTCGGCCACCGGGTCACCGCCGCCGGGGTACGCGCCGGCGGATACGACGACGTGGTGGTGGCCACCGGCTCCCGCCCCGCCCGCCGCGCCCTGCCCGGCGGGCCACCCGTGCTCGACCTGTGGCAGGCGGTCGACCTGCTCGCCGCGCCCGACGCCGGCACCGGCGCGTACGTCGTCCTCGACGACGACGGCACCTGGGCGGCGTCCTCCGTCGCCGAGGCGCTGGCCCGGCGGGGCGCCCGGGTGCACCTCGTCTCCCCGACGGCGAGCCTCGCCGCCCGGATCACCACCTACTCCCGACTGGCGCTGCTGCGGCGCTTCACCGAACTCGGTGTCGTCGTCCATCCACTGCGGACACCCCGCGTCGTGGGCGGCGACACGATCGCCCTGACCGGCCCACTGGCCGGCGCCGACGTTCCCGTCGCCGGCGTCACCGCCGTCGTCGACGCCGCAGCGCCGGCCGCCGACGACACCCTGTTCCGCCACCTGGACGCGGCACCCGACGGACCCCGGATCCACCTCGTCGGTGACGCCAACGCACCCCGCACCACGCTGGAGGCGGTCTACGAGGGCCGGTTCGCCGGCGCGTTCCTCGGCCGCCACGACAGCCCCGACGCCGCCGCGGTGGCCCTCGCCTACTGACCACGTCGGTGGCGGACCCCCGCCGGCACCGACCCGAGCATCCCCTCACCGAGCCGCCCGCCTCACCGGGCCGGCGCGACGCAAGGAGATCCGCATGCTGGACATCGAGGATCGACTCACCCTCGACGAACGCTCCGCCGTGGACTTCGTCCTCGGCCTGCGCAAGCGCTGGGCGGACACCGTCTACCCCGCCCTGACCCGGGAGTACGCCGCCACCGGCGAACCGGCGGCCACCATCGCCGACGCCGGCGCGACCCTGCGCGACCTGCCGCTCTACCCGTGGTTCAGCCACCTGGAGCGGGTGCAGCAGAAGATGCTGTGGAAGGCCGCCGGGGAGGCCGTCCTGGGCCGCCGCGACGAGCTGGCCGCCCAGCTCGCCGAGGTGCCGGCGCAGCCGCTCGGCGCGCTCACCCTCGACCCCGACGTGGACCTGCCCACCTGGTACACCGACTACGACATCCACATCCAGCCGGGCGGCTTCTTCTCCGACGACATGTCCGCCTACGTCTACGAGTTCGGCGCGCGCATCGTCATGCTGCGCGACAACGACGGCTACAAGTTCCACCGGCTGTTCACCGAGACCGCGCTGCCGGACCTGCCGGGGGCCACCAGGGTCGTCGACATCGGCTGCGGGTTCGGCAAGAGCACCCGCCCGCTGGTCGGCCGCTACCCGTCGGCGCAGGTCATCGGCGTCGACCTGGCCGCGCCCGGGCTGCGCCTGGCGCACGCCGAGGCCGAGGCGCAGGGGCTGGCCATCGACTACCGGCAGGCCGACGGGCGGGCCACCGGCCTCGACGACGCCTCCTGCGACGTGGTCACCGGCACGATGGTCCTGCACGAGATGCCCGCCGAGGCGATCCGGGAGACGATCGTCGAGGCGGCCCGCCTGCTCAAGCCCGGTGGCGCGCTGCGCTTCCTGGAGTTCCAGCTCACCGGCGACCCGCTGCGCGACGCCACCGTCTACGAGCACGCCGAGCGCAACAACGAGCCGTTCTTCCACGCGCTGTTCGGCTCCGACCTGCTCGCCGTCTGCGCCGAGGCCGGCCTGGTCGACGCGAGCTGGACCCCGTTCGACGAGCGCCGCGACGGCGTACGCCCCGAGGGCTGGGGCGACCGGGTCGAGTGGCACTTCCCCTGGGCCGTGCTGGCCGCGACGAAGCCGGAGGCGTGATGAGCACCGAGTTCGACTACTTCGGCGACCCCCGCCTCGGCAAGCTGCTCGACCTGGTGCTGCAGCTCTCCACCGAGCTGCACGTCGACCGGCAGCGGCTGCGGGCGCTGGAGCAACTGCTCGTCCGCCGCGACGTGCTCGGCCCCGGCGACCTCGACGGCTTCACCGCCGACGCCGACGGGCAGGCCGTGCTCGACCGGGAACGCGACCTGCTGCTGACCCGGCTGATGCGCATCCTCACCGAGCAGGGCCCGGCCGAGCACCCGCTGCGCGACCAGTGGGAAGCGGCCCTGAGCGGCAAGAGCGGCTGATGGACGCCGCCGGGCTGGTCGACCACTACCTGCAGCTCTGCGAGGACCGCGACCTCGACCGGGCCGGGCGGCTGCTCGCCCCGGGGGCGCTGATCGTCTTCCCCGGCGGACGTCGCTTCGCCTCCCTGCCCGAGCTGGCGTCGGCGTCGACCGGCACCTACCGGTGGGTGCGCAAGCACCGCGACCGGTACCTGGTCGGCGCCGCCGCCGACGGCGTCTCGGTGACCTCCCTCGGCCGCCTGTACGGGCAGTGGCCCGACGGCGAGCCGTTCGACGGGATCCGCTACGCCGACGTGTTCGTCCTGCGCGACGGGCTGATCGTCGAGCAGCACGTCTACAACGACCTCGCCATCGCCGTGGCGTCGCGGGACCCGTCCCGCTGACCCTCCCCGGGCCGCCCGGCCCACCGGCCGCACCACGGCCGGCATCACCGAACCGTCCCACCCGCCGCGTGGATCCCGCGCGGCCGATCTTCCCTACCCAAAGAACCCTGAGGACGAGGTGTCGATATGAAGCAGAAGTGGGGTGTGCTGCCGGCGGTGTTGGTCGCCGCGCTGGCCCTGGCCGGATGTGGGGGCTCCGGCGACGACGCGGCGGCCGAGGAGGGGGCGCCGGCGAAGCTGACCTTCGCCATCGCCTCCGCGGTCATCGGTCCCAAGGAGGAGGTGGCCGTCTACGCGGTGGCCAAGGAGCTCGGCTACTTCGCGGAGGAGAAGCTCACCGTCGAGACGATCAACACCGACGGCTCCGTCGCCGCCCTGCAGGCCGTCGCCTCGGGCAGCGCCGACCTGACCGCCGCCGACAGCGGTTCCATCCTCGGCGCGGTCGAGAAGAACGTGCCGGTCAAGGCCATCGGCGGCCTGGTGCAGAACTGGCCGTGGGTGATGGCGGTGAAGCCGGACAGCACGCTCACCGGCGGCGCCGACCTCAAGGGCAAGAAGATCGGCGTGATCAGCCTGGCCTCCGGCTCCGCGCCGTACGCCCGGGCCTTCGTCGCCGCCGCCGGCCTCGACCCGGCCAAGGACGTGGAGCTGCTGCCGGTCGGCGTCGGCGCGCCGGCCGCCGCCGCGCTCAACGACGGCAAGGTCGACATGCTGGCCCTCTACACGCAGGCGTACGCAGTGATCGAGAACTCCGGGATCACGCTGAAGTACCTCGACAACCCCGACGCCTTCGACGGCATCCGGTCGCTGAGCTTCGCCGTCGGCGCCCGCAAGCTCGACGACAACAAGGACGTCTACACCCGGTTCCTGCGGGCGGCGTACAAGGCGATGCTCTTCTCCGCGAAGAACCCGGAGGCCGCCATGCGGATCGGCTACCAGGTGTTCCCGCAGATCCTCGCCGGCAAGCAGGCCGCCGACCAGTTGCCGGCCGACACCCGCAGCCTCACCGCCTGGCTGAAGACCGCCACCCCGGCGTCGGGCACGCCCGACCAGTTCGGCGACTGGGGCGCGATCAGCGACCAGGAGTGGACCAAGACCCAGGCGTACACCAAGGAAGCCGGCCAGATCACCGGGGACGTGCAGCTCGGCGACGTGTGGGAGCCGGGCCTGCTCGCCGGGGCCAACGACTTCGACAAGGCCGCGGTGCTCGACAAGGCCGCCAACTACCCCGCCAAGTAGCGGCAGCGGACGCGGAAGGGAATTCGATGGCCATCAAGGCGATGGGTCGCCGGACGCAGCAGCCGGCAACGGTGTCGGAGGACTCCTGGATCGAGGTCGCCGGGCTGGACAAGCAGTACCGGCCGCGCCGGTCGGCACCGACCCAGGCCCTGCACGACATCAACCTGACCGTACGCCGCGGCGAGTTCATCTCGGTCGTTGGCCCGTCGGGTTGCGGCAAGACCACCCTGCTCAAGATCCTCGCCGGGTTGAGCCCGAAGACGGCCGGCACGGTGCGGATCGCCGGCACCGAGGTGGTCCGCCCCCTCCGCGAGGTCGGGATGGTGTTCCAGGCCCCCACGCTGCTGCCCTGGCGCACCATCTTCGACAACGTCATGGTGCCGGCGGAGATCCAGAAGCTGGATCCCGCCCGGCACCGGGCCCGCGCCCAGGAGCTGCTGGACATGGTGGGCCTGACCGGCTTCGAGCGGAAGTATCCGCACGAGCTCAGCGGCGGCATGCAGCAGCGCGCCGGCATCTGCCGTGCGCTGGTGCACGACCCCGCCGTCCTGCTGATGGACGAGCCGTTCGGCGCGCTCGACGCGATGACCCGCGAGTACATGAACGTCGAGCTGCTGCGCATCTGGCGGGAGAGCGGACAGACCGCGGTGCTGGTCACCCACTCCATCCCGGAGGCGGTCTTCCTCTCCGACCGGGTGGTGGTGCTCAGCCCCCGCCCCGGCCGGATCGCCGAGATCCTCACCATCGACCTGGACCGGCCCCGCGACCTGGGCGTCATGTCCTCCGACCGGGCCGGCGTCTACGTCGACCGCATCCGCCGCCACTTCAACGCCGCCGGCGTCATCGACTGAGGAGGTGCCGCCATGACAGACACCGAGGTAGTGGACACCACCGCCCCGGCCCCCGGGCCGACGGCCACCCGGCGACGCCGGGTCGACCTGCGCGAACGCCCCCAGCTCTGGCTCGTCCCCACGGTCTTCGTCGTGGTCGTGCTCGCCTGGGAGTACGGCACCCGGCTGCTGGACGTCGACGAGTACGTGCTGCCCCGCCCCTCCCAGATCGTCGAGGCGCTGCACCGGCAGCTCACCGACGAGCAGTTCTGGGGCCACTTCTGGGTCACCACCCAGGAGGCGCTGCTCGGCTTCGCCATCGGCGTCGGCGCGGCCGTGCTGCTGGGCACCTTCATCTCCCAGATCAAGGTGGTCGAGGCCACCCTGATGCCGTACATCGTGGCGTTCCAGACCGTGCCGAAGGTCGCCCTCGCGCCGCTGTTCGTGCTCTGGTTCGGCTTCGGGCTCACCAGCAAGGTGGTCATGGCCGCCGTCATCTCGTTCTTCCCGATGCTGGTCAACGTCATCGAGGGGCTGCGGGCCGCCGACGCCGACCGGATCCAGATGCTCACCGTCTTCGGGGCCAGCCGGGCGCAGATCTTCCGGATGGTGCGGCTGCCCAGCGCGCTGCCGTTCATCTTCGCCGGCCTGGACATCGGCATCGTCTTCGCCATCCTCGGCGCGGTCGTCGGCGAGTTCATCGGCGCGAAGGAGGGCCTGGGCTACCTGCTGCTGCAGACCAACTACAACTTCGACATCGCCGGCATGTTCGCCGTGCTGGTTGTGCTGTCGGTGATGGGGCTGGTCGCGCACTTCGTCATCCGGCTGTTGCAGCGTCGGCTCGCCTTCTGGGCCGAGGACACCAAGGTGATCGGCGCATGACCGGCACCGGCGACGTCAACCGCTTCGACGGCCGGGTCGCCCTGGTCACCGGCGCGGCGCGGGGCATCGGCGCGCGGATCGCCGCCACCCTCGCCGCGCGGGGCGCGGTCGTCGCCCACGCCGACCTGGCCGACGTCGACGACCCCGGCGGGCCGCACAGCCGCCACCGGGTCGACATCCGCTCGGCGCGCTCCTGCGCGGGCCTGGTCGCCGGGGTCCTCGACCGGCACGGCCGGCTCGACCTGCTGGTCAACAACGCCGGCGTGGTCCGCCGGGGGCCGGCGGCCACGATGACCGAGGAGGACTTCACCACCGTCCTGGACGTCAACCTCACCGGCACGTTCCGGATGTGCCAGGCGGCGTACCCGGCGCTGCGCGCCGCCCGGGGCGCCGTGGTGAACCTCGGCTCCACCAACGGGCACATCGCCGTGCTGAACACCGTCGGCTACTGCGTCAGCAAGGCCGGGGTGCTGCACCTGACCCGGGTGCTGGCCCTGGAGTGGGCGCGCGACGCCATCCGGGTCAACGCGGTCGGCCCGACCATCGTCCCCACCGACATGACCACCGACGTGCGCGGCGACGCCGCGTACCTCGCCGAGAAGCTGGCCACCATCCCGCTCGGCCGGATGGCGCACCCCGACGACGTCGCCAACGCCGTCGCCTACCTGCTCAGCGACGCCGCCGCGATGGTCACCGGCCAGACCGTCTTCGTCGACGGCGGCGTCACCATCCACTGAGCCCCGCGGAGGAACCCATGCCCCACCCGGACACCGCCGCCGCGCTCGCCGCGGTGGACACCCACTTCGACGAGTTCGTCGCCGAACTCCAGCAGCTCTGCCGCATCCGCAGCCGCCGGCAGGAGCCCGACCAGATGGCGGCCACCGCCCGGTTCATCGCCGACTCCGTGCACCGCTGGGGCGGCCAGGCCGAGATCATCGAGTGGGAGCAGTCCCACCCGTACGTGCTGGCCGAGATCCCCGGCGCGGGGCAGCGCCGGCTGCTGCACTTCACCCACTACGACGTCGAGGTCGAACCGGCCGGCGACGACGCCGACTGGATCAGCCCGCCGTACGCGGCCGAGATCCACGACGGCCGCCTCTACGCCCGGGGCGTCGCCGACGACAAGGGCGCGCTGATGTCGCGCATCCACGCGGTGGCCGCCTGGCGGCTGGCGGGCCTGACCCCGCCGGTGACCAGCCGGTTCATCTTCGAGGGCAAGCAGTGGCTGCACAGCCCCGGCCTCGGCTCGTTCTGCGCGGCGTACGCCGACCGGCTGGCCAGCGACGCGGCGCTGTGGGAGAACTCGTGGCGCGACGGGCAGGACCGGCCGCTGCTCAAGCTCGCCGAGAAGGGCGTGCTCTACCTGCGGCTCACCGTCCGTACCCTGCCCCGCGACCTGACCAGCCAGAACACCGCGCTGCTGCCGGCCGCGACGGCCCGGCTCGCCGCCGCCCTGGCGCAGTTGCAGCGCCCCGACGGCACGGTCACCGTGCCCGGCTTCGCCGACGACGTCCGCCCGCTCACCGACGCCGAGCGTGACCTGCTCGCCGAGGTGGAGTTCGACGGCGACTTCCTGCGCGAGCGGGCCGGCGTGCGCGGCTTCACCGGCGGTCTCGACGACCGGCAGGCCGCCGTGGCGATCCGCACCGTGCCGACGCTGACCGTCGCCGGCATCGCCGGGGGCGACATGCGCGACGACGTCACCCTCGGCATCCCCGCCACCGCCGCCGCGAAGGTCGAGATCCGGCTGGTGCCCGGCCAGGACCCGCAGCGGGTGCTCGCCGCCGTCCGCGACCACCTCGCCGCCACCGGCTTCGGCGACGTCGACATCGAGGTGATGGCGACGAGCCGGCCGAACATGACCGACCACCGCGACCCGTTCGTCGCCCTGGTCGCCGACGCCGCCCGCCGCGCGTACGGCACCGAACCCGTGATCGAGCCGTACACCCAGTGGATCGGCAACCAGGGGGCCCTCGCCGCCCGGCCCATCGTCGGCGTCGGCGTGTCCCGCGCCGACTCCGGGGTGGACGGGCCCAACGAGAACATCCGCCTCGACGACTACCGCGACGGCATCAGGCACGTCATCGAGGTCATGGCCGCCCTGGCGGTGACCGAGTGACCCGGGTGCGGGGCCACGCCACGCGCGGCTACGTCGACCTGCCCTGGGGCCAGGTCCACTACCGCCACGCCGGGACGCCGGGACACCCGACCCTGCTCGTCGTGCACCAGTCGCCGCTGTCGTCGGCGACCTACGACGTGGCGCTGGCCCCGCTGGCCCGGCGCGGGCTGCGCGTCGTCGCCGTGGACACCCCCGGCTTCGGGATGTCCGACGCCCCGCCGCAGCCGTGGACGATCCCGCAGTACGCCGCCGCGCTCTGGCAGACCGCAGACGCCCTCGGCCTGGACCGGGTGCACCTGCTCGGCCAGCACACCGGCGCGGTGATCGCCGCGGAGGCGGCCCTGCGGGCCCCGCACCGGGTCCGCCGGCTCATCCTGCAGGGGCTGCCGCTCTACGACGACGCCGAACGCGCCCAGAAGAAGGCGACGTACGCCCCCGGCTACACGCCGGAGCGCGACGGGTCGCACCTGCGGGTGATCTGGGACCGCGTCTGGGGGCTCTACCCCCGGCTCAGCCCCGACGAGGCGGACCGGCAGGTCGCCGAGTACCTGCTGACCGGGCCGGACTACGCCACCGCGTACCGGGCCGTCTTCGACCACCGGCTGGACACGGCCGCCCTGGCGGCGGTGCCGACCGTGCTGCTGCACGGGGCCGACGACCTGGTCGACCGGATGACGCCGCAGGTGCGGGCCGCCCTGCCGCACGCCCCGCTGGTCACCATTCCCGGCGGCACCGACTTCGTGGCGGACGAGCAGCCCGAGGCGTTCGCCGACGCCGTGGCCGCCCAGTGCGACCTCGACGCCCCGGCGGTGACCCCGTGACCCGGTCCCATGTCCGGCGCTGAACCCGCCGCCGCGGCGGCGCCACCGGTGGTGGGCCCACCACCGGTGGAACCGGCCGCGCTCGCCGCCGGGCTGGGCGCGGTCTACCTGCTGTGGGGCTCCACCTACCTGGGCAACCGGGTGGCCCTGGAGAGCCTGCCGCCGATGGTCTCCACCGCCGGCCGGTTCCTCGCCGCCGGGGCCCTGGTGCTCGCGGTGGTCGCGGCCCGCAACGGAGCGGACCGGCTGCGGCTGCCCCGCGACCGGTGGCCCGGCGTGCTGGCCGGCGGCCTCCTCATGGTCGGGGCGGGCAGTGCCCTGCTCGCCGTCGGCCAGCAGTACGTGTCGTCCGGCCTGGCCTCCCTGCTCGTCGCCGCGATGCCGCTGTGGGTGCTGGCGATCCGCCTCGGCGGCGGGCAGCGCCCCCGGCCGGCGGCCGTGGTGGGGGTCCTCGGCGGACTCGCCGGGCTGGCCCTGCTGGTGCTCGCCGGTGACCAGCGCCTGCACCTGGCCGGGATCGCCACCATCGTGGCGTCCACCATGGTCTGGGCGGCCGGCTCGACGCTGACCCAACGGCTGCCCGCCCCGGCCGACCACCTGGTCGGCACCGGCTGGCAGATGCTCGCCGGCGGCGCGGCCGTGGCGGTGGCCGCCCTGCCCGCCGGCGAGTGGCATCGCCTGCGCCTGGCCGAGGTCACCGGCCGTTCCTGGGTCGCCTGGACCTACCTGATGCTGGTCTGCACCGTCGTCGGGTTCAGCGTCTACACCTGGCTGCTGCGCCGCGCGCCCCTGCAACTCGTGGCCACGTACGCCTACGTGAACCCGGTGATCGCGGTGCTGCTGGGCATGGTGGTGCTCGACGAGCGGCTCACCGGCCGGCAGGTGCTCGCCGGTGCCGTCGTGCTCGCCTCGGTGGCGCTCGTCGTCGCCGTGGAACGGCAGCGGCAGTTGCGAGGATTGCCGCCGGGCACCCCCGCGACACCACCGTGACCGGCGGTGACCCTTCCGCCCGCGTCCGCCCACAGTGAGGACAGACATGACCACCACCCCCCTCGCCGCACCCGATGACCGGCGGGTCCGCTCCGGCCTCGGCCGGGCCCTCGACGTCATCAACATCATCGCCACCCGGGCACCGGAGACCCTCGGGGTGTCCACCATCGCCCGCGAGCTGGGGCTGCCGAAGGCGGTCGCGTACCGGATCCTGAAGGAGCTGGCCGCCGACGAATTCCTCGACTTCGACGAGGACACCAAGCGCTACCGGCTCGGCGCCGGGGCGCTCGCGGTGGGCCTGGCCGCCCTGCGCGCGCTGGACGTCCCGGAGATCGCCCGCCGGTACCTGGTCCGGCTGGTCCGTCGCACCGGCGAGACCGCCACCCTGTCGGTGCGGCAGGGCTCGATCCGGGTCTACATCGACCAGGTGCTCTCCCCGCACGAGGTCCGCATGTCGGTGTCCCTGGGCACCAGCCACCCGCTGCACTCCGGCTCGTCGTCCAAGGCCATCCTCGCGGCGCTGCCCGCCGTGGAGCTCGACGAGTACCTGGCCCAGCCGCTGGAGCGGGTCACCCCCTCGACCATCACCGATCCGGCCGTGCTGCGCGACGAGCTGGCCCACATCCGCCGGCAGGGCTACGCGGTGAGCATCGGGGAGCGGCAGAACGGCGCGGGCAGCGTCGCCGCCGCCATCCGGTACGGCACCGGCCAGGTCTTCGGCTCCATCTCCCTGTGCGGGCCGCAGGACCGGTTCACCCGGCAGGTCTGCGCCGACCACGGGGCGCTGGTGGCCGCCGCAGCCGCCGACATCTCCGCCGAGCTGGGCTACCACCCGCCGGCCGACCGGGCAGAGGGGTGACCGCCGTGACCACACCGACCACGCCCGCCGACGGCCCGCTCGCCGGGCTGCGCGTGCTGGACGCCTCCACGATCCTCGCCGGGCCGCTGTGCTGCCAGATCCTCGGCGACTTCGGCGCCGACGTCGTGAAGATCGAGCACCCGACCGCCGGGGACAGCATGCGCGGGCACGGCAAGGCCAAGGACGGCCACCCGCTGTGGTGGAAGGAGATCTCCCGCAACAAGCGCACGATCGGGCTGAGCCTGTCCGCCCCGGAGGGCGCGGCGCTGCTGCTGCGCCTGGCCGCCCGGGCCGACGTGCTCGTGGAGAACTTCCGCCCCGGCACCCTGGAGCGCTGGGGGATCGGCCCGGCGCAGCTGCACGCGGTCAACCCCGGCCTGGTCATCGCCCGGATCACCGGCTTCGGCCAGACCGGCCCGTACGCCTCCCGCGCCGGCTTCGGCACCCTCGCCGAGGCGATGAGCGGCTTCGCCCACCTCACCGGCGCCGCCGACGGCCCGCCCACCCTGCCCGCGTTCGGCCTGGCCGACAGCATCTGCGGCATCGCCGCCTCCTCGGCGGTGCTGATGGCGCTGCGCCACCGCGACCGCACCGGCGAGGGTCAGGTCGTCGACCTGAGCCTGCTGGAGCCGATCATGACGGCGGTCGGTCCCGGCCCGACCGTCTACGACCAGCTCGGCGTCGTCGAGCAGCGCAACGGCAACCGGTCGGTCAACAACGCGCCCCGCAACACCTACCGCACCAGCGACGGGGCGTGGGTCGCCGTCTCCACCAGCGCCCAGGCCATCGCCGAACGGGTGCTGCGCCTGGTGGGCCACCCCGAGGTCATCGACGAGCCCTGGTTCCGCACCGGCGCCGGCCGCGCCGGGCACGCCGACGAACTCGACGGGTACGTCGGCGGGTGGATCGCCCAGCGCACCCGCGACGAGGTCAGCCGCGCGTTCGCCGAGGCCGGCGCGGCCGTCGCCCCCGTCTACAGCGCCCGCGACATCGCCGAGGACCCGCACGTGCGGGCCACGGAGATGCTCACCACCGTCGACGACGCCGACCTCGGGCCGGTGCGGATGCACAACGTGATGTGGCGGATGTCCGCGACCCCCGGACGGATCCGCTTCACCGGGCGCGCCCTCGGGGCCGACACCGAATCCCTGCTGATCGACGAACTCGGCTGCGACCCGGCCGAGATCGCCGATCTCCGAGCCCGCCACATCGTCGCCTGACGGCGTGGCCGAACCGCTGAAACGTGAGGAACCGTGACGACCACCGCCCGCCACGCCGACCGGCTGCTCGACGCCGTCCGCGCCGGAGTCGAGATCTACGACCTCGGCCGGCTGCTCTCGATCGGCATGCCCCAGTCGCCGAACCACCCGCCGTTCTGGCTGACCATGCCGCGCCGGCACGGTGACATGGTCCGCGCCGACGGCGGCTCGGCGGCCAACGACCTGCTGGTGATGGGCACCCACGTCGGCACGCACGTCGATGCCCTCGCCCACGTCTCCCACGACGGGCTGCTGCACGGCGGCGCGGACGCCGCCGCCGCCCAGTCCGGCGGGCGGTTCACCGAACTCGGCGTGCACACCGTCGCGCCGATGGTCCGCCGGGGCGTCCTGCTCGACGTCCCCGCCGCCCTCGGTCGGCCCGACTGCCCGGCCGGCTACGAGATCACCCCGGCCGACCTGGACGCCGCCGTCGACCGGCAGGGCACCCCCGTGGAGCCCGGCGACGTGGTGCTGATCCGCAGCGGCTGGGGCCGGCACTTCGACGACCCCGACCGCACCCGCTACGTCGGCCACGACTCCGGCGTGCCGGGCGTGGGTGCCGACGGGGCGCGGTGGCTCGCCGCGCACGGCGTGCACGCCGCCGGGGCCGACACCATCGCCTTCGAGTGCCTGCGCCCCGGCCAGGGGCACAGCAGCCTGCCCGCGCACCGGATCCTCCTGGTCGAGCACGGCGTCTACCTGATCGAGGCGATGGCGCTGGAGGAACTCGCCCGCGACGCGGTGCACGAGTTCACCTTCGTGCTGGCCCCGCTGCCCCTGTACGGGGCCACCGGCTCGCCGGTGCGCCCGCTGGCGGTGGTCGGCCGTGGCTGAGCCGACCCTCGGGCGGGCCCTGGCCGCGTTCGCCGCCGACACGCCCGCCGCCGCGCTGCCCGCCGCCGTCGTCGACAGCGTCCGCCAGCGGGTGCTCGACGTCGTCGGGCTCTGCGTGGCCGCCGTCGACCTGCCGAGCAGCCGGGCCGCCCTGGCGTACGTCCGCGACCAGGGCGGGCGGGGGCAGGCCCGGGCGATCGGGGTGGCCGGCCCGGTGCCCGCCGCGCTGGCCGCGTTCGCCAACGGGGTGCTCGCGCACTCGCTGGACTACGACGACACCCACCTGCCGTCGGTGCTGCACCCGAGCGCGTCGGTGGTGCCTGCCGCGCTCGCCGCCGCCGAACTCACCGGCGCGTCCGGCCGGGAGACCGTCGCCGCCGTCGCGGTGGGCCTGGAGGTGTGCGTGCGGCTCGGCATGGCCGGCTACGACCGCGCCGCCGGCAACTCGGTCTTCTTCGAGCACGGCCAGCACGCCACCTCCATCTGCGGCACCCTCGGCGGGGCGGTCGCCGCCGCCCGGCTGTTCGGGCTGGACGCCGGGCGCACCCTCGACGCGCTGGGCGTGGCCGCCTCCATGGCGGCCGGGCTGATCGAGGCCAACCGCACCGGCGGCACCGTCAAGCGGATCCACTGCGGCTGGGCGGCGCACTCGGCGGTGAGCGCGGCGGCCCTGGCCCGGCACGGCATCACCGGCCCGCCCACCGTCCTGGAGGGCCGGTTCGGTTTCTTCGAGGCGTTCCTGCGCGGCGAGTACGACCCGGCGGAGATCACCGCGGGGCTGGGCGTCGACTGGGCCGTGCCGGACATCTTCTTCAAGCCCTACCCGGCCAACCACTTCACCCACGCGGCCATCGACGCGGCCCTGGCGCTGCGGCGACGCGGCGTACGCCCGCCCGACGTCGAGTCGGTCACCCTCGGCGTGCCCACCCCGGTCATCCGCACCATCGGGCAGCCCATCGACCGCAAGCGCCGCCCCACCACCGGCTACGAGGCCCAGTTCAGCGGCCCGTACGCGGTCGCCGCCGGCCTGCACGGCGGCGGGGTGCTCGGCGTCGGCCCGGACGACTTCACCGACGCCCTCGCCGTCGAGGAGTCCCGCCGGGCCGTGATGGCGCGCGTCGACGTGGTGCCCGACGAGCGCTGCGACGCGATCTTCCCGCACCAGTTCCCGGCCGTGCTGCGCGTGGTCACCCGCGACGGCCGGGAGTGGACCGAGGAGGTCCTGGCCAACCGGGGCGGGCCGGCCCGCCCGCTGACCACCGCCGAGCTGGCCCTGAAGTTCCGGCACAACGTCGCCGGCCGGCTGCCCGCCGACGTCGCCGGGGCCGTCGAGCGGGAGATCGCCGCCCTCGACACCGCCACCGACGTGCGACGACTGGCCGACCTGCTCGCCGCCGCCGCGGCACCCGACACCCGACACCCGACAGGAGTGAGCGCATGACCACCTTCGACCTGCTGCTGCGCAACGTGCGCCTGGTCCGGCACGACCGGCCCGACACCGAGACGGTGGACATCGGCGTCACCGCGGGCACGGTCACCCGCGTCGCGCCGGGCCTCGACCCGGCCGACGCCGCGACCGTGCACGACGGGCAGGGGAAGCTCGCCTTCCCCGGCGTCGTCGACGCCCACCAGCACTGGGGCATCTACAACCCGCTCGCCGAGGACACCGCCTCGGAGAGCCGCGCCAGCGCCCAGGGCGGCGTCACCACCGCCCTGACCTACATGCGCACCGGGCAGTACTACCTCAACCGGGGCGGCCGGTACGAGGACTTCTTCCCCGACGTGCTCGCCGCCAGCGCCGGGCGCTCCCACATCGACTACGGCTTCCACCTGGCCCCGATGATGCGCGAGCACATCGACGAGCTGCCCGACCTGGTCGACCGGTTCGGGGTGACCTCCTTCAAGATCTTCATGTTCTACGGCGGGCACGGCCTGCACGGCCGCTCGGCCGACCAGAACTCGTTCCTGATGATCCCCGAGGGCGAACGCTACGACTACGCCCACTTCGAGTTCGTGATGCGCGGCGTGCAGGCGGCCCGGGAACGCTTCCCCGAGCTGGCCGACCAGATCTCCCTGTCGCTGCACTGCGAGACCGCCGAGATCATGAGCGCCTACACCCGACAGGTGGAGCAGGAGGGCCGGCTGCGCGGGCTGGAGGCGTACCACGCCTCCCGGCCGCCGCACTCCGAGGGGCTCGCCGTCTCCATCGCCTCGTACCTGGCCCACGAGACCGGCCTGCCCACCATCAACCTGCTGCACCTGTCCTCGGCCAAGGCGCTCGACGCGGCCCTGCGGATGGCCGAGGCGTTCCCGCACATCGACTTCCGCCGCGAGGTGACCATCGGGCACCTGCTGGCCGACATCACCACCGCGCACGGCCTCGGCGGCAAGGTGAACCCGCCGCTGCGCCCGCGCGCCGACGTCGAGGCGCTCTGGGCCCACCTCCTCGACGGGCACGTCGACTGGGTGGTCAGCGACCACGCCTGCTGCAAGGACGAGGTCAAGTTCGGCGAGCCCCGCGACGACGTCTTCGTCGCCAAGTCCGGCTTTGGCGGGGCCGAGTATCTGCTGCCCGGCCTGCTCACCGAGGGCCGCCGCCGGGGCCTTCCGCTGTCGCGGGTCGCGGAGCTGACCTCGTGGAACCCGGCCCGCCGCTTCGGCCTGGCCGGCAAGGGCGCCGTCGCCGAGGGCTACGACGCCGACCTCTGCCTGGTCGACACCGACCACACCTGGACGGTACGGGCCGCGGACTCCGAGTCCACCCAGGAGTACACGCCGTTCGAGGGCTTCGAGCTGACCGCCCGGGTCACCGACACCTTCGTCCGGGGCGAGCACGTCCTCGTCGACGGCAAGGTCACCGGCAGCCCCCAGGGTCGCTACGTGCCCCGGGCCGGGCGGTAGCGCCGTGGCAGCTGTCGCCCGCAGCTACCTCTACGTCCCCGGGGACCGGGAGGAACTGCTGCGCAAGGCCCCCGGCCGGGGCGCCGACGCGCTCGTGCTCGACCTGGAGGACGCCGTCACCCCGGCCCGCAAGGCCGAGGCCCGCCGCGCGGTCGCCGCCGCGCTGGCCGCCCCGGCCACCACCGAGACCTGGGTACGGATCAACAGCGACCAGGTCGACGCGGACGTCGCGGTGCTTTCCGCGGCGGCGGCCGGGGTGTGGGTGCCGAAGGCGGAACCGGAGCTGCTGGCCGAGGTCGACCGGGCGCTGGCCGGGGCGGAACGCCGGCTCGGGCTGGCCGAGGCCACCTTCGCGGTCGTTGCCCTGATCGAGACCGCCCGGGGGATCCTCACCTGCCCGCAGGTCGCCGCCGCGCCGAGGGTGCTGCGGCTCGGGCTCGGCGAGGCGGACCTGGCGGGGGAACTGGGCCTGCAACCGGGGCCGGACCGGGCCGAACTCGGCCCGATCCGCTCGCAGGTCGTGGTCGCCTCCGCCGGGGCGCGGATCGTCGCGCCGGTCGGCCCCGTCGAGACGACGCTGCGCGACCCGGACCGGCTGGAGGCCGGCACGCGGACGCTGCTGCGCCAGGGCTTCCGGGCGCGCAGCGCCATCCACCCCGGCCAGCTCGCGACCATCAACGCCGTCTTCACGCCCGGCCCGGCGGAGGTGGCCGCCGCCCGGGAGGTGGTCGACGCGCTGGACCGGGCCGCCCGCGACGGCTCCGGCGTGGCGACCGACGCCCACGGCAGGCTGCTGGACCGGGCGGTGATCCGCGCGGCCACGGAGGTGCTGCGCCGCGCCGAGCGGCACGCCGGCTGAACCGCCCCCGGCCTCAGCCCGCCGGCCGCACGGTGAACGGGGCCCGCAGCAGCGTCTCGTCCCGCGACGACGGGCCGACGAGCAGCGTGAAGTCGCCGGGCTCGACCACCCGCACGCCCCGGCCGTCGACGATGGCGCAGTCGGCGACGGGGACGTCGATCCGCACCGTGGCGCTCCGCCCGGGCTCCAGCTCCACCTGCCGGAACGCCTTCAGCTCCTTGTCCGCCCAGCTCACGGAGGTGACGTCGTCGCTGACGTACGCCTGGACGGTCTCCAGGACCGGCCGGGTCCCGGTGTTGCGGACGGTGACCTCGGCGCGGACGGTGTCCGTCGGCGCGAGGTCGCCCGGGGCGACCCGCAGGTCGGCGTACTCGACGGTCGTGTACGACAGGCCGTCGCCGAAGGCGAAGGCGGGGCGCTGGGTCAGGTCGGCGTAGCGGGAGCCGTGCTGGCCACGGATCTGGTTGTAGTAGGTGGGCTGCTGCCCGACGTGCCGGGCGAACGAGATGGGCAGCCGCCCGGCGGGCTCGACGAGGCCGAGCAGCAGCTCGGCGATCGCCCGGCCGCCCCGCATGCCCGGGTTGGCCACCCAGAGCAGGGCGGCGGCGTCGAGCGCCGAGTCGGGCAGCACCAGCGGCTTGGACGCGAGCAGCACGACGACCATCGGCGTGCCGGTCGCGGCGAGGGCGTCCAGCAGGGCGATCTGCCCGCCGACCAGGTTGAGCGTCGCGGTGCTGCACCCCTCGCCGACCAGCTCGATGCGGTCGCCGACGACCGCGACGACGTAGTCGGCCCCCTCGGCGGCGGCGACCGCCTCGGCGATCAGCGCCGTGTCCGGCGGGCAGGGCAGGACGACCTGCGGGCGGGGCTGGCCGTCGGGGAACAGCGCCCCCTCGGGGTCGGGGGCCATGGTGAGGATGTCGGCGCCGCGCGCGTGGGTGACCGCCCAGCCGGCGGGCACGTGGGCGCGCAGCCCGTCGAGGACCGTGGTGATCATGTCGCGGGGCTGGCCGTCGCGCATCCAGTCGGCCTGCCCGGAGGAGCCGGCCCAGTCGCCGAGCTGGGTCTGCGCGTCGTCGGCGAGCGGGCCGACAACCGCGACCGTGCGCGGCGGGCCGCCGTCGCCCCGGGCGCGCCCGGCGTCGTCGGCCGCGAACCCGCCCGCGAGCGGGAGCACTCCGTCGTTGCGCAGCAGCACCAGCGACCGGCGGGCGACCTCCAGGTTGAGCGCGGCGTGCGGCGCGCTGCCGATCACCGCGCGTTGCCGGGCGACGTCGGGCCGGCGGGGGTCCTCGAACAGGCCCAGCTCGAACTTCAGGGCCAGGATGCGGGAGACGGCGTCGTCGAGGTCCGACTCGACCAGCAGGCCCCGCGCGACCGCGTCCTGGGCGCCCTGGAAGAACTGCGGGGTGGTCATGATCATGTTGTTGCCGGCGCGGACGGCCGCGGCGGCGGCGTGCGCGTGGTCGGGCTGCACCCGCTGCTCCCAGACCATCCGGCCCACGTTGTCCCAGTCGGTGACGAGCATGCCCGTCCAGCCCCACTCGCCGCGCAGCACGTCGGTCAGGAGCCAGTCGTTGACGGTGATCGGCACGCCGTCGGTGCTCTGGTAGCCGAGCATGAACGTGCGGCACCCCTCGCGCGCCACCCGCTCGAACGGCGGCAGGAACCACGCGCGCAGCTTGCGCCGCGACAGGTCCGCCTCGGTGGCGTCCCGGCCGCCCTGGGTCTCGGAGTAGCCGGCGAAGTGCTTGGCGGTGGCCAGGACGGCGGTCGGGTCGGCCAGGTCCTCGCCCTGGTAGCCGCGCACCATCGCGGCGGCCAGCTCACCGATCAGGAACGGGTCCTCGCCGAACGTCTCGTCGACCCGGCCCCAGCGCAGGTCCCGGGCGATGCACAGCACGGGGGAGAAGGTCCAGTGCACGCCGGTCGGGGCCACCTCGACGGCGGTGACGCGCCCGACCCGCTCGACGAGCTCCGGCGACCAGGTGGCGGCCATGCCGAGCTGGGTGGGGAAGATCGTCGCGCCGGGGAAGAACGAGTGCCCGTGGATGCAGTCCTCGCCGACCAGCAGCGGGATGCGCAGCCGGGTGCGCGCGGTCAGCTCGTGCGCCTCGACCACCCGCGCGGGGGAGGTGTGCAGGATGGACCCGACGTGCCTGCCCAGGATGTGGTCGGCCAGGTCGCCGTGGGAGTCGAGCTGCATCATCTGGCCGACCTTCTCCGCCAGGCTCATCCGCCCGAGCAGGTGGGCCACCCGCTGCGCGGTCGGCCGGGTCGGGTCCAGGTGGGGCAGGTCGTCGCTGATCGGGTCTGCGATGCTCCGGGACGCGGTCACCGCCCGACCGTACACACCTCGGCCGGTCCCGTGTGGACGCAGAGGGCAACTTCGCGCACAGACGCCGGCTCCCGCGCCGACTACCGTCGGCCCTGACCGCCTGCCCACGGGCCCGGACCGGTCGGACGAGGGGAGCAAGCCCATGGTGTTCCCGGCGCTGCAATGGCCGATGACGCTGGCCCTGATGGCCGTGACGTCCTACCACGGGTTCCGGTTCCTGGGCCCGGCGTCCGCGCGGGCGGGATCGGGTCGGGCCGCCCGGTGCCGGATCGCCGAGGGCGTGCACCTGCTCATGGGCGTGGCGATGACCGCGATGGTGTGGGCGCTCGGGGTGCCGCAGGCGGTGTGGCTCGTCCTGTTCGTGCCGGCCGGGGTCTGGTTCGCGGCGCTGACCGCACGCCGCCCGGCGGCACTCGGCTCGCGGGCGGCCACCGGATACTTCGCCCTCACCTCGGCGGCGATGGTGTGGATGACCGGCCTGCCGGGCGGCCACGCCGGGCCGCACGGCCAGCACGGCGCGGCCACGTCGGCGGGCTGGTGGCCGCCGCTGGTCAGCCTGGCCCTGGGCGGGTACCTGCTGCTCGCCGCGGGCTGGTGGGCGGCCCGGGGCGTACGCCTGACCCCGGCCTGGCGCGACCACGTGCCCGCCGGCCGACCGGGGGTGGCCGGGGCGCGGGCCGAGGGCCTCTGCCACGCCACGATGGGCGTGGTGATGGGCCTCATGCTGCTGGCGACGGTGTAGGCGTGCAGTTCTGCGTGTCTTCTTCGTGGTGTGGGCCGCGCCGCGCCGGTTGACTCGACGGCAGGTCACGCACGGCGCGACGGGGGCGTCGACGGACCCACGGTTCCCACTCAGCACCAGGAGCGGCACATGCCCTACGTCACGGTCGGCGAAGAGAACAGCGGCGACATCGACATCTACTACGAGGACCACGGCACCGGCGCGCCCGTCGTGCTCATCCACGGCTACCCGCTCGACGGGGCGTCCTGGGAGAAGCAGTCGCGGGAGCTGCTCGCGGCCGGCTACCGGGTGATCACGTACGACCGGCGCGGGTTCGGCAAGTCGAGCCAGCCGACCGTCGGCTACGACTACGACACTTTCACCGCCGACCTGCACACCCTGCTGGAGCACCTGGACCTGCGCGACGTCGTGCTGGTCGGCTTCTCGATGGGCACCGGCGAGGTGACCCGCTACCTCGGCACCTACGGTTCGGGCCGGGTGCGCAAGGCGGTGCTGATGGGCGCGGTGCCGCCGTTCCTGCTCAAGACCGACGACAACCCCGAGGGCGTCGACGCGCAGGTCTTCGCCGACATCAAGGCGGCGGTGGTGGCCGACCGGCCCGCGTACTTCAAGAGCTTCCTCGACAACTTCTACAACGTCGACGTGCTGGGCGGCACCCGGATCAGCGACGAGGCCTGGCAGAACAGCTTCATCACCGCGGTCGGCGCGTCGGCGTACGCCGCGTACGCCTGCGTCGACACCTGGCTGACCGACTTCCGCGCCGACCTCGGCAAGATCGACGTGCCGACGCTGCTGCTGCACGGCGACGCCGACCGGATCCTGCCGATCGACGCCACCGCCAACCGGCTGCCGGAGCTGATCGCCGACCTGCGCTACGAGGTGATCCCGGGCGGCCCGCACAACATCGCCTGGACGCACCCGGAGCTGGTCAACCGCTACCTGCTCGACTTCATCGCCGCGTGAGCGGTCCGGCCTCGCCCACGGTGGTGCCGGCGCACGGCGCGTGCGCCGCCCCACTCACCTGAACGGAGAACAACCATGGCCGTTGTCGACGGCATCCTCGACTCCACGGACCGCAAGACCACCGGCGAGGCGCTGCAGCAGGCGCTGGCCGACCTGATCAACCTGGGGATGCTGGCCAAGCAGGCGCACTGGAACCTGGTCGGTCCCCACTTCCGCAGCCTGCACCTGCAACTCGACGAGCTGGCCGACCTCGCCCGCCGGTACGCCGACGAGGTGGCCGAGCGGGCCGCCGCCGTCGGGTTCAACCCCGACGGGCGGGCCGCGACGGTCGCCGCCCAGTCGATGCTGCCGACCCTCGACCACGGCGACGTCGAGGAGGGCACCGCCGTCGAGGTCGTGGTCGACGCGCTGTTCGCC
Source organism: Micromonospora sp. DH13 (assembly GCF_020873825.1). Taxonomy (NCBI): domain Bacteria; kingdom Bacillati; phylum Actinomycetota; class Actinomycetes; order Micromonosporales; family Micromonosporaceae; genus Micromonospora; species Micromonospora sp. DH13. Next base: position 129,780 of record NZ_JAHWGR010000010.1, read on the forward strand.
CTGATCCGCACGTTGCGTCAGGCGGTGGCCGACACCGCGACCAGCGACCCGATCTCGCAGGACCTGCTCATCGGGGCCACCGCCGCCGTGGAGCAGCAGCACTGGCTGTTCCGCGCCCAGCGCTGACCCCACCCGCCGCGCCCGCCTCCGCTCCCGGGGGCGGGCGCGGTCGTCGTCAGTCCTCGTCGGCTGGGCTGGGGCGGTTCTGCGCGCGCGGAAACCGGGGTGAATCTTGGAAGATTTCGGCCCCCAGAGGGGCCCATTGCTTCCAAGATCTCCTACCTCCGGCCCGCGCCAGCCCGCGTCGGCGTCGGCGCGGCGTCGGGGTGCGCGGTCGCGCCGGGGCGGGCGGCGTGGGTCTGGCGTCGCCGCAGCACCAGCCACGTGCCGAGGATGATCAGGGAGATCAGCGGCGCCGGGTGGCCGAGCAGCGCGGCGACGGTGAGGTCGGCGGCCACGCCGACGACGGTGGCCACGAAGACCCAGCGCGGCGCGGTCCCGGCGACCTGCCGCCGGTCCGCCGGCATCCAGCGGGTCGTCGACCAGGGCTTGGCCACGGACACCCAGGCCTGGAAGGCGATGGCGCCGGCCATCAGCGCCGAGCCGACGGCCAGCGGCACGGCGGGACCCCGCGCGCCGGTGGTGGCCGCCGCCGCCGAGTCGGCCAGTGCCGAGCCGAGGACGAAGATCCCGAGGTGGAGCTGGACCAGGGTGATCACGAACTTCACCAGCACCCAGCGGTAGCGGAAGAAACCCCAACCGGTGGCGGCGGCGAGCATGAACCCGGTGAACGCCGAGGCGTTGGCCAGCGGCGCGAGCAGGCGTCCGTCGAGCACCTGCGCCATGGACGTGGCGGCGACGGCCACGTCCCGGTCGGGCGTGGTGAGGCTGGTGGTGAGCAGCACGCAGAGGGCGAGGGCCTGCGCCATCCAGCCCACCGACGTCGTCACGTGCAGCCACAGCGCGAGCTGACGCCAGCGCCGTACGGAGAGTGAAGCCATGGGCCCACGCTCGCAGCGGGCCGCTCGCCCGGCCAGGGGAGAAAACCCGGGACCGGTGGGCCGGCCGCCCCGGACCCTCTTCAGGGGACCCCCTACGGAAGTCGGGTGGGGGCGCAGCTCCGGGCGGGGGCGAGCCGGCGCGGCGAGGGCGCGCGGTTGACGGACGGTCACGGCTCACACGCTGTCGGCTACCCGACACCCGCTGTCCCGATGGGTGAGACGCGTCTTGCTACCCTACTAATCCTATCGGCAGGATAGGGAATCGAAGATCGGTGCGTACGCACTGGTCAATGACCTGCCGCGGTCGAGGACGACGCGGCCCGCGTACCGAAAGATGGGATGTCGATGACCGTCACGCACCCTGTCGTCGCCGAGGAGGTCGCGCTCGGCGGCGGGCGGTCGCCCGCCCCGCCGGGCCGCCCGCCCGCCGCCGACGTCGTGGGACGCCTCACCCGGCCGCTGCCCGCGCTGCTGCTCGTCGGCCTGCTCGCGGCCGGCTGGCAGCTCATGGCCGACGCCTCCGGCAGCGCGCTGATCCCCGGCCTCGGCGACGTCGCCCGCAACCTGGTCGACATCGCCGCCAGCGGCGCGCTGTGGGACAACGTCCGGGTCACCCTCACCCGCGTCGCGTTGGGCTTCGCGGCGGCGTTCGTCGTCTCCGTCGCCGCCGGCATCGCGATGGGCCGCAGCGAGTGGCTGCGCCGCTTCCTGGAGCCCGCCGTCCTCATCGGACTGGCCACCCCCGGCCTGGTCAAGGCCCTGCTGTGCGTGATCTGGTTCGGGGTGAGCCTGCTCAACCCGATCCTCACCGTGGCGCTCGCGGCGGCCCCCGCGCTGACCATCAACGTCGCGCAGGGCGTCCGCTCGGTCGACCCGGCGCTGGGCGAGATGGCGCACGTCTACCGCCTCGACGCGCTGACCCGGCTGCGGTACGTGTGGCTGCCCGCCATCGTCCCCGACCTGTTCACCGGGGCGCGGCTGGGCATCGCGATGGCCTGGAAGGTCATCGTGCTGGTGGAGATCTTCGGCCTCGCCGACGGCGTCGGCTACCAGCTCAACCTGGAGTTCTCCCAGCACAACGTGGCCGGCGTGCTCGCCTGGACCGTCGCCTTCGCGCTGGTCATGGCCGCCATCGAGTACGGGCTGCTGCAGACCCTGGAACGGCGCGCGGTGCGCTGGCGGCGGGTGGCGCTGCGATGAGCGTGCGGATCAGCCTCGACGGCGTCGACAAGGCGTTCACCAACCGGCGCACCGGCGAGCGGCAGCAGATCTTCCGCGACTTCTCCCTCACCCTCGCGCCCGACGAGCTGGTCGCCGTCGTCGGCGGCTCCGGCACCGGCAAGACGACCCTGATGCACCTGATCGCCGGCCTGGAACGCCCCGATGCGGGCACCGTCTCCACCGGCGGCGGGCGGCCCCGCCTCGGCATGGTGTTCCAGCAGCCCCGCCTGCTGGACTGGACCTCCGTCGAGACCAACGTGCGGCTCGCCGCGACCGCGGCCGGCGTCGACGCCGCCGAGGTCGCCCCGATCCTCGCCGCCGTCGGCCTGACCGAGTACGCCCGGTCGTACCCGTCGGTGCTCTCCGGCGGGCAGCGCCAGCGCGTCGCCGTGGCCCGCGCGTTCGTCGTACGCCCGGAGGTGCTGCTGCTCGACGAGCCGTTCAGCGCGCTGGACGAGCTGACCGCCCGCCGCCTGCGGCTGCTGCTGCAACAGCTCTGGCTGCGCACCCCGCGCACCGGCCTGCTGGTCACCCACAACGCGCTGGAGGCGGCCTTCCTCGCCGACCGGGTGGTGGTCCTCGGCGGACGCCCCGCCGAGGTGGTGCGGGAGTACCGCATCGACCGCCCGCGCCCCCGCAGCCCCGAGGACCCCGAACTGTTCGACGTGCACCGCCGCATCGTCGCCGCCCTCACCTGAGCCCGCCCCATCCCCGGCGCGGCCACCGGCCCGCCGCCCTCACCCCTCGGGCCGGGCACCCACCTGATCCACCCTGGAAGGAACCACCGTGTCCACGACACCCCTCACCCGACGATCCCTGCTGCGCGCCGCCGGGCTCCTCGCCGGCGGCGCCGGCGCGGCCACCCTGCTGACCGCGTGCGGCGCCGACGAGCCGGCCGCCGCCGGTGGCGGCGGCACCCGCAGCGCCAAGGTGCAGCCCCGCAGCCCCGGCACGGCGGGGGCGATCCGCGACTCCGTCGCCGAGCAGTTCGGCCTGGAGGCCAAGCACGGGCTCCGCCTCGACCGCAAGGCCGGCGGCGGCCCCGGCGCGGGGCAGGAGCAGCTGCTCACCGGCGTGCTCGACATCTACGCGTTCGGCCCGCTGGGCGCGACCGAGGTGAACACCAGCGGCCACGACGTGGTCATCGTCGGGCCGTCGCTGTGGAACCACGGCCGCTGGATCGTCCCGGCCGACAGCCCGTACCAGAGCATCGCCGACCTCAAGGGCAGGAAGGTCGGCGTGCAGCCGCCCAGCAGCGACACCTACCGGGCCGCGGCCCTGGCCTCGGCGGTCAACGGCATCCGCTTCGACCGGGAGTTCAAGCTGTTCACCGGGCAGCCCATCGCCAACCTCGCGCTCTACGAACGCGGCGACCTCGACGCGATCATCGCGATCGAGCCCAACGCCACCCGCCTCGTCGGCTCCGGCAACCGGCAGCTCGCCTCCGTCGGCGAGTTGTGGCAGAAGGGGACCGGCGACAGCAGCCCGCTGTTCCTCAACGGCACCGCCGTGCGCCGCGACTGGCTGGCCGCCAACCGGGAGACCGCGAAGGCGTACGTCGACTTCACCCTGGAGGCCTGGCGGCTGATCAAGCAGGACCCGGCCCTGATCGGGAAGTACCACGCCGACTACGGCGTCCCCGCCGAGGAGAAGAAGGCCATCGAGCTGCTGCCGGAGCGGCTCGCCCCCGTCTACGCCGACGTGTGGGACGACACCGTCTTCGCCAACCTGGAGAAGCAGATCGACCTGGCCATCGAGGTCGGCGTGCTGAAGAAGCGGGCCGACAAGCCGGTGTACGAGAAGCTCTGAGCCGACGATGACCCTCACCTGGCGCAGCCGCGCCGCCCTGCTGGTGTGCTGCGGGACGCTGTTCCTCGGCGTCCTCGACGGCGCGGCGCTGAACCTGGCCCTGCCGTCGGTGCAGCGCGACCTGCGGCTGAGCACGGTCGAGCTGCAGTGGGTGGCGACCAGCAACGCGCTGGTGCGGGCCAGCCTCACCCTGCTGTGCGGCGCGGTCGCCGACCGGTACGGGCGGCGGCGGATGTTCCGGGTCGGGCTGCTGGTGTTCGTCGCGGGGTCGCTGCTGTGCGGGGTGGCCCCGCACGCGCCCGCCCTGATCGCCGCCCGGGGCGTGCAGGGCGTCGGGGGCGCGCTGATGGCCCCGCCCGCCCTCGCCCTCATCGCCAACCTGTTCCCCGACGCGCTGCGGCGCGGCCGGGCGCTGGGCACCTGGAGCGCGACGGCCGGGGTCTCCGCCGCCTGCGGGCCCCTGGTCGGCGGGGTGCTGGTGCAGGCCGCCGGCTGGCGCAGCCTCTTCGCCGTCAGCGTGGCCGGCGCGGCGGTGCTCTACGCGGGCACCCTGCTGCTGCCGCCGGGCGTCGTCGACGGCCCGCCCCGCCGCCTCGACGGGCTGGGCAACACCCTGGCCGCCCTGGTGCTGGTCGGCTTCACGTTCGCGCTGATCGACGGCCCGAGCCGGGGCTGGCTGAGCGGGCCCGTCCTGGTTGCCGTGGCCGTGGCGGTGGCCGCCGCCGTCGGCTACGTGCCGGCCGCCCGCCGCCGCCCCGACCCCGTGCTCGACCCGCGCCACCTGGCGATCCCCGCGCTGCGCGGCGCGGTGCTCACCGCGGTCGTGGCATACCTGGCGCTGGGCGGGTTCACCTTCGTCAACACCTTCTATCTGCAGCAGGTCCGCGGGTTCAGCCCGCTGGCCACCGGCCTGCTCACCCTGCCCACCACCCTCGGCACGCTCGTGCTCGCCAACGTCTCCGGCCGGATCGTCGGCCGGCACGGCGGCCGGCTGCCCGCCACCGTCGGGCACCTGTCGTTCGTGGCGTCGATGACCCTGCTCGCCCTGACCGTCACCACCGACGCGGGCCTGGCCCCGCTGCTCGTCGGCTACCTCCTGCTCGGCGCCGGCATGGGCCTGGTCAACCCGCCGGCCACCAACACGGCCGTGAACAGCCTGCCCCGCGAGCGGGCCGGGGTGGCCAGCGCCATCACCAGCGCCTCCCGGCAGATCGGCACCAACCTCGGGGTCGCCGTCCTCGGCGCGGTGGTGGTGTCGGTGCTGGCCCTGACCGGCCAGCCGACCGACGACATCGCCCGGGTCGCCGCCGAGGCCGGCGACGACTTCACCACCGCCCTGCGCGTCGCGTACGCGCTGGTGGCGGCGACCGCCGCGTACTGCGCGTACGCGACGTGGCGGCTGTTCCGGCCGCCACCCGACCGGCCGGCCGGAGAGGAGGTGGTGGGGATCGAGGACGCGCCGACGGCACCACCGACCGCTACCCCCGCCAGATAACGCACAGCACCAAACAGCACAGAAGGGACCACCCCGGTGACACTCAAGAAGGTCAGGAGCGTCCGCAGCGGCGCCATCTTCACCCTGCCGTACCTCGTCGGCCTGGAACACGGCTACTTCGCCGAGGAGGGCATCGACCTGGAGCTGGTCGCCCCCGGCTCGTACGACGCGGTGCTCAAGCCGATCGAGGAGCACGAGCTGGTCAGCTCGTTCGGCGGCATCTCCACGCCGTTCGAGAGCGGCGACGTCTCCCTCTACCGGGCCTGCGAGTGGGGGCAGATCCGCCGCTCCCACGACAGCGAGCGCGGCGGGCAGATCATCGCCAAGCGCGCCTCCGTGGCCAGCCAGGCGATCTTCGTGCGGCCCGACTCCGACATCAAGCACCCGCAGGGGCTCGCCGGCAAGACCGTCGGCGTCAACTTCCACCACGGCTCGCACTACCTGGCCATCCAGTCCCTCGAAGGCTTCCTGGAACAGGACGAGATCAAGGTGGTGCACGCCGGCGGGCCGGCCGAGCGGTTCCGCAAGCTGCGCGACGGCGAGATCGACGCCGTGGCCCTGATGGAGCCGTGGACCACCGCCGCCGAGAAGCTCGGCTACGTGCTGGTCACCGAGGCGTTCTACGTCGGCTCGGAGATCGCCAGCGCCGACGTCGACCCGGAGACCTTCGCCGCCGTCGACCGGGCCGTCCGCCGGGCCGTCAAGAAGATCAACGAGGACATCCGGCCGTACCTGCACCACTTCGTCGCCGAGGTCCCCGAGGACCTGGTGAAGCTGGAGCCGGCGGACTTCCGGCTCGGCCGGCTGCGCTACATCGACCCCGAGCCCTACCCGGAGGCCGAGTTCGAGCGCACCTACCGGTGGATGGTGAAGTGGGGCCTCATCGCGCCCGAGTCGACGTTCAGCTCCATCGTGGACAACCGCGTCGTCACGGTCTGACCCGCGTGCGGGGGCCGGCCCGGCCGACGACGTCCGGGCCGGCCCCGCGCCACGATCAACAGCGCCGCACGACGGTCAGCGGCTCCGACGGTCAGCGCCGCACGACGGTGAAGCCGCCGGGCAGCACCACCGCCGGCACGGCCGCGCCGGACACCACCGTCCGCGACCGGCGCACCCCCGCCGAGTCGTACGCCTCGACGACGGCCCGCCCCGCGCCGGGCAGGGTGAGCGTGGCCGTGCGGGGCGTGCGGGCGGCGCTGCGCAGCACCGCCGTGGCGTGGCCGTCCCCGGCGACGACGAACCGGGACAGCAGCGGCTCCAGCATGACCGCGTCGACCACCGCGCCGTCCCCGGCGGCCGTGGCCACCAGCGCCGTCGCGCCCGCCGGCAGCTCGCCCGGCCCGGACGGGGTCACCGGCAGCAGCACCCCCGGCGCGGGGGAGGTGCCCTGCGCGCCGGCCTGCCCGTGCCGCACCTGGCCCAGCGGCAGCTCCCGGCCGTCGCCGGACACGCCAGCCCAGCGGGTGACCGCCGACGCGCCCGGGGTCAGGTCGACCACCGGCAGCACAAGCTCCGGCTGGGCCGACGGCGGCAGCTCCCAGCGCACGGTCGACCCGGCGGGCATCCGCACGAGGCTGCCGCCGCTGATCGACGACTCCCCGGTCCACGACGAGGCCGGGGTCACCACGGCGGCCCCGCCGTCGCGCGCGCCCTGCTCCGCCTCGACCACGCGGGTGCCGACCCGCTCGACGATCCGGCCCTGCCGGGCCGCCTGCGCCACCTGCGGCCGGGCGTCCAGGGCGAGCATGCTGAGCAGGCCGTGGATGGTCGACTCGGCCCCGGAGTTGCGGTTGACGGCCCCGTCGCCGGAGATGCCGTCGATCGTGCGCCCCGTCGCCGGGTCGTACGCCGGCACGCCGGCCGCGTTCGCGCCGAAGTACCAGGCCGCGACCACCCCGGCGAGCTGGTCGAAGCCGTCGCGCCCGGTGGCATCGGCGACGGCGAGCAGCGACTGCAGGCGGGAGTCCACGCCGTAGGCGATCTGGCTGCGGTCCACCGGCGTGGGGATCCGCCCGTTGTCCGGGCCGCCGGAGGTGAGCAGCCACGGGGTGAACGTGGCGGAGTCGGCGACCGCCGGGTCGAGCAGCCGCCGGTCGCCGAGCGCCCTGCCGGCGGCGGCCAGCGCCGCCGGCATCTGCGAGCCCCAGCCGTGCCACATCGACCGCGACAGCGCCCACGGGCGCACCGCCCCGAACGGCCAGTGCCGGGCGTCGCCACCGGAGAGGGCGGCGATGCCCTCGGCGAAGCGGCGCAGCGCCCGGCGGGCCGCCGACCCGCCGCCGGCCCGCACGTACGCGGCCAGCCCGAGGACCGCCTCGGCGGTGGCGTCGGCCCCGTCGGCGATCAGCCACGCGGGGGTGCGCTCGCCGTCGACGGTCTGGTAGGTGCCGTACCGGGACAGGACCTGCCGCTCCAGCGCCCCGACGGCCAGGTCGAGCCGCTGGCGCAGGAAACCGGCGAACCCGGCGTCGGCGGTGCGCCAGGCCGCGTACCCCTCGCCGAGCGCCCACAGGGTGCGGGCCAGCCAGTACGACGGGCCGCTGTCGGACGGGTCCGGCAGCTCCACCGGCTCGGCGCTCGGGTTGAGCGTGCCGTCGGGCTGTGCCCACAGCACCACGTTGCCGGCGTGCGGCCCGGTCGTCGTCTGCAGGTAGGTCAGGCCGCGCAGCAGCTCCCGGGAGGCGTCCCGGCTGCCCGCCGCCCCGGTCTGCGCCCAGTGCCGCAGGTAGACCACGGCGGCCCGGGACACGTCGTCGGCGTTGTACGCGCCCTGCCCCCAGGTGTCGGTGGCCGCGTCGTACGCGCCGCCGCCGACGCGGCGCAGGTCGCCGTCCGGCCCCGGCTCCGCGTACGTCCACAGCATGCCGACCTCGGGGGACTCGGCGAGCCGGTAGGTGGTGTGCCCGTCCTGGGCGGGCGGGGCGACGGCCTGGCGCAGGAAGTCCAGGTGCGCCAGGTTCGTCAGCGGCCCGCCGGCCGGGCCCGTGGCGGTGGACGGCGCGGCGGCGGGGGCGGCCCCGGCGGGGGAGCCGGCGAGCAGGGGAGTGGTCAGGGCGAGCCCGCCCAGCATCAGGGTGCGGCGCTTCACGGTGGCTCCTCGGTGCGGTCGGGACAGGGGTGTCGTCACGGGAGCCGGTCCAGCCGGGCCACGCCGATGCGGGAGTCGGCCATGCCGTAGAAGACGTAATGGACGCCGTCGACCTCCTCGATGGCGGTCGGGAAGACCACGTTCGGCACGGTGCCGCTGCGCTCCTCGGCCAGCTCCGGCACGAGGATCGGCTCGGCGGTGCGGGCCAGCACCCGCGACGGTTCGGCCGGGTCGAGCAGCATCGCCCCGGCGGCGTACTCGACGCGCTGGGTGGTGGGGTCGAAGCCCTCGGGGATCTCGCCGGTGACCCCGTGGTGGATCAGCAGCCAGCCCTCGGGCACCCGCAGCGGCGGCGGGCCCGCGCCGATCTTCAGCTCCTCGTACGGGAATTCCGACAGCGCCACGCAGCGGTGCCCGCGCAGCCGCACGAGCGCCCCGACGTCGGCGCGCACCTCGTCGACCGGCACGTAGGAGATCCAGATGCCGGGCCGCTCGTCGGTGACGCCAGCGGGCAGGTGCACCCCCTCGCCGGGGCGGAACCAGCCCAGGTCCCACATCGGCCGGTGCAGCATCGCGAAGCAGTCCCGCCCGTCCGGGCCGGGCACCGGCTCGGGGAAGAACACGGCGTCCTTGTTGGGGAACATGTTCAGGTCGGTGTCCAGGTCGGGCTGGTAGCCGAACTGCACCGGCCCGAGCCGCCGCCAGTGCCGCAGGTCCTCCGACACCGCCAGGGCCAGGCGCGGGCCCAGCGGCCCGTACGCGACGTACGTCATCAGGTGCTTGCCGAGGTCCGGCACCCAGGTCGTGCGGGGGTCCTCGACCCCGGCGTTGTTCTTGCCCCGCTCCCAGCCCTCGTCGGGGGCCAGGACGACGCCCTCGCGGCGGACCCCGGCCGGCACGCCGTCGCGCAGCTCGACCTCGGCGAGGCCGACGCGGGACACGTTGCCCTCGGCCACGAGGCGGGGCAGCAGGTGCAGCCGCCCGTCGGGGGTGCGGCCGCTGGCCGGGTTCAACACCCCCTCGGCCTCCAGAAGCTGGCCGGGCTCGGGCGTCATCACGACGCCGACCCTGGTCAGGGTGTAGGGGACGGTGGTGGAGACAGTCATCGTCAACCTTTCACGCCGGAACCGATGTCGGTGGAGACGAAGTGCTTCTGGAAGGCCAGGAACAGGCCGACCGCCGGGGCGGCCAGGACGCACGCCCCGGCCAGCACCGCCCCGTACGGGTTGGCGGCGCGGGCCGCCACGTTGCTGATGTAGTTGGCCAGCGAGACCGCCAGCGGCTGCATGTCCGCCTGCTTGGTCACCAGGAACGGCCACAGGAATTCGTTCCACGGGCCGATGAACGTCAGCAGGACGACGGTCAGCAGCGCCGGGCGCACCAGCGGCAGCGCCACCGACCAGAGCACCCGCAGCTCGCCCGCGCCGTCGACGCGGGCAGCGGCGAACAGCTCGTCGGGCAGCTGCAGGAAGAACTGCCGGAACACGAACACGGCCGTGGTGTTGATCGCGAACGGCAGGATCATCCCGAGGTACGAGTCGGCCAGCCCGTAGCCGCGCACGATCAGCACGTACAGCGGGATCAGCAGGAGCTGGAACGGGATCACCTGCACCAGCAGCACGAGCGCGAACAGCGTGCCCCGGCCGCGGAAGCGCAGCCGGGCCAGCGCGTAGCCGGCGAGGACGCCGAAGACGACCGTGCAGGCGATCACCCCGCCGGTGAAGATCCCCGAGTTGACCAGGGAGCCGAGCAGGTCGACCCGGGCGTTGATGTCCCGGTAGTTGTCCAGGGTCAGCCCCGAGGTGGGGAACGCCCCGGCCGGGGAGGTGTCCGGTTCGGCCTGCAACGAGCCGACGAACATGTAGTAGAAGGGGAACAGGAAGACCAGCGCGCCGCCGAACAGCGCGACGGCGCGCAGCGCCGTGGCCAGCCGGCCGGCGACGGGCCGCTTCTCGGGTGTGCGTGCCATGTCAGTCCCTCTCCAGCAGCCGCCGGTTGATCGCCGAGACCACCAGCACGCCGATCACCAGCAGCACGCCGATGGCGGCGGCCACGTCGGGCTGGCCCTGCTGGATGCCGCGCTGGTACATGACCAGCACCGGCGACGCCGACGACCCGTTCGGCCCCCCGCCGCCGGTGAGCAGGTACGGCTCGGTGAACAGGTTCGCGCCGGTGATGGTGGCCAGGATGACCACCAGGGCGGTCGCCGGGCGCACCGCCGGCACGGTCACCGACCGGAACCGGGCCCACGCCGACGCCCCGTCCACGGCCGCCGACTCGTACAGCTCCTTCGGCACGTTCTGCAGCGCGGCGAGGTAGAGCAGGATGAAGAAGCCGAGCTGCTTCCAGGCCACGAACACGGCGATCACCGGCATCGCGAGGCCCTCGTTGACCAGCCAGGACGGGTCGGGCGCCAGCGGACCGAGCACCCGGTTGACCAGCCCGTCGGAGTTGAACAGGAACAGCCACACCCCGACGACGGCGACGCTCGCGGTGACGTACGGGACGTAGAAGGCGACCCGCAGGAACGTCCGCGCCCGCACCACCTTGTTCAGCGCCACCGCCAGCAGCAGCGCCAGCCCGGCGGTGAGCGGCACGTTGATGACGAGGAAGACGCCGATGTTGCCGAACGCCTGGCGCACCTGCGGGTCGGTCAGCACCGCGCGGTAGTTGTCGAGCCCGACGAAGGGCCGGTCCACCACCGCGCCGGGGGCGGCGAAGAAGTAGTCGTGGAAGCTCATCCAGACCGCGAACCCGAGCGGGTAGGCGAAGACCGCGGCGACGAAAACGGCGTACGGCGCGGCCAGGAGCAGGCCCACCGGGTGGCGGCCGAGCACCGCCGCCACCCGGCCGCGCGGGGCGCGGCGTCCGGCGCCGTCGCCGCCGGCCACCGGCCCGGCCTTGGCGGCGGCTGCGGCGTGGGCGGCGGCCATCAGGAGGCGGCGAGCTGCTCGGCCTTCTCCGCGGCGGCGGAGAGGGCGTCGGGCACCGGCTTCTTACCGAAGATCACCGACTCGGTGTACGCGTCGCGGAACGCCTGCCAGATCGCCACCGAGTTCGGCACGTTGGGCACCTCGACGGTGCGCGCGGCCTGCTGGGCGAAGCCCTGGTAGGCCGGGTTCTTCGCGAAGTAGTCGGGGTAGGCGGCCGGCAGGTCGGCCCGCAGCGGCATCTGGCCGGTGGCGGTGAGCAGCGCGCCGTCCTGCTCCTTGCTGGTGGCGAACGTCAGCACGTCCCAGGCGGTGGCGCGGTTCTGGCAGGCCGAGTACATGGCGACGTTCTTGGCGTCGCTGAACGTCCGCACCTGGTCGGCGGGGATGCCGGTGGAGGTGGGCACCGGCACGGCGCCCCAGGAGACCTTGTCCCGGTAGACCGAGATGGCCCACGGGCCGACGATGGCCATGGCGGCCTTGCCGTCGGCGAAGGAGTCGCCGTTGTACTTCTCCCTGGGGGCGAGGCCCTCGGCGTAGAGGGTCTTCCAGAACTCCGCGACCCGCTGCCCCTCCGGGGAGTTGAACTGTGGCTTGCCGCCGTCGAGGAGTTGCCTGCCGCCGGTCTCGGCGGCGAACAGCGGGTAGAAGTCGAACCAGGACTGGAAGAACTCGCTGGTCGGCGCGGGGTAGATGGCGGCCGGGGCGGCGCCGGACGACTTGATCTTGCGGGCGGCGGCGAGGAACTGGTCGTACGTGGCCAGCTGCGGCTTCTCCGGGTCGAGGCCCGCCTTGGCGAAGACCTTCTTGTTGTAGAAGATCATCACCGGGTTCGACTTCCACGGCAGCTGGTAGAACTTGCCGTCCGGCGACTTGTACTGCCCGGCCGTCTCGCCCGTGCGTTCGGTGATGTAGTCGGTGGCGCCGGCGAAGGAGTCGAGCGCGACGAGGCCGCCCTGCTTCTGGAACTGCGGCACGGCGGCGGGGGCGGTGTTGAAGATCAGGCACGGGGCGTTGCCGGCGGTGATGGCCGCCCCGATGACCTCCTCGGAGCTGGTGCCGGCCGGGATCTCCTGGGCGGTGATCGTCTGGTCGGCGTGCTGGGCGTTCCACGCCTGCACCATCGCCTTGCCCCAGGCGACCTCCTCGGCGTTGTTGGACAGCCAGATGGTGATCGGGCCGCGGGCGGCGTTGGCCTTGCCGGCGTCGCCGCCGCCGGAGTCGCCGCAGCCGGCGGTGGCGGCCAGGGCGACGGTCAGCAGGGCGGCGGGAAGGGTCCGTCTCATGTCTTCTCCGATCCGGGACGGGGTCAGGTTCGTCCGCCCGCCGGGCCGGTGGCCGTCGGCGGTGCGGGTGAGGCGGTGCTGGGTCGGGGGTGTGGTGGGCTCTGTTCAGGGGTGTCGGGTGGGCGGTGGCGCCGTCGATCCGCGCACGACCAGCGGCGCGGGTGGGGTGGGGATGTCCGCGCCGGGCCGGCCGTCGATGAGGTCGAGCAGGGCGTCCGCGGCGGCCCGGCCCCAGCCGAAGGGGTCGGTGCGGACGGTGGTGAGGGTGGGGGTGACGTAGCCGGCGAGCTCCGTGTCGTCGAAGCCGGTGATCGACAGCTCGTCGGGCACCCTGATGCCGAGCTGGACGGCGACCGAGAGGCCGGCGATCGCCATCAGGTCGTTGCCGTAGACGATCGCGGTGGGCGGGTCGTCGGTGTCCAGTAGCGCGCGGGTGGCCTGCGCGCCGCCGGCCGCCGAGAAGTCCGACTCGACGCACGGGCCGGCGGTCAGGCCGGCGTCGGCGAGGGCCTGCTCCCACGCCTGGCGGCGCACGGAGCCGTGCAGGAAGTGCAGCGGCCCCGAGACGTGGGCGATGCGGCGGTGCCCGAGCCCCGCCAGGTGGGTCACGGCCGCCGTGACCCCGGGCCGGTCGTCGACCAGCAGCGCGGGATGGTTGCTGGGCACGTCCGGCCGGCCGATGGTGACCGCCGGCAGCCCCAGCTCGGCCAGCAGGGCGATCCGCGGGTCGCCGAGCCGCAGGTCGAGCACGAACACCCCGTCGACCCGCTCGGCCGTGGCGAGCCGGCGGTAGCTGGCCTCCTCCACCGACAGGTCCGGCACCACCTGGAGCACCAGCGACTGCCCCCGGTCGGACAGGGTCCGCTCCACGCCGGCGATGAACGACGGGTAGAACGGGTCGGCCCCGAGCAGCTCGGGCGGCCGCGCGATCACCATGCCGACGCTGAACGCCCGCGACGCGGACAGGGCCCGGGCCCGGTGGCTCGGGGTCCAGCCCAGCGACGCGGCCACGGCCAGGATGCGGGCGCGGGTCTCCTCGGCCACCCCGGGACGCCCGTTGAGGGCGAAGGACACCGCGCCCTTGGACACTCCGGCCGCCTTCGCGACGTCGGTGATGGTCGGTCGGCTCGGTCCCACGCGCGGCATCCTCTCGGCCATAGTCCGGCAATGCTCGGTTCACACCGCTGCAACAAACGCCCCCCGTTGGAGAGGGACGCTAGACCGGTTTAGTAGCCCGCGCAAGCCCAGCGCCGATCCCGTTCGCCCGGTCCCGACGCGCTCACGCAGCGTCGCCGGGATGGACTCCGAGCACGCGAAGGGCCGCCCGGCGGATCGCCGGGCGGCCCGATGTTGCCGCGTACGCGCAGGTCAGGACGGGGTGTGAGCGCCGGCGGACGACGTCACCCCGACGGCGCCGCTCAGGCGCTCGGCTCCCGGTGCCAGCGCACGGTCACCTGGAGCTGCCCCTGCACGCCGGTGCGGGCGATCAGCGCGCCCGCGTCGGCCGTCAGCTGGATCCCGAAGCTGATCTCCACCTCGTCCGGCCGGTCCACCATGGAGCGGAACTCGGTCAGCGCGGCCGACGCGGCGTCCCGCGCCTGGCCGATCGCCTTGTTGAAGCTCACCCCGGCCCGGCGGAGCACGTCGTCGGCGACGGACGCCGGGGCGATCCCCGGCGTCTCGTCCACGGCCACGAGCACGGTCCCCCCGCCGTCGAGGGCGAACTCGACCACCTCGCTCATCCACTGTCCCTTCTCGATGGCTACCCCGGTGGGCTGAGGCACGGCAGCCCCAGCCACTCCTGCGGCGGTGTCCGCTTCCGCACGCTATCCAACTCCCTCAACAGGCTGCCGAGCAGCGTGGGATCCGCCAGGTACTGCAGGACGGCCGAGTGGAACGCGGCGGTCATCGCCGCCGGCATCATGTCCGAGGCGTCCCGGCACAGCGTGCCGGTGGCGAGGGTCCGCGCGATGCGGCGCGGCAGACCGTCCGAATACGCCGCCGCGTCGGTGGCCGCGTTCAGGGTGAACGCCAGGTGGCCGCTCGCCTCCCGCCACACCCGGCGGGCCGGCTCGCCGGCCAGGAAACGGATCAGCGCCCGGGCCTGCGGCGAGTCGGCGAACATGCCCACCACGTCCTCGGAGACCTCCCGCACCGGCGCGTCCGTCGCGCCGAACGCCGGTGAGGGGAAGAAGTCGAACTCCGGCGACGGGCCCGGCTCGGACCTCTCGGGGTGCTCGGCCAGGAACTTCCGGTAGGACCCGACGATGAACGAGGCCTGATGGTCGAGGAAGCACCTCGGGGGCGAGACGAGCATCCCCGGCCCCGCCACGTCGAAGTTGGTCAGCAACGGGTTGGGGGTGCTCCGCCCGGCGCCCACCAGCGCACCCCACTCCTGCCAGGCGCCCCGCACCTCCGGCGACGTCCACGCCTGCTGCCCGGCCGCCCACCGCTGGTAGACGGTCTGCCCGGAGCGGTGCAGCAGGATGTCCTCGATCCAGTCGGTGCCCGGCCACCCGGACTGCGGCTGCGACCCCATCCCGAGGCACCACGGCGCGCCCCCACGGGTGTCGAGGGCGCGGGTCAGCGCCACCAGCTCCGCCCACGTCGCCGGCGGTGACGTCACGGTGGGACCGCCCGGTGCGTTCGTGCGGTACCAGATCAGGCTCTTGGCGTGCACGGCGACGGACAACCCGTACACCCGGGCATCCGTGGCCCCCGGGGGCGGCAGCCGGAGCAGCTGCGGGTCGAGACCCGCCTCGTCGGCCGGGACGACGTCGTCGAGCGGGAACAGGTCGCCGCTGCGCACGTACGCCTTCAGGTCGTTGAGCCGGGGCAGCACCGCCACGTCGGGCGGCCGGCCCCGGTCGACCCCGGACCGCAGCACCTGGCTGACGTCCCGGGTGCCCTGGTAGCTGACCTCGATCCCGGTCTCCGCCGTGAAGGCGTCCAGCACCGCCAGGAAGGGCCAGGCCTCGCTGCGCCGCCTGCGCTCCTGCGCGGTGTCGCCGACGCCGTCCTCCGACCAGGACGCGACGACGCTCAGGGCGCGCGGCCGTGGAGGATCGGCGCAGGCGGCCGGGCCGGCGCCGACGAGCAGGACCGGGATCAGGGCGAGCGCGCCGCGTCTCATCGCTGCCGATACCTGTATTCCTCTAGTCGGGGCAGGAAACCGACGACCACCAGCGCGGCGGCGAGCAGGGCCGCCGCCGGCAGGACGACCTCGCCGCCGCGACTGTTCGCGGCCCGCGCCGCGAGCCCGGTGGCGTCCTGGCCGTGCCGCCACGCCGTGCGACCGGCGGCCCCGACCTGGTCCGCCGCCTCGGCC
This sequence comes from Micromonospora sp. DH13, assembly GCF_020873825.1. Classification (NCBI taxonomy): domain Bacteria; kingdom Bacillati; phylum Actinomycetota; class Actinomycetes; order Micromonosporales; family Micromonosporaceae; genus Micromonospora; species Micromonospora sp. DH13. The sequence goes on from NZ_JAHWGR010000010.1 coordinate 145,938, forward strand.
GGCCCCCGATCGCCGTCGCGCTGGGCGAGGACCTGCTCGATCGTGTCCGTGCACGGCGTCGGGGTGCAGGCGGTGGTGAGCAGGCCGGCCAACTGCGTGGCGTTGCGGTCGGCCAGCGCCGCCAGTTGGAGCCCCCGGGCGTCGGCCGCCCGGTCCGTCGCGGCCCGGGCGTCGCCGAGCTGGCCCGTCGAGTGCAGGCTCGTCGCCGTCGTGCCGCCCAGCGCCAGCACCGCGAGCGTCGCCAGCAGCAACGGCGCGTTCAGCGCCCGCCGGAACCGGCGACGCAGGAACAGCTGGGCGGCGACCAGCAGCGCGCCGAGGACGAGCACCGGCAGCAGCCAGAGCAGGATCGTCGCCCGGCCCGTCCAGGCCCCGTCGACCTGCCGGTCCAGCGCCGCGTCCTGCTTCCCCACCAGCCCGTCGAGGCGCACCAGGATCTCCTCCAGCAGGCCCGACGCGTCGCGCAGCGCGGCGGCGCCCAGCGCCCCGCCGCCGGGCTGGGCGAAGTGCGCGTGGGCCCGCTCGATCAGACCGGTGTAGGTGACCAGCGACGCCTCGACGACCTGGATGTCGCGACTGCCCTCGTCGCCGGCGGCGTTGTCCTCCGCGACCTCGGCCAGGTGCTGGCCCGCGCGGGCGATCTGGTTCTGGTAGTCCTCGCCCGGGCCGGCGAGCAGCCGGGTGCCGGCGGCGAAGCTGGCCACCGCCGCGCCGTGGGCCTCCCGCAGGGCGACCTGGGTGTCGTACACGGCCAGGATCGCCGGCACGGAACGGTCGTACGCGGCCTCCGTGGTGCGTTGCACCCCGAGGAAGACCGCGAGGCAGCCGGCCAGCGCGACCGCGTTCGCGGCGAGCAGCGCCCACAGCAGCCGCAGCAGCGTCCGCCGGGTGGTGCTGGTCAGCGCCGTGCCGCTCACGTCGGCACCGGGCCGGCGTCGGCGGGGTCGGTGAACTCGTGGCGGCACCGCTGGCAGAACCGGGCGTCCGGCGGCGAGCGGTGGCCGGCCGGGCAGACCCGGGGCGGGGCGTCGGCGGCCGGCACGGGCCCCGACGCCGCCCGCGGCCCCTGGTCGCGCACCGTGACCGACGACCGCACGGCCACGCTGATCACGTCGAGCCGGGGCAGGTCGTCGCGCAGGCGTACCGAGGTGGCGTCGACGTCCTCGACGAGCAGCCGAAGCTGCTCCAGGTGGAACGCGTCACCGGCGGCGGTGGCCAGCTCCACCGCGCGGCCGAGCAGCTGCGCGGCGGTCGCCCGGTCGCCCGTGTCGTACGCGTCGCAGCCGTCGGCGATGAGCCGGCTCAGCTCCTCCTGCCCCGTGTAGTGGGCCACCCGCGGGTCGATCCGGCTGGACAGGGCCAGGTCCTCCGTCCAGTGCGCCAGGACGTTCACCGGCCGGGCGGCCGGGGCGTCGTCCACCAGCAGGTCGACGCGGGCGACCCGCAGGTCCTCGCCCGTCGGCCGGCCCGCCGGGTCCACCTCGAGGCACAGGTGGTATTCCCGGCTTTCCGCCCCCCAGGAGCCGGTCGCGCAGGCCACGGACCGGTCGTCGACCGGCGTCACGGGCAGCTCCATGATCGTGGGATGCACCTGCCGGCAGGACAGCACCCGCGCCGGCGGCACCACGGCGATCCGCAGGCCCGCCCGGGCCACCCGCTTGGCCATCGTGGCCCGCATGGTCGCCCGGAAGTCGGCCTCCAACTCCTCGGGCCGACGGACCGCGTCGGCGGTGCCGTGCAGCGCCTCGGCGACGCGCGTCAGCTCGCGGGGCTCCCAGGCGTCGCCGACGCCCCGGGCGTCGCAGACGAACTGCCCCGCGCAGGCCGCCAGCACCTCCGCCAGCCGCTGCGGCGTCTCGTGCTCGTTGCGGCCGTCGGTGAGCAGCAGGGCGTGCCGGATCGCCTCGGGGTGCTCCGCCAGCAGCTCCCGGGCCAGCTCCAGCCAGCTGCCGATCGCCGTGCCGCCGGCCGCGGCGAGCCGGCCCAGCTCGCGCCGGGCCGCGTCCCGGGTGGCCGGTGCGGCGGCGGCCAGGCCCCGGTGGGCGGGGTAGACCATCCGGGCCTCGTGGGTGCCCTCCACCACGGCGAAACGGACCCCGTCCGGCAGCATCTCGACGGCCGCGGCGGTGGCCCGCCGGGCCGCGCCGAGCTTCGTCGGCGGGTGCGCCATGGACCCGGAGCAGTCGACGACGATCACCTCCGCGTAGCGGGCCCCGTCGACCTCCGCCGGGGCGTCGCCCGCCCCGGCGGACGCGGTGACGGTGAGGATCGCGTGCAACTGGCGGTCTCCCGTGGACAGGAAGCGGTCGTGGTCGATCCGCAGGTCGAAGTCGAGCGCGCTGGACACCGGGTCGCTCCTCACCGTGATCGCAGGAAGGTCAGTGGCCGGACCGCGTTCGCCCGGTCGACGAGGACACCGTGGTCGTTGGCCGTGCGCGCCTGCCGGGCCAGGTCCCGCAGGGAGCTCTCCAGCAGCCGCCGCAGGGACCGCTCCGACGGCGCGTCGCCCAGCGTCTCGCCGCCGGCCAGGCCGGCGGTGCCGTGCACGAGGACCCGGCCCAGGGCGGCCTGCCGGAGCACCGCCGTCATCCGGTCGCGGGCCTCCCCGTGCCGGGCGCCCCCGTCCAGCCGCAGCCGGCCGAGGCGGCGCACCGCCTCGTTGAGGTGCTCCGCGCCGGGCGGGTCGTCGCCGAGCCGGGCGGCCAGCACCCGCACGGCCGCGACCTGGGCGGCGTCGTAGTGCCGGGACACGCGGGGGACGCCGTCGAGGAACCGCACCGCCGCCGCCCGGTCGCCGTCGGGCAGCCGCAGCCGGGCCAGCCCGAACGCGGCGCTGGCGGCCGACCGGTCCCGACGCCACACCGCCCGGTAGTAGCGGGTCGCCTCGCCGGCGTCGCCCCGCTGCTCCGCGCAGTAGCCGAGCGCCAGCTTCGGAGCCACCTCGCCCGGCAGCTCCGCGTACGCCCGGTCGAACCGCTCGGTGGCCTCGGCCACGGCGGACCGGGCGAGCGCCAGCAGGCCGTGGTGCCAGACCAGCCGCCAGTCGGCCACCGCGTCCTCGGCCAGCAGCCCGGCCGCGACGGCCAGGGCCTCCTCGGCCGGGCCCGCCCCGGCCAGCTCCAGGTGCGCCCGGCAGCGCGACAGCTGGACCTCGACCGAGGCCGTCTCGAACGCCGCGAGCCGGGCCAGCAGGCTGCGGGGGTCGAGCGCGCCGATCAGGTGCAGGGCGGGGGTGGCGGGGTCGCCGGCCGCGGGGCGGGGCACCGGCAGGCCGGTGGCCACCGAGGGCGGCGCCGGGCGGCCGTGGTGCGGCAGGTCGGCGGCGGCCGGGTCCGTCCAGGCGGCCAGCCCCGGCACCGCGCCGAGCCCGGCGTCGAGCAGCGCCGCCGTGGGGGCGAACACGGTCGACGGTTCCTGGCCACGGTCGGCCGGGGGAGCCGGCAACAGCTCCCGCAGCACGCCCTTGAGCTGCTCGGACATCTCGGAGGCGGACGCGAAGCGGCGACGCCACTCGGGATGGGCGGCCCGGGTGACCAGCCGCCCGAAGGACTCCGCCCCGAGGTCGGGCTCGCGGCCGGGGGAGTCGAGCGGGGGGCGGCTCAGCTCCCGCAGCATGACCCCGACCGCGTAGAGGTCCGAGCGCACCGTGAACCCGTGCGCGGCCAGCTCCGTGGGGCTGACCCCGTAGGTCTCGGTGCGCACTCTCGGGCTGTGCCGGTCGTCGGCCCGGCGCACCCCGCCGAGGTCGATCAGCTTGACCCGGTCGGCGGTGCGGATGACGTTGCCCGGGTGCAGGTCGGTGTAGAGCAGCCCCTTGCCGTGCAGGTGGTCCAGCGCGGTCAGGATCTCGTGGCCGTACGCCAGCACCTCCACCAGGGGCAGCGTGACCGCCGGCCGGGCCGGGTCGACCGCCGCCTGCCACAGCTCGTGCAGCGGCATCCCCTCCAGGTATTCCATCACGATGTAGCTGGTCTGCCCGCCGAAGAGGCGGTCCTCCGCGCTGACGAAGTTGAAGATCCGGACGATGTTCGGGTGGTCCAGGGTGGTCAGGAACTGCCGTTCGGAGACCTCGATCGCCAGGGCGTCGGGTTCGGTCTTGTTGATCAGCCGCTTCAGGGCCATGGGCTTGCGGTCGAGGTGGACGTCCTCGGCGAGGTAGACCTGCCCCAGGCCGCCCCGGGCCAGGTAGCCGACCACTTCGTACTGGCCGGCCACCACGTCGCCGGGCGCGAGGGCGGAGACGAACGCGAAGGGCGTGCCGCAGTGCGGGCAGTAGCCGTGGTCGAGCCGCTCGGCCCCGCCCCGGCCGACCTCCCGCCGGCAGGCGGGGTTGGCGCAGAACCGCTCGTGCTCGGGCACCGTCAGGCCGGCCGTCGTGCGCCGGTGGCCGGTGAAGTCGCGCACCGGCAGGGACACCAGGCCCGCCACCGGCCAGGTCTCGTGCCCGACCGGCGCACCGGCCGTCGGCGTCGCGGCGCGCGCCGGCCGCGTCGGCCAGGGCGCGAGGCCGCAGACCTCGCAGAAGCCGTCGGCGTCGACGACGCCCGGACAGTCCGGGGTACGCGCACAGCGCATCAGGACGGCGCCCCTTCCCGCCGGTCGTCGAGGGCACGGCGGACCGCCTCGGCGTAGGCGTGCACGGCGTCGGCGGCGTCGGCGAGGTCGCAGGGGCCGGCCCAGAGCAGGTCGTGGGCCCGCCGGTAGAACCGCCCGATACCCCGGTGCTCGGTCAACCCGCCGGCGACGGCGCGGGCCCGGTGCGCGTCCAGCAGCCCCCGCAGCTGCTGGTGCTCGGTGGCCCGCGCGGTCAGCTCGTGTCGCAGCGCGGTCACCTCGTGCAGGGCCCGGTCGGTGCCCTGCTCCATGGCGGCCAGGTGCTCCAGCAACGGGCCGGGGTCGGGCTCCCGGGCCGCGGCCAGCAGCGCGGTGAGCCGGATCCGCAGCTGGCTGGCCCGCGGCTTCGCCGGTGGCAGCCCGCGCACGCGTGCCTCGATCCGGCGGCGGTGCTCGCGGGCCAGGTGTTCGGCCTCGCGCAGCCCGGCGATCCGGCGGGCCAGCAGCGCGAGCCGCAGGCCGACCGCCGGGCTGCGGAAGCCCACCAGGATCCGCAGGTCGCGTTCGGCGGCACGGTCGACGATCGGGCCGACGACGTCGTCGACCAGCGCCTTGGGGTCGCTCGACTCGTCCACGCCGTCGATCAGCAGCGACCGGGGCGACGCGTCGCCGAGCAGGTCGCCCGCCGCGGCCTCCGCCGGGGGCCCGGTGGAGCCGACGAAGCCCAGGATCCGCGCGGCCAGCTCCCGTGGTGGCTTGCCGGCGGCGTCCAGCGCCAGGTCGATGCTGCCCAGCGGCGGCAGCGACGGGTCCCGTTCGGCGGCGGCCGGATCGACCGACGACGGCCGGAGCTGCCGGTTGGACAGCACCACGGCCCGGCGCACGGTGGCCGAGGCCGTCGACGTGGGCGGACCGGTGACGACCACCAGGACGTTCTGCGGTGAGCGGCGGGCGAAGAACTCGGCCGTGCGCCGGGCGACCTCGCCGTCCTCCCGGCCGCCGCCCACCGACGTCAACTCCCGGTCGACGGAGGAGTCGCCGACCACCCACGCCTGGAGCAGGGGCAGATGGTTGAGCAGTGTCTCCACGGGGATCATGAACGAACGGCCGGAGGCGGGGCCGCTGTAGTAGGAGACCACCATGCCCACCACGTAGCCGGTCTCGTTGTCGACCGCCGCCGCGCCGCTGAACCCGCTGCGCACCCGGAGCCCGGGGGTCGCCGGGCTCGGATCCATCTGCATCCACTCGTTGGCCGGGCCCGTGCCCCCGTGCAGGACGGCGTGGACGGTCTCGCCGTCGCGGAACTCCTTGGGAAAGCCGAAGGCGTAGACGTGCTTCTCCCACAGCGGCAGCCGCCGCAGCTCGGCGCCCGGGCGGCCGGGGACCGGATCGGAGAGTTCGAGCAGGGCGATGTCGCCCTGGCCCTCCTTGCCCGCCGGCACCCAGCCGCCGGCCACGACCCCGGCGGACCGGGCGGGCAGCCGGGGCAGGCGGACCAGCTCGACCTGGACCCGGTCGGCGGGCGGGTCAGCCCCGGCCGCCGCGCGGCCGACCGCACGGTCGACGACGTGGGCGCAGGTGAGGACGTGCCGGTCGCCCAGCAGCGTCCCGCTGCCGAAAATCACGCCGCGGGCGCCACGGATGCGCACCACCCATGGCTGACGGCCGTGATTCTCCTTCACCTGTGCATGGTATTCGCAGATCCTTTCGGGGGTGGGGCACGGAATTGACCATTGTGAGAAAGACGACTCGGCCGCGAAACGTGAAGGCGACGGCGGTCGACACCATTCGGGAATTGCCGCCACCGCGATTCCCAGGGCCCGCGCGGCCCCTCCCGGTGGGCTACCCTCTGCCCGGTGACGGCGACCACGGGGACGTCGGTCGCGCCCGCGCCGCCGGGGCGCAGCCGGGGCTTCCGCGCGCTCTGGGCGGCGCAGGTCCTCTCCGTGCTCGGCGACTCGTTCTCCCAGCTCGCGGTGCCGTTGCTGGTGCTCGACGCGACCGGGTCGATCGCCACGGCCGGCCTGCTCACCGGCGCGTCCGGCGCGGCCGCGGTGGTCGCCGGCCTGTTCGCCGGCGTCGTCGCGGACCGCTTCGACCGGCGGGCGCTGCTGGTCGGCGCGGACGCGGCGCGGATGCTGCTGTTCGCGGTGGTCCCGCTGGTGTGGTGGCTGGCCCCGACCCCACCGGTCTGGCCGCTGTTCGTGCTGCTGCCGCTGGCCGCGGCGATCGGGATGGTGTTCCAGGTCGCCGCCGTCACGGCGGTGCGCGGCCTGGTCGACGGCCCGGAGCTGACCCGGGCGAACGGCCGGCTGCACGCCGGCACCGCCCTCGCGGCGGTCGCGGGGCCCGCGCTGGCCGGCGCCGTGTCCGGCTGGTGGGGCCCGGCCGGCGCGCTCGCCGTCGACGCCGCCAGCTTCGGCGTCTCCGGGGCGCTGCTGACGCTGGTACGGCTTCCCGCCCGTCGCGCCGCGACCGCCGACGCGGCGGGCCGCGCCGGGCCGTGGGCGGAGTTCCTCGCCGGGGCGCGGTTCCTGTGGCGTCACCGGGTGCTGCGCCCGCTGACCGCGCTGCTGACCGTCTTCCTCCTGCTCATCTACGGCATGGACGACGTGGTCGTCTACCACCTCAAGCACGGCCTGCACCAGCCCGACGGCACGGTCGGCCTGGTGCTCGCCGCCGGCGCCGCGGGCACGGTCACCGGGTCGCTGGTCGTCGCGCGGCTGCGCCGGCGGTTCGGTTTCGGGGCGTGCTGGATCGGCGCGACCGCGGCCACCGGCGGCGCGGTCGCGGCCCTCGCGTCGACCCGCCGGCCCGCCGAGGTCGGCGCGCTCGTGGCCGTCTACTTCGGCTGCCTCAGCGTCGGCGGCATCTGCTCGCTGTCGCTGCGCCAGGAGGTGACGCCGGAGCACCTGCTCGGCCGGGTCACCGCCGCGTTCTGGACGATCCACTTCTCCCTCGGCGGCGTCGGCGCGGCGGCGTTCACCTGGCTGGCCCAGCGCCACGGCGCGCCGGTGACCTTCGTCGTGGCCGGGGCCGGCGGGGTCGCGGTGGCGGTCGCCGCCCTGTGTACCGCCGTGCGCCGGGCCGGCGCGTAACCCGACGCGAACCGGCGCTTCCTACCGTCGCCCCACTCACATCCGACCGGTCCGATGGTGCCCAACCGCCGTGCGGAGATCCAGGGAGTGGAGGTCGCGACAGACATGACTGAGGTGTACGAACCGACGCGTCAGCCGGCCCGGTCCGGCCCCGACCCGGACGGGTCCCGCCGGGCCCCCACCTCGTTCGCCCAGGGGCGGCTGTGGCTGCTCAGCCAGCTGGAGGGGGAGCGCAGCGCGTACAACGTGCTGGTGCCGCTGCGGTTCCGGGGTGACCTCGACGCGGCGGCCCTGACCGACGCGGTCACCGCGCTGGTCGCCCGGCACGAGGTGCTGCGCACGGTCTACCGGGCCGAGGCCGGCGAGCCGGTGCAGGTGGTCCGTCCCGCCGAGCCGGTGCCGGTGCCGCTGACCGACCTGTCCGCGCTGACCGACGACGACCGCGAGGAGGCCCTCGACGCCGCCTTCGAGGACGCCGAGACCCGCCCCTTCGACCTGGCCGAGGGCCCGGTGCTGCGCGCCCGGCTGCTGCGCGTCGCCGCCGACGAGCACGTCCTGCTGCTGAGCGTGCACCACATCGCCATCGACGCCCCGTCCACCCCGGTGCTCTACCGCGACCTCGCGGCCCTCTACCGGGCCGCCGCGACCGGTGCGCCGGCCGACCTGCCGCCGCTGGCCGTCCAGTACGCCGACCACGCCGCGCGGGAACGGGCGGCGCTGGCCGGCCCGCTGCGCGAACGGCAGCTCGCGTACTGGCGGGAGCGGCTGCGCGACCTGCCGGCCCTGGACCTGCCGACGGACCGGCCCGCCGGCGACGCCTCCACCGACGGCGGCTTCCGGCGCGTCGCCGTCGACCCGGCCCTGCTGCGCCGGGTCCGCGCCCTCGCCGACGCGTGCGGCGCGACCCTCCTCGACGCCGTGGTGGCCGGGGCAGGGCTGCTCATGCAGCGCTACGGCAGCCAGGACGACATCGCCCTCGGCACCGTGCACTCGCCCCGCGACCGCGCCGAGCTGGCCGACCTGATCGGCTTCTTCCCCAACACGGTGGTCCTGCGCGCCGACCTGTCCGGCGCGCCCTCGTTCACCGACCTGCTGCGCCGGGCCGCCGCGACCACCCGCGACGCGTTCGCCCACGCCGACCTGCCGTTCGACGTGCTCGTCCAGGAACTGGCCCCGGCCCGCGAGGCCGGCCGGGCGCCGTTCTTCCGGGTGTACGTCAACGTCGACGACGCCACCGAGGGGCTGCCGGAGTTCGCCGGCCTGACCGCCGAGGCGATCCAGCCGGAGTTCACCACCGCCCGGTTCGACCTCGGCTTCGTGCTGCGCAGCGGCGGCGCCGAACCCGAGGTCGACAGCGTCTACCGCAGCGACCTGTTCGACGACGACACGATCGCCCGGATGCTCGACCACCTGGTGCGGCTCTGGGCGGCGGCGGTCGCCGAGCCCGACCGGCCGGTGACCGAGCTGACCATGCTCACCGACGCCGAGATCGACGACGCCGTGTGGCGGTGGAACGACACCGCCACCGACCTGCCCACCGACCGCTGCCTGCACCACCTGTTCGAGGAGCGCGTCGGCCGGCAGCCCGACCACCCCGCCGTCGTCTGCGGCGACACCACCCTCAGCTACGCCGAGCTGGAGCGGCGGGCCAACCGGCTCGCCCACCGGCTCGTCGCCGCCGGCGTGGGACCCGACACCCTGGTCGGCATCTGCCTGCGTCGCAGCCCGGCCCAGCCGGTGGCGGTGCTCGCCGTGCTCAAGGCCGGCGCGGCGTTCGTGCCGCTGGACCCGGACTACCCGGCGCGGCGGCTGGAGTTCATGTGCCGCGACGCCGGCCTGTGGGGCGTCGTCACCGAGCCCGACCTCACCGACCGGCTCGCCGCCGCCGAGCTCGACGCGGCCCGCCTCGTCGACGTGCACGACGACTCCGGCGACTGGCCGGCGACCCGCCCCGACACCCGCGTCACCCCGGACAACCTCGCGTACGTCATCTACACCTCCGGCTCCACCGGCGACCCGAAGGGCATCGCCCTGCGGCACCGGGGCGCGGTCAACAACTTCACCGACTTCAACACCCGCTTCGCCGTCGGCACCGGCGACGCCCTGCTCGCCGTCTCCTCGCCCAGCTTCGACATGTCCGTCTACGACCTGCTCGGCACCGTCGGCGCGGGCGGCACCACCGTGCTGCCCACCCCCGACGAGATCCGCCAGCCGGCGGCCTGGGCGCGGCTGGTCCGCGACCACCGGGTCACCGTGTGGCACTCCGCCCCGGCCCTGCTCGACCTGCTGCTGGAGCACCTGGAACGGCACGGCGAGGCGGTGCCGACGGTGCGGCTGGCCCTGCTCGGCGGCGACTGGATCCCCGTCGGCCAGCCGGCCCGGCTGCGCGCCGTCGCCCCCGACGTGCGGTTCGTCGCCCTCGGCGGGGCCACCGAGGCGTCCATGGACTCGATCATCTTCGAGGTCGACGAGGTCGACCCGGCGTGGGCCAGCATCCCGTACGGCCGGCCCATGGCCAACCAGCGGGCGTACGTGCTGGACCGGTTCGGCCACCCGCAGCCCGTCGGCGTCCCCGGCGAGCTGCACCTGGCCGGGGCGGGCCTGGCCCGCGGCTACCTGGACCGGCCGGAGCTGACCGCCGAGCGGTTCGTCGTCCGCGACCTGGCCGGCGGCCGCCGCGAGCGGCTCTACCGCACCGGCGACCTGGCCCGGTACCGCCGCGACGGGGTGATCGAGCTGCTCGGCCGGATGGACTTCCAGGTGAAGATCCACGGGCTGCGGATCGAGGCCGGCGAGATCGAGTCGGCGCTGCGCCGCTGCCCGGAGGTCACCGAGGCGGTCGTGGTGGCCCGGGGCACCCCCGGCCACACCACCCTCGCCGCGTACCTCACCGCCGCCGGGCCGGTGGACACCGAGGCCCTGCGCGCGGCGCTCGGGGAGCGGCTGCCCGCCCACATGGTGCCCGCCGCCATCGTCGTGCTCGACGCGTTCCCCACCACCCCCAACGGCAAGGTCGACCGCCGGGCCCTCGCCACCCGGGACGTCGCCGGCCCGGCCACCGGGGGCGGCGAGGCGCCGCGCGACGACTGCGAGCGGCGCATCGCCGCCGTGTGGCGCGACGTCCTCGGCGTCGACGACGTCACCATCGACGACAGCTTCTTCGCCCTCGGCGGGGACTCCTTCGCCGCCGTGCGCACCATGGTCGCCCTGGACAACCCGGTGCCCGTGGTGGAGCTGTTCAAGCACCCGACGATCCGGGGTCTCGCCGAGCGGATCCGCACCGGCACCGGCGGCGGCGCCGGCGAGCTGCTGCACGAGCTGACCCCGCCCGGCCGCCCCGCCACCACCACCGTGGTCTGCCTGCCCTACGGCGGGGGCAACGCGATCGCGTACCGGCCGCTGGCGCAGGCGCTGCCCGAGCGGTTCCGGCTGCTCGCCCTCAACCAGCCCGGCTACGACACCGGCGGCGACCCGGCCGACTTCCTCGACTTCGACGAGGTGGTGCGGCGGTGCGTCGACGAGGTCACCCGCCGCGTCGACGGTCCCGTCGTCGTCTACGGCCACTGCGCCGGCACGGTCATGGCCACCGCCGTGGCCCGGGGCCTGGAGGCCGCCGGGGCGGACCTGCGCGGGCTGTACCTGGCCGCATCGCTGCCCGCCGAGGACCCCGACGCCGCCCTCGCCGCCGAGCGGGCCACCTCCGACGAGGAGTGGGCCGGCTACCTGACCCGCCTCGGCGGGTTCTCCGGCGCGCTGGACTGGGCGGCCGTGGAACACATGATGACCGCCGGCCGGCACGACCACGTCGGCGCGATGAACCACCTGCGCCGCTGCCGGGCCGAGCCCCCCGCCCCCGTACGGGCCCCCACCGTCGCCATCTTCGGCGACGCCGACCCCGCCACCGAGGGCTTCACCGAGCGCCACCGCGACTGGTGCCGCCTCGTGCGCGACGTCTCCGTGGCGGTCGTCCCCGGCGGGGAGCACTACTTCGTCCGGGACCGGGCCCCGGAGATCGCCGCGCTCATCGACCGCGACCACCCGGCCACCGGCCGGACCGAGGAGGTCTGAGAATGTCCACCACCGACCCGATGGGCGAGCTGCTCGACGCCGGGCTGCACCAGCTCGCCACCACCGACCCCCGGCTGCACGAGGTGCTCGTCGGCGAGCAGCTGCGCCAGGCCGGCACCCTGTCCCTCGTCGCGTCCTGCTCCCCGGTCGACCCGTCGGTGCTGGCCAGCCAGGCGTCCGCCGCCGTCAACGTCACCGCCGAGGGCTACCCGGGCCGCCGCTACCACGCCGGCTGCGAGGTGATCGACGGCATCGAGCAGCTCGCCATCGACCGGGCCCGGCGGGCCTTCGGCGCGCGCTACGCCAACGTGCAGCCGCACTCGGCGACGACCGCCAACTACGCGGTGCTGTCCAGCCTCCTGGAGCCCGGCGACACCCTGCTCGGCATGGCCCTCGACAAGGGCGGCCATCTCACCCACGGCAGCCCCGCCGCGTACGCGGGCCGGTACTTCCGGGCCGTCGGGTACGGCCTCGACGACGCCGGCCTCATCGACTACGCCGAGGTGGAACGCCTCGCCCGGGAGCACCGGCCGAAGGTGATCGTGTGCGGGGCGACCGCGTACCCCCGGCAGATCGACTTCGCCCGGTTCCGTCGCATCGCCGACCGGGTCGGCGCGTACCTGCTGGCCGACATCTCGCACACCGCCGGGCTGGTCGTCGCCGGGCTGCACCCCAGCCCGATCGACCACGCCCATCTGACCACCACCTGCACCCACAAGCAGCTGTACGGCCCGCGCGGGGGGCTGATCCTCGCCGGCCGGGACGCCGACGCCCCCGCCCCCCGGGGCAAGGGGACCCTCGCCCAGTTCGTCCAGCGCACCGTGTTCCCGTACTTCCAGGGGGCCCCGGTGCTCAACGCCATCGCGGCGAAGGCCCGCGCCCTGGACATCGCCACCGGCCCCGGGTTCGCCGCCACCGCCCGGCGGATCGTCGCCGACGCCCGGGCGATGGCGGCGGCCCTGGCCGACCTCGGCTACGCGGTGGTCTCCGGCGGCACCGACAACCACATCGTCCTGATCGACCTGTCCGCCCGCCGGATGACCGGCCTGGTGGCCGAGCTGGCGCTGGAGGAGTGCCACATCGTCGTCAACAAGAACCGGGTGCCCCGGGACACCACCCCGGCGCTGGTCACCGCCGGCCTGCGGCTGGGCACCAACAGCATCGCCGCCCGGGGCATGGGCACCGACGCGGCCGTCGCGTGCGCCGAGCTGATCGACCTGGTGCTGTCGGCCGTCGAGCCGTACTCCGACCGCGAGTACCACCTGCCGGCGGCCGTGCGGGAGCTGGCCCGGCAGCGGGTGGCGCGGCTCTGCGCCGCCCACCCCATCCCCGGCTACCCGGTCCCGGCCCCGCAGCGGGAGCTGAGCGTCGCCGGCCGCTGAGCGGCCCCCGGGCGGGGGGGCGGGCCCGTACGTCGAACCCCGGCCGGCCCGCCGCCACCCCACGCCCTACGGAAGGAGAGTCGAGATGCACAAGCAGATGAGGTTCGTGGCCGTCAACGGCTCGGAGCGCACCGACGGCAACACCCGCGAGGTGCTGGGCCACGCCGCCGAGCTGCTGGCCGGCCACGGCGTCGACCTGGAGGTGATCAACCTCGGCGAGAAGAAGCTGACCGGCTGCGGCCCCTGCGGCGACTGCAACTCCCGCTGCGAGCCGTGCGTCGTCACCGGTGACGACGTGCCCGAGATCGTCGACCGGATGGCGCTGGCCGACGGGATCATCTGGGCCGCGCCCGTGCACGGCTTCGGCCCGGCCACCACCATGCAGGCGTTCATCGAGCGGGCCGGGGTCGGCTACCTGCGGTTCCAGCGCCCCCTGACCAACAAGGTCGGCGGGGTGGTGGTGATCGGCCGCCGGTACAGCCACACCGAGGTCTACAACCAGCTCGTCGCCAACGTGCTGCTCAATCGGATGATCATGGTGGGAAGCGGCTTCCCGGCCATCCTCTACGGCAACCACCGGGGCGAGGCGCTCGCCGACACCGAGGGTGTGGAGATGCTCGACCGGATGCTGCACCGGATGGTGGCGATGGCCCGGCTGCTCGCCGAGCACCGCGAGCTGACCGGCCGCGACGCGCTCGCCACCGACCACGCCAACGAGCGCGACGACCGCTGGTTCGCCCGCCGCTACGCCACCGCGGGGCAGGCGTGAGGACCATGGCGCCGCCCCGGTGCTGGGCCTCCTGCGCCCGGCGCCGGCCCACCGCGCGGGTCCGGCTCTACTGCTTCCCGTACGCGGGGGGCGGGTTGGCCGCGTACCAGCCGTGGGCGGCCCGGCTGCCCGACGCGGTCGAGGTGTGGACGGTCTGCCTGCCGGGGCGGGAACACCGCCTCGACGAGGCCGCCCGCACCGACCTGACCGGCCTCGTCGACGAGCTGCGCGCGGCGCTCGCCCCGCAGCTCGCCGGGTCGCCCGCCCCGGTGGCGTTCTTCGGGCACAGCCTCGGGGCGCTGCTGGCGTACGAGCTGGCCCGCGCCCTGCGCGCGCACGGCGGGCGGGAACCGGCGGCGCTGGTGCTCTCCGGCCGCGCCGCCGCCCACCATCCGCCCCGGCGGCGCATGCACACCCTCGACGACGACGCCTTCGTCGTCGCCGTGCGGTCGCTCGGCGGGGCGCCCTCGGCGGCCCTGGAGCACCCGGAGCTGCGCGAGTTGTGCCTGCCGACGCTGCGCGCGGACATCACCGCCGCCGAGACGTACCGGCACCGGCCCGGCCCGCCGCTGGACTGCGCGATCACGAGCTGGGCCGGGGACGCCGACGAGGGGGTGCCGCCGGACGCGGTCGCCGAGTGGGCCCGGCACACCCGGGGGCCGACCCGGCACCGGCTGTTCCCCGGCGGCCACTTCTTCCCCTGGTCCGCCCCCGGGGTCCTGGCCGCGCTCGCCGAGGACATCGGCCTGCAAGGAAGGGCCCCCTGTTAACGCCTACGGTAGAGAAGGGTCCCCTTCTCACGCGAGTTCTCACGCGAGCTGGACGTCATGGTGTCGCTGAGCACCCGACACCCTAGAGCGCGCCGGCTGACAGTTGGCCGACAGTTGCCTCAACACCTCGTGATCTATAGATAGTCTTCCATTTCCTGCTACGTGTTGCGGGGTGTGGGGCGAGATAAGGCACAGCCTGCCCTCGTGCGGGGATCTCCAGGGGGAATGACTCTGCCGCGAACGTGTGAGGAAGGAAGTGGGCGGATGCACCTCGGACGGGTCGTGCGTACCGTCGTGGCCATGGGGGTGGCGCTCACCGCCGCATCGGCCATCACCGCGACGCCTGCATCGGCGGCTCCTTCTCCTGCCCGGGCAGCAGCATCGGCGTCGACCAACTCAACGGACAGGCCGTCCCTGCTGAGCCGGCAGGCCCGCTCGGATGCGGAGCTGCGTGAACAGATCGCACTTCAGATGACGATCGCCCCGGGGGGCAAGCGGGTGAGCCGCAACGAGGTCTCCTATGACAACGGCAGGTTCGTGGTGACCTACGCGCTGCCTGGGCAGGTCGCCCTCGGCGTCGCCGACTGTCCGTCCGGGTGGTTCTGCTTCTACGAGAACATCAATTTCGGCTACCCGCGAGGCAGGCTCTCGGACTGCGGCCAGCAATATCTCGGGGACTATGGCTGGAACAACCGCGTGTCCTCGGCTGACAACAGCACCACCACCCCGATCAGCTACCACGACATCTCCCACTTCTACCTTTTCACCAACTACAACCCCGGGGCGATCGCTTATGTCGGGGACGCCGCGAACGACAAGGCGGCGTTCGTGTACCGATACTGCTGACCTCGCTGCGGGCTCCCATCCTGGGCAGGTCAGGCCGACAAGCGGTCACCACCACGCCCGGGCGTGGGCTCCCCCGAGGGGTCCGGCAGCCTCCCCGAGGGGACGGCTGATTCACGTGGTCTGCGTGCGAACGGACAGGAACTCCTCGACGAGGGCGTGAAAGCAGGCCGGGCGGTCGATCTCGACGTGGTGTCCGGCGCCGGGCAGCACCGCCACCCGCGCCGACGGCAGGCCCGCGCCGAACGCCGCCATCCGGTCGCCGGCCAGCAGCGTGCCCGCGACGTCCGGGTCGCCGGCCACGGCGAGGGTGGGGGTGGCGATCCGCCGCAGCAGGCCGACCCAGTCGACCTCGCCCTGCTCGGCGTCCACCATCGCCCGGAACACCCCGTCGGCGGTGCCCGCGAGGGACTCGGCGATCATCCGTCGCCAGCCCGGGGTGCGGGTCGCGGTGGCCGGCAGCGCGGCGACGATCTCGTCCAGCGGCCGGCGGGCCAGCCGCCAGGACCGGGCCATGTCGGCGCGCACGGGCGGCCAGTCGTCGGGCAGCAGCACCGGCGGCTCCACGGCCACCAGCCGCCGGATCCGGGCCGGCCGGCCCGCGTCGCCCCCGCCGGTCGTCCCGGCGGCGACGTGCAGCGCCACCGCCGCGCCGAGGGAGTGCCCCAGCAGGTCCACCTCCGGCCCGATCGCGGCCAGCGCCACCCGTACGTCCGCCGCGTAGTCGACGAACCGGTATCCGGTCGACGGGCGGTCGCTGTCGCCGTGTCCCCGCAGGTCGAGGCAGTAGACGGTGCGGTCGGCGGACCAGCGGCGGGCGCAGTCGGCGAACGTGCGCCACGACTCCCAGATGCCGTGCAGCACCACCAGGGGTGGTCGGTGCTCCGGCCCCGGCCAGCGCGCGGCGTGCAGCCGTACGCCCGCGCCGGGCAGGCGCACGTGTCTCGTCCCGTCAGCCATCGGTTTCTCCTTCGCCTCGGTTCCGCCGGGCCGCCGCGCGGTCGCGCTCAGCCGCGCGGGGCGGTCGCGGTTCGCCGCGCGGGACACCTGCCCGCGCGGTGCGTCAGGGTGCCCCCGCCGGGTGCGCCACCGGTTACGTGGCCGGCCCGGGGCCCGGCAGCCGGCCAGGTCAACCGGCCCCGGGGCGGCAGGCGAGCGCACACCGCGCGGGCGTAACCGGGGCCTAACTGCCCCTGCCTACCGTGGCCGGATCATCCGCACCGGTGCGTGCACCCACGCCTTCCGGCCCGGCCGGCGAGGCGAGAGAGGAGTTACGGTGACGACTTCGCTGCCCATCGGCGACACGTCCCCCGGTCGTCCGGGGACCGAGCGGCCCGGGACGGCGGCCGGGTCGGCCCGCGAGCTTTGGCGACAGCACCTGGCCGGCGCCACCGCCGCCGTGGAGCTGCCGCTGGACCGGCTACGCCCACCCGAGCGGGAGTACACCCCCGCCCGGGTGCCGGTGCCGGTCGCCCCGCGTACCCGCGCCGCGCTGGCCGACCTCGACGTCACACCGCCGGTCGGCTGGCTCGCGGCGCTCGTCGCGCTGCTGGTCCGCTACGGCGCCGAGACCGACATGGTCGTGGGGATGCCCGCCGGCGACACGGAGGCGACGGCCCGTCGGGTGCGCGTCCCGGTCGGCGCGAGCTACCGGGCCCTCATCCGGCAGGTCGAGTCCGCCGAGGCCAACGCCAACCGGCTGCCGCCCCTGCCGCTGGCCGAGGTGGGCCGGCTGGTCCGGCCCGACGACGTGCCCGGCGCCGCGGCCCCGTTCCCGGTCGGCTTCCACCCCGCCGCCGCGGGCGGTCCGGGCCGGATCTGGCCGGGCGCGGACCTGACCCTGGCGCTCGGCCCGGACGGCGCGCCGAGCCTGCACTACGACGCGACGCTGTTCACCGCCGCCACCGCCGGCCGGCTCGCCGACCACCTGGCGACCCTGCTCGGCTCCCTGGTGGCCGCCCCCGACCGCCCGGTGTCCCGGGCCACCCTGCTGCCCGCCGCCGAACGCCGCCGGATGCTCGTCGACTGGAACGACACCCGCGTCGACTTCACCGACGAGCGGCCGTGGGCCGACCGGGTCGCCGACCTGGCGGCCCGCCGACCGGACGCGCCGGCCGTGCGCGACCGGGGCGTACGCCTCAGCTTCGCCCAGCTCGACGCGGCGGCGAACCGGCTCGCCCGGCACCTGCGCGCCACCGGCCTGCCCGACGGCGGCCGGGTCGGGCTCTACCTGGAGCGCGGCACCGCCGCCGTGGTCGCCACCCTGGCCGCGCACCGCGCCGCCGCAGCGGTGGTGCTGCTCGACCCCGGGCAGCCGGGCAGCCGCATCGAGCTGATGCTCGCCGAGACCCGCCCCGACGTCGTGGTCACCCTCGACGGCCTCCTCGACGACCTGCCCGGCCA
Source organism: Micromonospora sp. DH13 (assembly GCF_020873825.1). Classification (NCBI taxonomy): domain Bacteria; kingdom Bacillati; phylum Actinomycetota; class Actinomycetes; order Micromonosporales; family Micromonosporaceae; genus Micromonospora; species Micromonospora sp. DH13. Next base: position 163,825 of record NZ_JAHWGR010000010.1, read on the forward strand.
GGTGGCCCGGCGGGCCGTGTGCCTGGACCGCGACGCCGCCGACATCGACGCCCGGGAGGCGACCGCCCCGGAGGTGGCCGCCCCGGGGCCCGACGCGGTGTGCCAGATCGCCTACACCTCCGGCTCCACGGGCGCGCCGAAGGCCGTCCGGCAGCGCCACCGCACCCTGGTCAACCTGGCCAACTGGACGTGCCGGGCGTACGGGGTGGGCCCCGAGGACCGGGCCAGCTGGGTCTCCGCGCCCGGCTTCGGCATCGGCCTGCTGGAGTGGATGCCGTTCCTCGCCTGCGGCGCGGAGATCACCATCGCCGACGCGCGCACCACGGCCAGCCCCACCCGGCTGCGGGACTGGCTGGTGGCCCGGGGCGTCACCCACGCCCTGGTGCTCAACCGGCTGGCCGAGCGCCTCGCCGGGCTGTTCTGGCCCGACCGGTCCGCGCTGCGGTTCCTCGTCGCGGTCGGCGAGCCGCTGCGCCACTGGCCGAGCCCGGCGCTGCCGTTCGAGGTGGTCGCCTGCTACGGGGCCACCGAGGTCGGCGCGGCCACCAGCTGCTACGACCGGGGCTCCGGGGTGCGGTGCACCTCCCGCGGCGTCGCCGAGGACGAGCGGGCCGTCCGGCTGCCCAGCGCCGGCCGCCCCATCGCCAACGTGCGGCTGTACGTGCTGGACCGGCACCGCGAGCCCGTGCCCGCCGGTGTGGCCGGCGAGCTGTACGTGGCCGGCGCCGGCCTGGCCGCCGGCTACCTGGCCCGCCCCGAGTGCGACGCCGAGGCGTTCGTGCGCAACCCGCTGCCGGAGGAGCCGGAGCCGGTGCTGTACCGCACCGGCGACCTGGCCCGCTACCGGCCCGACGGCACCGTGGAGATCCTCGGCCGGGCCGACGCCGTGGTCCGCGTCGCCGGCCGCCGGGTGACCCTCACCGAGGTGGAGGCCGCGCTGACCGCCGACGGGACGGTCCGGGAGGCGGCCGTGCTGGCCCGCCCCGGCCGGGACGGGCGACCCCAGCTCGTCGCGTACGTCGTGCCCGCCGACGAGGCCGCGTTCTCCACCCGGGAGCTGCGCGAGGGGCTGGCCAACCGGCTCCCGTCGCACCTGCTGCCGGGCGCGATCGTGCGGCTCGCCGGCCTGCCCTGCCTGCCCAACGGCAAGCTGGACCGGGCCGCCCTGCCGGCCCCGCCCGCCCCGGTCAGCGACGCCCCGTACGTGGCGCCGCGCAGCGAGCTGGAACGCGACCTCGCCGACCTGTGCGCGGAGGTGCTCGGCGTGGAGCGGATCGGCGTCGAGGACGACCTGACCGGCGCGGCCACGCCGCAGCGGCTCCGCCAGGCGGTGTCCGCCCTGGCCGCCAGCCGGTACGGCGTCGACCTCGCGCCCGACCGGGTCGCCTCGGTGGCCCGCGCGGCGGCGCTGATCGAAGCCGCCCGGGTCGACCAGCCGACCGACGGCGGAGACGACGACGGACACGACGGCGACGACGACGGATACGACGACGAACCGTTCGGCGACCTGCCGCCGATGGCCCACCACCCCGACGACCGGTACGAGCCGTTCCCGCTCACCGACACGCAGCAGGCGTACTGGATCGGCCGCAGCGACGCCGTCGAGCTGGGCAGCGTCGGCTGCCACGGCTACTGGGAGTGGTGCAGCGGCGACCTGGACGTCGACCGGTTCCGGGCGGCGTGGGCGCGGGTGCTGCAACGGCACGACATGCTGCGCGCGGTGATCCGCCCCGACGGCACCCAGCGGGTGCTGGCCGACCCGCCGGCGTACGAGATCCCGGTGCTGGACCTGCGCGACCGTGACCCGGCCGACGCCGACCGGGCGGTGGCCGAGCTGCGCGAGCACCTGTCCCACCACGTCGCCCCGGCGGACACGTTCCCGCTGTGGGACGTGCGGCTCACCCTGCTGCCCGACGGGCGGGGGCTGATCCACCTCAGCCTGGACCTGCTCATCATCGACGCCTGGAGCTACTTCCAGATCCTGGTGCCCGACCTGGTCACGTGCTACGAGGACCCGGCGGCCGAGCTGCCCGAGCCGAGGTTGTCCTTCCGCGACTACGTGCTCGCCGCCGAGGTGGCGCTGGAGCGGTCCGAGGCGTACCAGCGGTCGAAGCGGTACTGGCTGGACCGGATCGAGCGGGGCCTGCCGGCCGCGCCGGAGCTGCCCCGCGCCGCCGGGGCGGCCGAGGTGACCGACGTGCGGTTCACCCGCCGGGAGCACCGGCTCGACCCGGCCGCCTGGGCGACGCTGAAGGAGCGGGCGCACGCCGCCGGGGCCACCCCGTCGGGCGTCGTCGTCGCCGCGTTCACCGAGGTGCTGCGGGCGTGGAGCGGCAACGACCGGTTCACGATCAACTTCCCGCTGTTCAACCGGTTGCCGCTGCACCCCGACGTGGACAAGCTGATCGGCGACTTCACCACCACCAGCCTGCTGGCCGTGGAGAAGGTCGACGGCACGTTCGCCGACCGGGCCCGCTCCCTGCAGCAGCAGCTCTTCGAGGACCTGGAGCACCGCCACTTCGGCGGCGTACGGGTGATGCGGGAGCTGGCCCGACGCCAGCGCGGTCAGGTGCGGGCCGCGTTCCCGGTCGTGGTGACCAGCCTGCTGGGGCAGCCGCCCCGGCACTTCACCACCGCCCTCGGCGAGGCCAGCCACACCAGCACCCAGACCCCGCAGGTGACGCTGGACTTCCAGGTCTCCGAGGTGGCCGGGGCGCTGCACTTCAGCTGGGACACCATCGACGAGGTGTTCCCCGCCGGGATGCTCGCGGACATGTTCGGCGCGTACTGCCGGCTGCTGGACCGGCTCGTCGCCGAGCCGGGCAGCTGGCGCAGCGAGCGGTTCGCGCTGGTGCCCGAGCACCAGCTCGCCGTGCGGCGGGAGGTCAACCGCACCGACGCGCCGGTGCCGGACACGCTGCTGCACGCACCGGTCGCCGCGCACGCCGCCGCCCGCCCCGACGCCCCGGCGGTGATCTGCGGCGACACCGTGCTCACCTACCGGGAGCTGGACCGGCGGGTCAACCAGGTCGGCCGCCTGCTGCGCGACGGCGGGGCCCGGCCGAACGAGCTGGTCGCCGTCGTGATGGAGAAGGGCTGGGAGCAGATCGTCGCCGCGCACGGCGTGCTCGCCGCCGGGGCGGCTTACCTGCCGATCGACGCGCAGGTGCCCACCGAGCGGCTGCACCACCTGCTGCGCGACGGCGAGGTGTCCACCGTGCTCACCCAGGCCGCCGTCGACCCGGGCGTCGAGTGGCCCGACGGGGTGCGCCGGCTGCGCGTCGACGCCGACTTCGACGACGTCGACCCGACCCCGCTCGCCCCCGTCCAGGCGGTCACCGACCTGGCGTACGTCATCTACACCTCCGGCTCCACGGGGAAGCCGAAGGGGGTGATGGTCGACCACCGGGGCGCGGCGAACACCATCTGCGACGTCAACCGCCGCTTCGGCGTCGGCCCGGACGACCGGTGCCTGGCCGTGTCCGGCCTGCACTTCGACCTGTCCGTCTACGACGTGTTCGGCATCGTCGCGGCCGGCGGCACGGTGGTCGTGCCCACGCCGACGCCGAACCCCGACCCGCAGCAGTGGGCCGAGTTGGTCCGCCGGCACGGGGTCACCTTCTGGAACTCGGTGCCGGCCCTGCTGGAGATCCTGGTCAGCCACGTCGAGGGCACCGGGGAGACCCTGGCCCCGCTGGCGCTGACCGTGCTGGCCGGCGACTGGATCCCGCTGACCCTGCCCGACCGGGTGCGCGCCGTCGCACCGGGCATCCGGGTGATCGGCTCCGGCGGGCCGACGGAGACCTGCGTCTGGTCGGTGATCAACCCGATCGGCGAGGTCGACCCGGCCTGGCCGAGCATCCCGTACGGGCGGCCGATGAGCAATCAGCGCTACCACGTGCTGGACGCCCGTGGCGACCACCGTCCCGTGTGGGTGCCCGGGGAGATCCACATCGCCAGCGAGGTCGGCCTGGCGCGCGGCTACTGGCGCGACCCGGAGCGCACCGACGCCCAGTTCCTCCGGGACCCGGCCACCGGGGAACGCAGGTACGCCTCCGGGGACCTCGGCCGCTACCTGCCCGACGGCAGCATCGAGATCCTCGGCCGCACCGACTTCCAGGTGAAGATCCAGGGCCACCGGATCGAGCTGGGCGAGGTCGAGGCGGCGCTGGCCGAGCATCCGGCGGTGGACCGGGCGGTCGCCGTGGCCGCCGGGGCCACCCCGCAGACGCTGCGGCTGGTCGCGTACGTGACCCCGGCGCGGCCGGACGCGCCGCCGGAGCCGGCGGACGTGCTGGCCCACGTCGGCGCGAAGCTGCCCCGGTACATGGTGCCGGGCGCCCTGACCGTGCTGGAGCGGCTGCCGCTGACCGGCAACGGCAAGGTGGACCGGCGGGCGCTGACCGAGGCGACCGTCGGCCGCGACGACGAGCAGGACTTCACCGCCCCCGAGGGGCCGGTCGAGCAGCTGCTCGCCGAGGTGTGGGCCGAGCTGCTCGGCGTCGACCGGGTCGGCCGGCACGACCACTTCTTCGCCCTCGGCGGCAACTCCGTCATCGCCACCCAGCTGGTGTCCCGGATCCGGGAGCTGACCGGCGGCGAGCTGCCGCTGCGGGCCGTGTTCACCGGCCCGACGGTGGCCGAGGTGGCCGCCACCCTGCTCGACGACCCGGAGCAGGGCGAGGGGGTGGCCGCCGCCGCGCGGCTGCTCGCCGAGCTGGGCGAGGCCGACGACCTGACCGAGTTCCTGGAGTGACCGCCCGGGGCGGGCGCGCCGCGCCGGCGGCGCGTCCGCCCCGGGTCCGTCGTACCCACCCCTGCCGGCCCACGGCCGGCCGACCAGCCTGGAGCGACCCATGCCCATCACCGGCGTCGACCACGTCATGCTCGCCGTACCCGACCTCGACGCGGCCCGGGCCGCGTTCACCGCCTGCTTCGACCGGCCGTCGCGCCCCGGCAGCCGTCACCCCGGCTGGGGTACGACCAACGCGGTCCTCCGGTTCGCCGGCAGCTACCTCGAACTGATCACCGTCGTGGACCGCGCCGAGGCGGCGGGCCGGCCGGCGAGCCGGCGGATGACCGGGGTGAGCGACGCCGGCGGCGGCTGGGTGTCCGCCGTCCTGGCCGCCGAGGACCTGCCGACGACCTGCGCCGCCCTGGCCGGCCGGGGCGTGCCGGTCTCCCCGCCCCTGGACGGCGTGTCGGTGCGCCCCGACGGCCGGCGTCGCCGCTGGCGGGTCGGCGCGCACGGGGAGGAGTTCCGCACCGGCCGGCTGCCGTCGCTCATCGAGTACCTCGACCCGTGGCCCGAGGCGGACCCCGACCCGGCCGAGCTGCGCCGTGGCGGCGTGCACGGCGTGGCCGGGGTGGACATCGCCGTCACCGACCTGCCCGCCGCCGCGGCCGAGTACGCCGTCCTGCTCGGCGGCCCGCCCGCCCTCGGCGACCGGTCCGCGACGTGGACGCTGCCCGACGGGCGGGTGCTGCGGCTGCTCGCCCCCGCCGGTTCTGCCACCCCCGCCGGTTCTGTCGGACCCGCCGGTGTCGGCGACCCGGTCGTCGCCCACCTCGACCGGCTCGGCCCCGGCCTGTGCGCCGTCGCCCTCGCCGTCGACTCGCCCGCCGCCGTGGCCGGTCGCGGCGTCGCCGTGCGGGCCGGCGTCGACGGGGAGCCCGTGGTCGACCCGGCGGGGTGCGCCCCGATCCGGCTGGTCGCCGCCCGCCCCGCCCCGTCGCGGGGACCCGTCGTGACCGCCGGGGCGACCCGGTGACCGCCCCCACGGCGGCCGAGGCGTACTCCGCCGCCACCGGCGCCCCGCCCTCCACCTGCGCGCCCGCCGCCACCGGCACGCCGCCGCCCGGCGAGTGGCCCTCGCCGTTCCGCCCGCAGGACGCGGCGGCGGCCGGCGGGGAGCCCCGCTGGCTGATCGAGCAGTGGGTGGTCGCCCACGGCGACACCGTCTGGTTCACCGACCTGCGCCCCGCCGAGGGCGGCCGGGCCGTGCTGTGCCGGTGGACCGCCGCGACCGGCGTCGCCGACGCCGTCCCCGCCGGGTTCAGCGCCCGCAGCCGCTTCCAGGAGTACGGCGGCCGACCGTTCACCGTCGTCTCCGCCGACGCGGCCGTCGTCTCCCGCGACACCGACCAGCGGCTGTACCTGGTGACCGCCGGCCCCGACGCGGCGCCGCCGCGCCCGCTCACCCCGCTGTCGGGCGGCCGCCACCGGTACGCCGAGGGCACCGTCGTCGGCGACGAGGTGTGGTGTGTGCGGGAGCGACGCACCGGCCCCCGCACCACCGACGTGCTCCGCGACCTCGTCGCGGTGCCGCTGACCGGCCACGGCGACGCCGAGCCCCGGGTGCTGGGCGGCGGCGGCCACCGGTTCCTCGCCGGCCTGCGGGTCGCCCCGGACGGCCGGCACGCCGTCTGGCTCGGCTGGGACCACCCCGACATGCCGTGGGACGCGGCCCGGCTGCGGGTCGCCCCGATCGTCGACGGGCGGCTCGGCGAGCACCGGGTGCTGGCCGGCGGGGACGCCGAGGCGGTCTGCCAGGCCGAGTGGCTCGACGCCGGCACCCTGCTGGCGCTCACCGACCCCGACGGCTGGTGGAACCCGTACGCCATCGGGCTGGCCGGCGACCGCCGGCCGCTGTGGCGCGGCGACCGCGAGGCCGGCGGCGCGCTGTGGCGGCCCGGGCAGACGTGGGCCGCGCCGCTGGCCGACGGCCGGATCGCCCTGGCCGTCACCGGCTGGTACGCAGCCGGGGCCCGGCGACCCGACCCGGCCGCCCCGCGACCGGACGGAGACGGGGCGGCCCGGCACGGCACCCGGCTCGCGGTGCTCGACCCGGCCCGGGGCGTCCTCGACGAGCTGGACCTGCCGTACACGGTGTGGGGGCCCGTCAGCGCCGCCGGCACGACGGTGGCCGCGATGGCCGCCTCACCCGACCGGCAGCCCGCCCTGGTCCGCGTCGACACCGCGACCGGGCGGGCCGGCGCGGTGACCGGCGACCGCTACCGCACCCCCGGCCCCGGCTGGCTGCCCGCCGGGGAGCACCGCCGGTTCCCGGTGCCCGGCGGTGAGGTGCACGCCGTCGTCTACCCGCCCCGCAACCCCGCCGTCGCCGCCGACCCGGGACACCGGCCGCCGCTGCTCGTCGTCGCCCACGGCGGCCCCACCGGGCGGGTCACCGACGCCCTCGACCCCGAGACGCTCCTGTTCACCAGCCGCGGGTACGCGGTCGCGCTGGTCGACTACGGCGGCTCCACCGGCTTCGGGCGGGCCTGGCGGGACCGGCTGCGCGGCGGCTGGGGCGTCGTCGACGTGGCCGACTGCGCGGCCGTCGCCCGAGCGCTCGCCGCGGAGGGGACGGTCGACGGCGACCGGGTCGCCCTGCGCGGCGGCTCGGCCGGCGGCTGGACCACCTGCGCGGCGCTGACCAGCGTCGACACGTTCCGCTGCGGGGCCGCGTACTTCCCCGTGCTGGACCCGCTGGCGTGGGCCGAGGGGGAGACCCACGACCTGGAGTCGCACTACCTGCACGGCCTGATCGGGCCGCTGCCGGCCGCCCGGCCCACCTACGCCGACCGCGCGCCCGTCCACCGCGCCGCCCGCCTCGCCGGGCCGCTGCTGCTGCTTCAGGGAGAGGAGGACACCGTCTGCCCGCTCGCGCCGGCCGAACGGTTCGTCGCCGCGCTGACCGACGCCGGGGCGCCCCACACCTACCTGCGGTTCCCCGGGGAGGGGCACGTGTTCCGGCAGGTCGGCTCGATCACCCGCGCCCTCGACGCCGAGCTGGCCCTGTACGCCTCGGCCCTGCGACCCCGCTGAGCCGACCCATCCGGAGGTACGACCATGACCACTCACGCGGTACCGACCGCCACCACGCCCCGACGGCGGGCGCGCACCGTCGCCACCACCGTCGCCGGGAACTTCATCGAGTACTTCGACTGGCTGATCTTCGGCCTGTACGCGCCGCTGATCGCCCAGCACTTCTTCCCCTCCGCCGACCCGCTCACCGCCCTGCTCGCGGTCTTCGTCGCGTACGCGACGGGCATGCTGTTCCGCCCGCTCGGCGGCATCCTGATGGGCGCGCTGGCCGACCGGCGGGGCCGCCGCCTCGCCCTGCTGCTGTCGATCACGCTGATGGGCGGCGGCAGCCTGGTCATCGGCCTGCTGCCCACGTACGCCGCCATCGGGGTGGCCGCCCCCGTGCTGCTGTTCCTCGCGCGGGCCGCCCAGGGGCTGTCGGCCGGCGGCGAGTGGCCGGCCGCCGTGTCGTACCTGATGGAGTTGGCCCCGCGCAGCCGGCGCTGCCTGTTCGGCAGCATCTTCGCGGTCAGCTCCGCCGCCGGCGGCCTCGCGGCGTCGGCGCTCGGCCTGGCGCTCAGCGCGACCGTCGGGTCGCAGGCCATGGCCGACTGGGCGTGGCGGGTCCCGTTCCTGGCCGGGGCGGCCCTGTCGGCGGTGCTGCTGGTGCTGCGCCGCCAGCTCGGGGAGAGCGAGGCGTTCGTCCGGGCCCGGCGCAGCGGCCCGCCGCCCGGCCTGCGCCGGCTCTGGCGCGACCACAGGGGCGCCGTTGTGGTCGCCGCGCTGTTCGTGGTCGGGGTGACCGTGCAGACGACCACCTGGACCACCGTCGCCCCGGCGCTGGCCCAGAGCCAGGCCGGGATGCCCGCCGACGCCGTCTACGCGGCGGTCACCGCCGCCATCGCCCTGTCCATCGTGGTGCTGATCCCGCTGGGCCTGCTCGCCGACCGGGTGGGCGTGCTGCCGATGCTCGGCGTCAGCGTCCTCGGCTTCGCGGTGGCCGGCCCGCTCGCCCTGAACGCCGCGTCCGGCGGCACCGGGCGGCTGGTGCTCTGCCTGTGCACGGGGCTGTTCTTCATGTCCTGCCTGACCGCGGTCCTGCCGAAGATCATGGCTTCGATGTTCCCCACCCACCTGCGGGCCAGCGGTATCGGGCTGCCGCACGCCGTGGCCAGCTCGCTGGCCGGCGGGCTCACCCCGGCCCTGGCGACCTGGCTGGCCGGGGCCGGCCGGCTTGACTGGTACCTGGGCCTGCTCACCGTGACCGCGCTGCTGGCCGGGGCGGCCGGCGTGCGGGCGGTCCGGCGGGCCCGACCGGACGACGACCTGCCGCAGACCCCGGCGACCCCGGCGTCGCAGGACCGCATCCTGGTCGGCTCGGCCCGCACCTGAGCGCGGCGCGCGCCGTACCGGCTCCCCGGCCGCCGCCCGCTGTCAGACTCGGCCGCATGTCCAGCACCGGGGAGATCATCACGCTCAGGGACGGTCGCCGGGCGGTGGTGCACCGCCATGGTGCGGACACCGGCCGGCGGGTGGTGGTGTTCTGCCATCCCGCCCCGGGCTCCGGCGCGTTCGACCCCGACCCGGCGGCCACCCGGCTCGCCGGGGTCACCCTCCTCGCCCTCGACCGGCCCGGCTACGGCGGCTCCGACCCGGCCACCGACTGGGCCGACGTGCCGACGGCCGCCGACGACCTCGCCGAGCTGATCGACCAGCGGCGCCTCGGGCGGGTGGCGGTCGCGGGCTGGTCGGCCGGCGGCCGGGTCGCCCTCGCCCTCGCGGCCCGCCGGCCCGACCTGGTGCGCCGGGTGGCCGTGCTGGCCACCCCCGCCCCGGACGAGGAGGTGCCCTGGCTCGACCCGGGCCAGCGCGACCTGACCGCGGGGCTGCGCGACCGGCCGCCCGCCGACGTCCGCGCCCAGCTGGACGCCGCGCTGGCCGGCCTGGTGCCGCCGGACCCCCGGGACCCGGCGGCGTTGCGGCTGCTCGGCGCGGACCCGGCCGACCGGGCCGCGCCGGCCGACCCCGGTGTCGGGACGCGGATCGGCGACATGCTCGCCGAGGCGTTCGCGCAGGGCGTGCGGGGGATGGCGGACGACATCGCCGGCTACTCGCTGCGCCCGTGGGGCTTCACCCCCGACCAGGTCGGGGCGGCCACCCTGCTGCTGTACGGCGCCGACGACGCCCTCGCCGGCCCCGAGCACGGCCGGTGGTGGCGCGACGCCCTGCCCGACGCCCGGCTGGAGGTCGTGCCGAACGCCGGCCACCTGCTGGTGGTGCCGTCCTGGCCCCGGGTCCTCGACCACCTGGTCGGCCCGCCGATGCGGGCGACCTCCGCCCGGGAGGCGGTCGCGTTCATCCGCCGCGCGTCGAGCCCGCCGCGCCCCGTGCGCTAGGCGCGGGCCGGGACCGCCCCTGCGCCTGCCCCGCCCTCGCCCGGCCCTGCCCCGCCGCTCCGCCCCACCCCGACCCCGACCCCGGCGCTCACCTGACGTGACGGCCCGTGGGGGCCGGCTGCCCGGGCCGGCCAACGTGACTCTGCGTCGTGCCCGGCCGGCCCCGCCGGAGCTGCCGTGCCCCCTTTGCTCTGCACCCGTATCCGCAACACCCCGCCCGAGCTGCCCGGATGCCCGGCGGCGAGGGGCGGGGGAGCAGACGGTACGTCACGCGGCGTGGGGTGTTGTGTCCCTGGGTGCAGAGCAAAGGGGGCGGTGGGGGTGGCTGCCGGCGGCCGGGAGGGATTGCGTCGCGTCACCGGCCCGCCGGCGCGGAGCGGGCGTGGGCCGACCGTGCCCGTGCCCCGCGCCCGGTTGCCCTCGGCGGGCCCCCGGAGGGCCGGACACGGCGATGGCCGGGACGGATCGCTCCGCCCCGGCCACCGCGTCGGGCGGCGGGTCAGCCCCGCGCGCCCTGCCCCACCGGACGCCGCCTGTGGTCGGCGTCGGCGAGGTCGTCGAGGTCCTGCTCCGCGCCGTCGTCCACGGCCGCGGCCGCGTCGACCTGCTGCGGGGCGGTCGGCCGCACGCCGCGCAGGATCACCAGCGCGGCGACCGCGCCCACCGCGAGGGCCCCGGCGGCGATGCCGAACGCGTGGTCGTACCCGCGCACGACGGCCAGGTTCTCGGCCACCCCGGCGGCCTGCTGCCCCCGCTGGTGGCTCAGCGCCAGGGAGACGAAGACGGTCAGCCCCAGGGCGCTGCCCATCTGCAGCACCGTGGTGACGATCCCGGAGCCCAGGCCGGCGTCGGCCTCGGACACCTCGTGCAGGGCGGCGTTCTGCATGGCCGGGTTCGTCATGCCGAAGCCCAGCGCGGTCACCACCATGGCCGGCAGCAGGTCGGTCAGGTACGAGCCGTCGACCGAGATCCGGGTGAACAGGGCCACCCCGATCGCCGAGACGGCCAGGCCGGCGGCCAGCGTCGACCGGGGACCCACCTTCATGATCAGCTTGGTGGAGAGGAACAGGCCGGGCATGAACGCCACGCAGAACGGCAGCCAGGCCAGGCCGCTGGCGAGCGGCGAGTAGCCCAGGACGTTCTGGGTGTAGAGGACGATCAGGAAGAACACCGCGGCCGAGCTGCTGGCCACGAACACGGTCGCCACGTTCGCGGTGGCGCGTACCCGGTTGGCGAAGAAGCCCAGCGGCACCAGCGGCTGCGCCACCTTCGTCTCCACCACCACGAACAGGGCCAGGGCGGCGATGCCGACCAGCAGCGGAACGAGCACCGGCGCGGAGTCCCAGCCGTTGCGGGCGGCGTTCAGCACGGCGTTGAGGATCGCGATCAGACCGCCGGTGACCAGCACCGCGCCCAGCCAGTCCGGGCGCCGCCGGCCCTGGGCCGGTGCCCGGCTCTCGTCGGCCAGCTTCGGCAGGAGCAGCATCGGGATCACGGCCAGCGGAATGTTCACCAGGAACACCCACCGCCAGCTCGCCAGGTCGGTCAGCACGCCCGAGAGCAGCACACCGGCGGCGGAGCCCAGCCCGGCCAGGCCGCCCCAGATGCCGAACGCCTTCGCCCGCTCCTTCGGGTCGGTGAAGAGCAGGGCCACCATGGACATCGCGGCCGGCGCGGAGAGCGCCTCGGCGACGCCCTGCAACGACCGGCCGGCCAGCAGCACCTCGCTGTTCTGGGCCAGGCCGGCGGTCGCGGAGGCCACCGCGAACAGGCCGGCGCCGAGGCAGAACACCTTCCGCCGGCCGACCAGGTCGGCGATCCGGCCGCCGAGCAGCAGCAGACCACCGGCGGTGATCAGGTACGCGTTCACCACCCAGGTCAGCGTCGCCTCGGAAAAGCCGAGATCACGCTGGATGGACGGCAGCGCGACATTGACGATGGTGGCGTCCAGGAAAATGATGAACTGGACGAGCGCGAGCAGCGCCAATGCTTTCCAGCGGCGCGGATCGGCCTTCGGGAGATCCTGTTGCGACAGCGTGGCAGCCATTCTGCCGCCTCCTTCCACTTCTTGTTCAGGCGTTCCGCCGGCCCGGTTCCGGTGTCGACGGCGAGGGTTTTCGCATTTACCCACCGGCATGCGCCGGTATGTTCATTCCATAACTTCCGGCGAGCGCGGTCCAACAACCGCCCGGTGCGTTTGACAACGATTGGTTGTCACCACAGGATGGCGTCATGGATCTCGACCTCGCGCTGGTAAGAGCCTTCGTGGTCACCGCCGAGGAGTTGCATTTCGGCCGGGCCGGCGAGCGCCTCGGCCTGTCCCAGCAGGCGTTGTCGAAGCGGATCCAGCGGCTGGAGGAGCTGCTCGACCGGCCCCTGTTCGAACGGTCCACCCGCACCAGCGCGCTCACCGAGGCGGGCCGGCGCTTCCTGGGCCCGGCCCGCGACCTGCTCGCCGCCGGCGACGCGGCGGTGGCCGCGGTGCACCGCCCGGCCACCCCGCTGCGCGTCGACGTCCTGCACGACCGGCTCGGCCCGGCCCGGCTCGTCGCGGCGGTGCTGGCCGGCAACCCCCGGCTGCGCCTGGAGATCAGCGCCCGGCGAGGGCTCTCCCTGGCGTTGCCGGCGTTGCGCCGGGCCGAGATCGACGCCGTCTTCGGCCGGGTCGCCGGTGCCGCGACCGCGACCGCCGTGGCGCACCGGCTGATCCGGCTGGAGCCCCTGGTGGCCGTCGTGGACGCCGGGCACCCGCTGGCCGGCCGGTCGACGGTGCGCCCCGCCGACCTGGTCGACCACGGCGTCTGGGTGCCCAGCCCGGGCAGCGCCGTGGAGTGGGGCACCTACCTGCAGCTCTTCGCCGACCGGTTCGGCATCCCGCTCACCTTCGAGCAGGTCGACAACGTCGGGGCGGACGAGCTGCTGCGCCGGGGCCGGGCCCTGGGGCGGGTCTTCCTCTCCGCCGCCGACGTGGCCAACCCGCAGGCCGACGACCTGGTCACCCTGCCGTTGGTCGAGCCGCGACCGGTGTACCCGTGGTCGCTGCTGTGGCGGCGCAACGACCGGCGGCCCGTCCTGCACGACTTCGTCGACCTGCTGCACGACTACGGCGCGCTGGAGGGGTGGCGGGCCCACGACCTGGCCGACTGCTGGCTGCCCGACGAGGACCGGGAGGTCCTCGCGGCCGGGCCGCCGGCCGGCGACTGACCGGGGCCGGGTCACCGGCTCCACGCCCGGGTACGCCGGGCCGCGGTGCGGGCCGGGCGCAGCGGGGCGGCGTCGTCGCCGGCCGCGCGGGCCACCGCGGCGAGCCGCCGCCGGCGCGCGCCGGGCACCTCGAGCGCCGACCGGCGGGTCGTCGGGTCGGCGGCGAGCTGCCCGACCACCAGCCGTACGTCGTCGAGCAGGGCGGCGGCCGTGGCCTCGTCGAACAGGTCGGCGTTGTACTCCAGCCGGCCGGTCAGCGCCTGCGGCGTGTGTTCGGCGGTCAGCTCCAGGTCGAGGCGGACCGTCCCGTTCGGACAGCCGGCCACCTCCAGCCGGGTCTGCCCGCCCAGGTCGGCGCGGTCGCTGCCCGGCGGCAGGTTGCCCAGGTTGAACAGCACGTCGAACAGCGGGTTGCGGCGGGCGTCCCGGTCGCCGCGCACCGCGTCGGCGAGCCTGCTGAACGGCACGTCCTGCCCCGACACCGCGTCGAGCATCGCGTCGTTGGCGCGGGTCAGCACCTCGGCCCCGGTCGGGTCGCCGGACAGGTCGACGCGCAGCGGCAGGGTGTTGGAGAACGGGCCGACCACCGCGTCCAGCTCCGGGCGGCCCCGTCCGGCCAGCGGCGCGCCGACCACCGCCGCGTCCGACCCGGCGTACGCGGCCACGACCAGCGCGTACGCGCCCAGCAGCACGGCGAACGGGGTGACCCGCAGCCGGTCGGCGACGGCGCTGACCCCGGCGGCGTCGTCGGCGCCGAAGTCGAAGCGGAGCATTCCGCCGCGGAACGTCTGCGCGGCGCCCCGGGGCCGGTCGGTGGGCAGCTCCGCCGGGGCGGGCCCGGCCAGCCGCCGCTGCCAGCGGTCCAGCAGCCGGTCCAGGGTCGGCCCGGTCATCCGTTCCCGCTGCCAGTGCGCGACGTCGCGGAACTGCAGTCGCACCTCGGGCAGGTCCGGTTCCCGCCCCGCGCACCGGGCCCGGTACGCCCCGGCCAGCTCGGTCAGCAGGATGCCGAACGACCAGCCGTCGACCAGGGTGTGGTGGGCGATCCACGCCAGCGCGTGCCGGGTGGGGGAGATGCGCAGCAGCTCCAGCCGCAGCGGCGGCCGGGCGGCCAGGTCGAACGCGGTGCGGGACAGCTCGGCGACGCGCTCCTGCGCGGCCCCCTGCGGGTCGGGCGCGCCGGTCAGGTCGCGCACCGGCACCTGCGGGTCGGCGTCGGTGACCTCCTGGACGAGCCGGCCGTCGGCGAGCACCAGCCGGCTGCGCAGCACGTCGTGCCGGCGGACCACGTCGCGGACCGCCGCCAGCAGCGCGTCGGCGTCGAGCGGCCCGGTCAGGTGGAACGCGAACGACACGTTGTACGCCGGGACGCCCTGCGCGAGCTGGCTGACGAACCAGAGCTGCTCCTGCACGAACGACGCCGGCCCCCGCCCCGCCGGGCAGGCCCCGGGGGTCAGCCGGGGTTCCCCGGTGCCCGCCGCGCCGCCCGCGGCGCCCCGGACCTTCGCCAGCACCCTGGCCCGGTCCTCCTCCGACATGGCGGCCAGTCGGCCCATCAGCGTCCCCATGACTCCTCCTCGCCCGACGGTGCGGCCATCGGTGCGCACCGTACGAGCGGCCGGTTACGCGCCGGTCCCGCCCGCGCGTAACCGGCGGCCAACCGGGGGCGCCTAGCGTCGCCGGCGACCTTGGCGACGTACCAGCGCACACACCGGGAGCGGACAGTCATGACCAACGCGACCACCGGAGAAGACTTCTGGCGCGACTACCCGCTCGTCAGCGAGCGGTACCAGGCCGGCCTGCTCGACGCGGCCGACTGGGCCACCTGGCGGGCCAACCGGCTGCGGGCGGTGCTGCGGCACGTGACGGCCCGGTCGCCGTTCTACGCCCGGCACCTCGCCGGGGTCGACCTCGACGCGGTCACCCCGGACACCCTGGGCCGGCTGCCGTTCACCACGAAGGACGACCTGCGCCGGGAGATGCACGACGTGCTCGCCGGCACCCCCGCCGACGCGCTGATCTACTACGAGACCACCGGCACCACCGGGGCGTCCACGCCCTGCCCCCGCGACGCGAAGGACGTCATGTCCAGCAACGTGCACGTCGAGTGGGCGTGGCGGCGGCTGTTCGACCACTACTTCGACGGCCGCCGCCCGGTGGTCGGGCTGATGGGCCCCTCGGAGCTGTACGCCTTCGGCGACACCTTCGGCGACGTCGCCCAGCGCCTCGGCGCCTGCCACGTCAAGATCTGGCCGGAGTCGCCCCGGGTGGGCTTCCGCAAGGCGCTGCGGCTGATCCGGGAGCTGAACGTGGAGGTCCTCGTGGCCGCCCCGGCGCTCTGCCTGAACCTGGCCAAGGCGGCCCTGCAGAACGGGCTCGACCCGGCGCGGGACCTGCCGGTGAAGCTGTTCACCGTGCTGGGGGAGATCTGCACCCCGGCGTTCGGGGCGAACGTGCGCTCGATCTGGGGCGCGGACGTGCGCCCCGCCCTGTACGGGTCGCAGGAGGCCATGGCGATCGGCACCGGCTGCCACCTGGACCGGCTGCACATCTCCGGGCCGAACTACCTGGTCGAGGTGCTGGACCCCGACTCAGAGGCCAGCCTCGGCGCGTACGGCACCGGCGAGCTGTGCCTGACCATGCTCGTCGACGGCATCAAGCCGCTGATCCGCTACCGCACCGGCGACCTGGTGACCGTCGCCCCGAACTCCTGCGGCTGCGGCGGCCCCGGCGACGTGGTCGAGGTGCTGGGCCGGGTCGCCGACCGGGTCGCGATCGGCGCCGGGCGGTACCGTCCCGCGCAGATCGAGTCGGCCGTGCTCGGCGGCCTGTCCCGCTGCCTCGGCTACCAGGTGGTCATCGACACCGCGCCCAACGGCACCGACGCCCTCACCGTCTACGTGGAACTGCTGCGCGACGGTGCCGCCGACGCCGACGGCTCCGCCGCGCGGGCCGCGCTCGCCACCCGGCTCACCGAGCACTTCGGGGTGCCGACGCGGGTGGAGGTCACCACCGAACTCGACCCGATCACCAACACCGGGGCGTTCGTGAGCTGGAAGGCCGCCCGGATCAAGGACAACCGGGCCGGGGCCGACCGGGACGTCGCCGCCGCCCGGGCCGCCGCCGGCGCGCACTCGCTGCGCAGCTGACCCGCCCCGACACGGTCCAGGCAAGGAGCAGAGATGACACTCGCACCAGCCCGACCGGACACCGTCGTGCCGGTCGCCACCGAGCGCCACCGGGTCCGCGTCGCCGACCCGTTCGCCGCGTACCTCGCGCTGCGCCGCAGGTTCGGCGCCGACCAGGTCTACCTGCTGGAGTCGCCGGCGGGCCCGGCGGGCGACACCCGCCACGCGTACGTCGGTTTCGGGGAGCTGCTGTCGGTCGCGGTGACCGGCCGCGCGGTGACCGTCACCGGCCGGCCCGCCCTGGCCGCCGCCGCCCGGGCGCGGGCCGCCGGGGTCGACGGCCTGGAGGAGGTGCTGCGCGTCGTGCAGGAGCTGTTCGACGCCCCCGCCGGGCCGGGTGACTTCTCCTTCGGCTTCCTGGCGTTCCTCGGCTACGACGCGGCCCGGCACTTCGAGCGGCTGCCGTACCTGATCGAGGGCGGCCCCCGGCTGCCGCACGCCTGCCTGGTGCTGCACCGGGGCCTGGTCCGCTTCGACCTGACGGCCGGGACGGCGGAGCTGCTGCTGCACCGCTCCCCGGCCTGGCCCGACGACCCGGCCGGCGAGCTGGTCGCGTTGCTGGACGCCGCCGACGGGCCGCCGGGCGACGGGGCGGCGGACGGGGCGATGCCGCCGTTCGCGGTCACCGACGACGTCGCCGAGGACGACTACCGTCGGGCCGTCGACCGCTGCCTCGGGCACATCGCGGCCGGCGACATCTACCAGGTGCAGATCGGCCACGAGCTGACCATCCGCAGCGACGCCGACCCGGTCCGGGTGTACGAGCGGCTGCGCCGGCGCAACCCGTCGCCGTACATGTACCTGGCCCCGCTGGCCGGGCAGACCGTCATCGGGGCGAGCCCCGAGCTGTTCGTGCGGGTCGAGGACGGCACGGCCACGATGCGGCCGATCGCCGGCACCGCCGCGCGCACCGGCGACCCGGCGCGGGACCGGGAGGCGGGCCGGCGGCTCGCCGCCGACCCGAAGGAGATCGCCGAGCACATCATGCTGGTGGACCTGTGCCGCAACGACATCGGCCGGATCTGCCGACCGGACACCCTGGACGTGCCGGAGACCCTGGTCGTCGAGCGTTACTCGCACGTGCTGCACCTGGTCTCCACCGTCACCGGCGCGGTGTCGCCGGAGCTGGACAGCTACGACGTGCTCGCCGCGCTGTTCCCGTCGGGCACCATGACCGGCGCGCCGAAGATCCGCGCCATGGAGATCATCGAGTCGACGGAGGCCAGCCGCCGGGGCCTCTACGCCGGGGCGATCGGCCTGATCGGCGTCGGCGGGTACGTCAACCTCGCCCTGTGCATCCGCACCGTGCTGCACGACGGGCAGAGCTACCACACGCGGGCGTCCGCTGGCGTGGTCGCCGACTCCCGGCCCGAGCGGGAGTGGCGCGAGACCCTGGCCAAGCTGAGCGCCGGCTACTGGGCGGTCACCGGAGAGGAGCTGCTGTGAAGGTCCTGCTCGTCGACGCGTACGACAGTTTCGTGCACATCATCCGCCAGTACCTGCTCAGCGCCGGCATGGAGGCCGAGGTGGTGCGCTCCGACGCGATCGGCGTCGCCGACGTGCCGGACACGGGGGCCGACGCGCTGCTGCTCGGCCCCGGCCCCGGGCACCCGGCGGAGAGCGGCCACGTCGAGCTGGTCGAGGCGTACGCGGGGCGGCTGCCGATCTTCGGGGTCTGCCTCGGCCACCAGGCGATCGGGCTGGCCTTCGGCGCGCGGGTGCTGCGCGCCCGGCACCTGATGCACGGCAAGACCAGCGAGATCCGCCACGACGGCCGGGGCGTCTTCGCCGGCCTGCCCCGCCCGTTGACCGCCACCCGCTACCACTCGCTCATCGTGGACGGGGCGAGCCTCGCCGGCACCGACCTGGTGCCGACGGCGCACGCGGCCGACGACGGGTACGTGATGGCGCTGCGGCACCGCCGGCTGCCGGTGGAGTCGGTGCAGTTCCACCCGGAGAGCGTCCGTACCCAGCACGGCCTGGCGATGCTGACGAATTTCCTCGCCGCCTCGCGGCTGCCCGCCCCGGCGTGACCCCGGTCGTGCCCGTGCCCCGCCATGTCGCCGACGTGGCGGGGCACCGCCTCGTCGGGCGGGGCGCCGGCCCACCGCACGGGCGGCCCGGGGGCACCTGCCCTGCCACCGACCGGGCCGCCGGCCTCGTCAGGCCGCCGGGCCGAGCAGCCGGAGCCGGCCGTCCGGGGCGCGCACGGCCCGCCAGGCGGTCGCCACCAGCACCGAGTGCCCGCCCGGGTCGGACGGGTCGGGCACCAGCCACCCGGCCGAGCGCAGCGGGCTGTCGGCGACCACCCGCGCCAGCCAGGGCGCACCGACGTACAGCCGGCCCACGGCGGCGGGAACGAGGCCGTCGTCGAGCACCTGCCAGTCGCCGCCGGGCAGCGCCCCGGCGGGCGGGGCCGTCGCGCCCTCCGGGCCGAGGGCGAGCGGGTCGCCGCGCAGCAGCGGGCCCCACACGGCGGCCTCGACCGCGCCGGGCGGCACGGCAGCGGCGTCCGCCGGGTCCCCGTCGGTCGCGCCTGACCGGGCGGCCAGCACGAGGTGGCGGTGGGCCAGCAGCAGGCCCCCGAGCGGGGTCACCCCGCTCAGCACGTACGCCGGGTCGTCCGCCCGCACCGGGCGGACCAGCGCCCGGCCCGAGCCGTGGCGACGTCGCCAGGGCAGCACGCGGACGCCGTGGCGACGGGCCGATCCGGCCCACTCGGGCTCGGCGAGCACCAGCCCCAGGCCGACCCGCGCCGCCCCGCGCCCGTCCCCGGACGGCATCGGCAGGTACGCGGCCCCGCTCTTGAGCGCGGCGAGCCGCCCGACGACGGCGTCCGCCCCGCCGCGCAGCAGCAGTCCGACCGTGTCGCCGGGGCGCACCCCGTGCTCGGCGAGCAGCCGGGCGAGGTCCCCGGAGCGGCGGTCGAGGTCCCGGAAGGTCGTCGGGTGTCCCTCGTGGACGACGGCGGGGGCGTCCGGGTTGGCGGCCGCGACCGTGGCCAGCAGGCCGGGCAGGGTCTGCACCGTGGGGT
>NZ_JAHWGR010000105.1:0-441 GCF_020873825.1 Micromonospora sp. DH13
CTACCCCGGCGACCTCATCGAACTCGACCTCGACCTCGAAGCCGACCTCTCCATCGACTCCATCAAGCGCGCCGAGGTCGCCGGCGAAGTCGCCCAACGCCTCGAACTCGCCGTCGAAGGCGACGAGTCCGAGCTGGAGGACCTCGTCAAGGCCCGCACCGTCCGCGCCATGGTCACCTGGCTCGACGAGAAGATGGGCGGCAGCGTCCACGTGTCGGTGTCCACCACCGGCCCGGTCGCCCTCCCGACCGCACCCGCTCCCACCGCTGCCGCACCCGGGGCCTCGCTCGCCGAGTTCCAGAACGCCATCCTCACGGTGATCAGCGAGCGCACCGGCTACCCCGTCGACCTCATCGAACTCGACCTCGACCTCGAAGCCGACCTCTCCATCGACTCCATCAAGCGCGCCGAGGTCGCCGGCGAAGTCTCCCAACGCCTCGA
>NZ_JAHWGR010000106.1:0-438 GCF_020873825.1 Micromonospora sp. DH13
AGCCCCTTCACCACGATCACGAGCTGCTTCTTCGCCGCGAGTGCCGGACCGGCGGCCATGGCCAGCGCCGCCGCGGCGGCGAGCAGAAGAGATTTCCGCAAGTTTACCTCCCGATGTCGGGGAGGGACTCTTCCTGGTCCCTCCTGCCGCCAGCTAAGCGCGCGTTCCGGCTTCCGTCAACGTTTCTCGTCGTTAATGATAATAGCCCGCGCGATTGACGCGAGGAGCACCGATCCGCTATGCGGATCTCTGGCGTCATCGGCCGGATGTTGCCGTGCAAAGCCGCTGCTCCAGCGTGGGCGGCGCACGCCGTCAGGGGAGGATCGCAGGGTGGCCGTTCTTGAGCTCACCGATATTTCGAAGCATTTCGGCGCCATCCAGGCGGTGAACGGCATCTCGCTGTCCATCGGGCGGGGCGAGGTCGTCGGCCTGATGGGC
>NZ_JAHWGR010000107.1:0-425 GCF_020873825.1 Micromonospora sp. DH13
GCGCTGACCCTGGCCACCGGCCTGGTCGCTTGCTCCTCCGACGAGGGCGACAGCGAGAACGGCACCACCGTGGTCGAGGAGACCGCGACCGAGACCGCTACCGCCACCGAGACCGCTGGCGCCGAGGACGGCGCTGAGGGCGAAGACGGCGCTGAGGGTGCCGAGGGCGCTGCAGGCGCGGGCGCTGCTGCCGGCGCTGAGGGTGACACCACCGAAATCGCTACCGCGGACGGCGAGACCG
Organism: Micromonospora sp. DH13; assembly: GCF_020873825.1. Classification (NCBI taxonomy): domain Bacteria; kingdom Bacillati; phylum Actinomycetota; class Actinomycetes; order Micromonosporales; family Micromonosporaceae; genus Micromonospora; species Micromonospora sp. DH13. The sequence continues at coordinate 242 of NZ_JAHWGR010000107.1, forward strand.
CGATGGTCCCGAACGATCTGGCGGCGGCCATCGATAAGTACGCCGACCCGGCATGGGGCGAGCCGGCTTCCATCGAGGAGACCGCGAACGGCTGGATCGTCTCCTACGACGGCGAGCACTACGTCACCTGGAACGAGAACACCGGCGGCGCGCCGATCTGGGGCGAGATTGCGAACGAGTGGAT
>NZ_JAHWGR010000108.1:0-421 GCF_020873825.1 Micromonospora sp. DH13
GACGAAGGACGACTGCAGTCGGGCCGGCTCCCCGCAGACCTCGAGGTCGGGCAGCTCCCGGGCGAAGGCCTGGAACGCGACGCCGATCTCGCGCCGCGCCAGGTGGGCGCCGAGGCAGAAGTGCGGGCCGCGCGAGCCGAAGCCCACGTGCGGGTTCGGGTCGCGGGACAGGTCGAACCGGTGCGGATCGGCGAAGACGGCGGGGTCCCGGTTGGCCGCGGCGTAGAAGAGCAGGAACTTCGAGCCGGCCGGGAACTGCTGCCCGGAGAGCTCGACGTCCTGGGTCGCCGTCCGGCGCATCCAGGTGATCGGGCTCGTCCAGCGGACGATCTCCTCCACCGCGGTGCGGGTGAGCCCCGGGTCGGCCGCCCAGCGGGCCCGCTCGGCGGGGTGCTCGAACAGCGCCAGCACCCCCTGGGAG
>NZ_JAHWGR010000109.1:0-420 GCF_020873825.1 Micromonospora sp. DH13
GGTCAGGCCGGGCAGGTCCGGGGCGTCGGCGGCGACGACGGCAGCCTCGTCGTACCCGGCCCCGGCCAGCGCGGCGAGGACGGCGGTGCCGGTGGCGGCGGGCACCTCGTACACGGCCATGCCCGGCCAGGTGACGGACTCGGCCAGGGCACGGTCGGCCGGGACGGCCGCGATCGCGGTCTCGACCTCCTGGAGGGTGGCGAGCAGGTCCACCACGTCCTCGGCGAGCGCGGCCCGCCAGGCCGCCGGGTCGATCCCCGGGGGCGTCCACGCCACCGGTCCGAGCAACGCCACCACCACACGTCGGGCCACGCCCCGACCCTAGACGAGCCCCACCGGAGACCCACCCCCCCCCCCCCCCCCCCCCCCCGCCCCCCCCCCCCCCCCCCCCCCCCCCCCCCCCCCCCCACCCCCCCGCCC
>NZ_JAHWGR010000110.1:0-419 GCF_020873825.1 Micromonospora sp. DH13
GGCCCGGGACGCCGGGGCCGACGCCTACCGGTCGGGCATCGTGCCGGCCGACCCCCGCCGGCTGTCGGAGGTGCTGGAGAGCCAGACGCTGCGCAGCGACCTGGTGCTGATCTCGGGCACCTTCGCCGACGAGGGCGACGCGGTCCGCGAGGCGCTGGGCGCGCTCGGCGACGTGCGGTTCCGGCCCGTGACGATGTTCCCCTGGCCCGTGCAGGCGTTCGGCCGGATCGGCCGGGAGCAGGTGCCGGTCATCATCGTGCCCGGGGAGCCCGTCGCGGCGCTGGTGGCCTTCGAGGTGTTCGTCCGCCCGGCGATCCGGCTGATGCTGGGCAAGCGCCAGCTGTTCCGCCGCACCGTGCAGGCGATCGCGGCCCAGCCCGTCTTCTCGCCGCTGGGCTACCGGCAGTACCTGCACGGTC
>NZ_JAHWGR010000111.1:0-411 GCF_020873825.1 Micromonospora sp. DH13
GTCCCACACCGTCTCCAAACCTTCGCGGGAAACATTGACGGCGTTCTTCAGGCCCAATTGCTGAGCCAGCTCCAGCCTCTCGTCGGACAGGTCGGTAACGACGACGTTGCGCGCCCCTTGGAACTGAGCGACCAGGGCCGCCATGATGCCGATCGGCCCAGCACCTGAAACGAGGACATCCTCGGCCAGGCAGGGGAACTGCAAGGCGGTGTGTACGGCATTGCCGAACGGGTCAAAGATCGCCGCGACGTCGGGGTCAAGGTCCGGGATGTGATGTACCCAGACGTTGCCAGCCGGCATGACGAAGTACTGGCAGTAGGCACCGTCGACCGCATATCCAATACCTTGGGTGTTGCGGCACAGGTGACGTTTGCCCGCTAGGCAGGCCCGGCAGCGTCCGCAGACGTAGTG
>NZ_JAHWGR010000112.1:0-410 GCF_020873825.1 Micromonospora sp. DH13
GACCCGGCCGGCGACGTACTTGACCAGCGGTGCGTAGTGGAGGATCAGCCGGTCGCGCAGCGCAGGGTCACGACCGGCCACGTAGTCCCGCCACAACGCGGCGATGGCCGCGTCGGCGTCGTCGTTCGGGTTCTCGAGGGTGTCGATCGTCGCCTCGGGCACGGTGGAGCTCCCCCGCTCGCTGTTGGGTCCGCCGCGACGGCCCCTGATGGGCATCGCAGTCCAGTATTCGGCACCCCTGTGCTCCATCACGCGCGCGGATGGGCCTGCGCGTGCACTGCGCGGAGCCGTTCGACCGTCACGTGCGTGTAGATCTGCGTCGTCGCGAGGCTAGCGTGCCCGAGCAGTTCCTGGACCGAGCGCAGGTCGGCGCCGCCCTCCAGCACGTGTGTCGCCGCCGAGTGCCGCAG
>NZ_JAHWGR010000011.1:0-182882 GCF_020873825.1 Micromonospora sp. DH13
CGGCCGGCCCCGCCCCGCGTCCATCGGATGCCGAATTGTGCTGGGAGCCCCTTCCCCCTGGTCGGCGGACCGGGTTACCGTTTCGCCCCAGCAGCAAGGGTCCGTGGGAGGCCGGTCGGTCGCCCTCGGGCGCGAGCGGAAGGTTGGCCGGTGAGCGTGCAGGACTCGACGTTCCACGGCTTCGCCAACCCCGTCGACCCGTCCCCGGCGGAGTTGCGGGCGTGGGCGTACCACCCCGATTCGGTGCCGTTGACGTCGATGCCGCCGGACTGGGACCTGCTGGTCTCCGGGGACCACCTGGTGCAGACGCTCTTCGAGTTGGCGATGGACCCGGCCTGCCCGGCCCGCCGGTTCGCGCTGCACTGCCTCTACATCTATGCCGCCGACGGCATCCGGACGAACTTCCGCGCCCACCCGAAGCGCCGCTTCCGCAAGCTGGTCGAGCAGTCGGAGCGGACCGGCGACGAGATGATGCGGACGTGGGCGCACAACAGCCGCGTGCTGCTGGCGCGCCCCCACCTGTTCGTCTACCGGGACTGGTGCGAGGGCGGCCTGGTCCGCGAGAACCGCCGCATCGGCTGACGCCGGGGCCGCCTCAGGCGGCCGTCCCGCCGCGCCCCTCGCCGCGCTGGTCCCGCCCGCCGCGCGCGTCCCGCGCATCCTGCCCGGAGCGCCGGTCGGCCTGCCCGGAGCCCTGGTCGGCCCGGCCCCGGTCGGTGCCGTGGTCGCCCCGGTCGGCGAACCGGCCCTCCCGGACCTTGTCCGTGAACCGGCCCTCGGTGATCTTGTCGAACCGCTGCCGGGCGGACTTGGCGACCCGGTCGAGCCGCTCCTCCGCCTGCTGCGCCACCTTCTTGGCCTGTTCCGACATGGCTCCCCCTCGCCAGCGCGGTGGGCCCGGATCGTGCGGGCCGGCCTGATTCGCAGGTTAGTGGAGCCGGCCCGGCCCGCGCCGGGGTTCCGGGAAGCGGACCGGGCCGACGATGCTCCGGCGGGGTGAGCGGCGGGTCAGCGGTCGCGCCGGGGACGCCAGACCACCAGGGCGGTGGAGGTGCGGTTGGTCGGCACCAGGTCGCTGCCCGGGAACCGGGCGAGGGACTCCAGCTCCGCCACCCGCCGGTACGCGGCGTCCAGCTCGGCCTCCAGCCGCGCGATCCGCTGCTGGGCCTGCTCCAGCAGGCGTTCCAGGCCGATGATCCGCTTGACCCCGGCGAGGTTGACCCCCTCGTCCTGGCTGAGCCGCTGCACCTCGCGCAGCAGCACCACGTCCCGGACGCTGTAGCGGCGCCCGCCGCCGGCCGCCCGGCCGGCCTGCACCAGGCCGAGCCGGTCGTACTGGCGCAGGGTCTGGGGGTGCATCCCCGCCATCCGCGCCGCGACCGAGATCATCAGCACCTTGGCCTCGTAGGCAGGGTCACCCGAGCCGACGTGCTCTCCCGCCATCCCCGCTCACCTCCGCACACACTCCAGCAGGCTCAACTGAACCGACGCACCCGGGCGTCGAGATGTTCCCGGGCGGCCGGCGGGGTCTGCTCGGCGAACGCCTCCAGCGCCGCCCGCGCCTCGTCGGACACCCCGGCCGGGACCACCACGTCGAGGGTGACCAGGAGGTCACCGGCCTTTCCGTCGCGGCGCACGACGCCCTTGCCCCGGGCGCGCAGCACCCGGCCGCTGGGCGTGCCCGGCGGGACCCGCAGGGTCACCGTGCCGTCGAGCGTGGGCACCCGAAGGTCCGTGCCGAGCACGGCCTCCGGGAAGGTGATCGGCACGGTCAGGGTCAGGTCGTCCCCGGTACGCCCGAACAACTCGTCCGGCCGCACCTTCACGTGCACGTACAGGTCGCCGGCCGGGCCGCCGCGCTCGCCCGGCTCGCCGCGCCCGTTCAGCCGGATCCGCTGGCCGTCGGCCACCCCGGCGGGGAAGCGGACGTTCAGCGTGCGGGTCTTGGTGACCCCGCCGGTGCCGTGGCACTCCGGGCACTTCTCCTCGACGACCGTCCCCACGCCCTGGCAGTTGCGGCACGGCTCGGAGAAGCTGAACGACCCCTGGTTGCGGTTGGTCACCCCGGCACCGTGGCAGACCTGGCAGGTCACCGGCGAGGTGCCCGGCTTCGCCCCGCTGCCGGCGCACGTGTCGCAGATCCCCGGCGCGCGCAGGGTCAGCGGGAGGGTGACCCCGCGTACCGCGTCGCCGAAGTCGAGCGCCACCTCGGTCTCGATGTCCCGGCCCTTCGCCGGGCCGCGCGCGCGGGCCGGGCCGCCGGCACCGCCGCCACCGGAGAAGATCGAGCTGAACAGGTCCTGGAAGCCGGCCCCGCCGAAGCGCCGGTCACCGCCGCCCGCCGCGCCGCCGAACAGGTCGGACACGTCGAACGGCTGCCCGCCGGGGCCGCCCGGACCCCGGGCGTTGCGCCGGAACTGACCCGAGCCGAACAGCGAGCGCATCTCGTCGTACTCGCGGCGCTTGGCCTCGTCGCCGAGCACCGCGTACGCCTCGGAGACGGCCTTGAACCGCTCCTCGGCACCGGAGTCGCCCGGGTTGTGGTCCGGGTGCGACTCCCGGGCCAGTTTCCGGTACGACTTCTTGATCTCGTCCGAGGAGGCGGACTTCTGCACGCCCAGCGTGGCGTAGTAGTCCTTCTCGATCCAGTCCTTGGTACTCACCGGTCCACCCCCTTCCACGGGACGTACCCCGGACGTCCCGTCCGCCCGGTGCGGACGGACGGGACGACACGGGTCGGCACTACTCCGGGTCGGCGACCGCGACCATGGCCGGCCGCAGCAGCCGCTCGCCGAGCTGGTAGCCCCGGCGCATGACCTGCACGCAGGTCGGCTCGGTCACGTCGGCGGACCTCTGGTGGGCCACCGCCTCGTGCCGGGTCGGGTCGAACGGGTCGCCCTGCTCGCCGAACGCCGACAGGCCGAACTTGCCCAGCGCGGTGGTGAGCTGCTCGGCAACCGTGCCGAACGGGCCCACCAGGTCGCCGTGCTCGCGGGCGCGGTCCAGGTCGTCGAGGATCGGCAGCAGTGCGGCGAGCACCGAACCGGTCGCCTGCTCCTGGACGAGGCTGCGGTCCCGGTCCACCCGCTTGCGGTAGTTGGCGTACTCCGCCGTCACCCGTTGCAGGTCTCGGGTCCGCTCGTCCAGCTCGGCCCGCAGCGCCTCCAGCTCCGCGCCGAGCGGCGGGCCGGCGGGCGGCGCAGCGCCCTCGACCGGCTGGGCCGGGGCGTCGACGACGGGCGGCCCGTCCACCGACGCGGCCTCGACCTCGATCTCGTCGACCACGATCTCGGCGTCCTCGACCAGGCCCTCCGCCGGGGTGTCGGCCCCGGCGTCGGCCGCGGCGGGCACCTCGGACTTACTGATCTTGCGGTTGTCACGGATGACGACCCGCGGCTGCTCTTCGGCGGTCGCGGAGCCACCCGGCGTCGACCCGGACTCCACCGGGTCGGCGGCTCGTGGCTTCTCCGTCATGCGGTTACCTCATCCCTTGGCCGTCGATACGTGTCCGAGGCGGATCGTCACTTCTTGTCCTCGTCCACGATCTCCGCGTCGACCACGTCGTCGGCGCCGCCGGCCTTGGCGCCACCGGTCGCGCCGGCACCCGGGCCGGCCGCCCCCGGCTGCTCGCCCTGCTCGGCCTGCTGGGACGCGTAGAGCAGCGAGCCGGCCTGCTGGGAGACCTGCGCGAGCTTCTCGTGGGCCGCCTTGATCTTGTCGATGTCCTGGCCGCCGAGCGCGCCGCGCAGCTCGCCGAGCGCCTCGTTGAGCTGCTCCCGGTTCTCGCCCGGCAGCTTGTCGCCGCTCTCGGCGAGGAACTTCTCGGTCTGCCACTGGAGCGCCTCGGCGACGTTGCGGGTCTCCGCCTCCTCGCGGCGGCGCTTGTCGTCGTCGGCGTGCTCCTCGGCGTCGCGGCGCATCCGCTCGATGTCGTCCTTCGGCAGCGAGGAGCCGCCGGTGATCGTCATCTTCTGTTCCTTGCCGGTGCCCAGGTCCTTCGCGTGCACGTTCACGATGCCGTTGGCGTCGATGTCGAACGTGACCTCGATCTGCGGCACGCCGCGCGGCGCGGGCGGGAGGCCGGTCAGCTCGAAGGTGCCGAGCTTCTTGTTGTAGGCCGCGATCTCCCGCTCGCCCTGGAACACCTGGATCAGCACCGACGGCTGGTTGTCGTCGGCCGTGGTGAAGACCTCGGAGCGCTTGGTCGGGATGGTGGTGTTGCGCTCGATGAGCTTGGTGAAGATGCCGCCCTTGGTCTCGATGCCCAGGCTCAGCGGGGTCACGTCGAGCAGCAGGACGTCCTTGACCTCGCCCTTGAGCACGCCGGCCTGCAGGGCCGCGCCGACGGCGACGACCTCGTCGGGGTTGACGCCCTTGTTCGGGTCACGGCCGGTGAGCTGCTTGACCAGGTCGGTGACGGCCGGCATCCGGGTGGAGCCGCCGACGAGGATGACGTGGTCGACGTCGGCGACCTTGATCCCGGCGTCCTTGACGGCCTGCTCGAACGGGCCCTTGCAGCGGTCCAGCAGGTCCTGCGTCATCCGCTGGAACTCGGCGCGGCTGAGCGTCACGTCCAGGTGCAGCGGGCCGGCGGAGCCGGCCGTGATGTACGGCAGGTTGATGTTGGTGGTGGTGGCCGCCGACAGCTCGATCTTGGCCTTCTCGGCCGCCTCGCGCAGCCGCTGGAGGGCCATCTTGTCCTGGGCCAGGTCGATGCCGTGCTCGCCCCGGAAGGTCTTCACCAGGTGGTCGATGATCCGCTGGTCCCAGTCGTCGCCGCCGAGCTGGTTGTCGCCGCTGGTCGACTTGACCTCGACGACGCCCTCGGCCAGCTCCAGCAGCGACACGTCGAAGGTGCCGCCGCCGAGGTCGAAGACCAGGACGGTCTGCTCCTTGGAGCCCTTGTCCAGCCCGTACGCCAGGGCCGCCGCGGTCGGCTCGTTCACGATCCGCAGCACGTTGAAGCCGGCGATCTCGCCGGCCTCCTTGGTGGCCTGACGCTGGCCGTCGTTGAAGTAGGCCGGGACGGTGATCACCGCGTCGGTGATCTGCTCGCCCAGGTACGCCTCGGCGTCCCGCTTGAGCTTCATCAGCGTCCGGGCCGAGATCTCCTGCGGGGTGTACTTCTTGCCGTCGATGTCGACGGTCCAGTTGGTGCCGATCTCCCGCTTGACCGACCGGATGGTCCGGTCCGGGTTCGTCACCGCCTGGCGCTTGGCGACCTCGCCGACGAGGACCTCCCCGTTGCGGGCGAACGCGACGATCGACGGGGTCGTCCGCGAGCCCTCAGCGTTCGCGATGACGGTGGGCTCACCGCCCTCGAGAACGCTGACGCAGGAGTTCGTCGTGCCGAGGTCGATACCGACCGCACGTGCCATCTTCGCTTCCTCGCTTCTTACGTTGGAGGCTTCTCGCGTCGGAGCAGGTGGCGGGGGTTGTCCCGCCGCTCGCTCGCCACAAGTTGAGTGAACTTGACTCAATAGTGCCACGCGTACGGCGATCGTCAAGTCGAGTTGAGCCGACCCGACGCAACCTCGCGTTCGGGGGAGCCCGGTTGTCTTACCTTGCGTTGGTCGGGCACGCTTTAGCGGTGACGACGCACGGCGATCCCGCCATCGGAACCGGTTCGCCCGCCGTCGCCGCCCGTACCGGCACGGGGGATGCCGGGGAGGACCCGTCCGGCCCTTCCGGGGACGACCTGCCCGCCGCGCTCACCGCCCTGCGGGCCGCGATCGGCGCGGCCCGCTTTCCGCTCGCCCTGCCCTCGGCCGAGGCAGCCCGACAGATCGGCGCGAGCCTCACCGCGCAGCTCGACGACTATCTCCTGCCCCGGCTCGCCCGGCTCGACGCGCCGCTGCTCGTGGTCGTCGGCGGCTCCACCGGGGCCGGCAAGTCGACGCTGGTCAACAGCCTCGTCCAGGCCCGGGTCAGCGCCGCCGGGGTGCTCCGGCCGACCACCCGCTCCCCGGTGCTCGTCTGCAACCCCGCCGACTCCGGCTGGTTCCGCCAGGGCGAGCTGCTGCCCGGCCTCACCCGCACCAACGAGCCGAGCGAGGATCCGGGCACCCTCCAGCTCGTCACCGCCCCGGCGCTCCCCGCCGGGCTGGCCTTCCTCGACGCCCCCGACATCGACTCCGTGGTCGACGCCAACCGCGCGCTCGCCGGCCAGCTCCTCGCCGCCGCCGACCTCTGGCTCTTCGTCACCACCGCCGCCCGCTACGCCGACGCGGTCCCCTGGGAGCTGCTGCACACCGCCCGGGCCCGGGGGGTGGTGATCGCCATGGTGCTCGACCGGGTGCCGGCGGAGGCCACCGACGAGGTCGCCGCCCACCTGGCCGAGATGCTCGCCGAGCAGGGCCTCGGCGCGGCACCCCTGTTCGTCCTCCCGGAGACCTGGGTCGACGGCCAGGGCCTGCTGCCCGACAAGGTCACCGACCCGTTGGGGAGCTGGTTCTCCCGGCTCGCCGCCGACGCCGGGGCGCGCGCCGCCGTCGTCCGGCAGACCCTCGACGGCGCGCTGGCCGCGCTGGTCCCGGCCGTCGCGGGCCTGGCCGACGCCGCCGACGAGCAGGGGGCCGCCGCCGACGCCCTCGACGACCGGGTCGTCGCCGCCTACCAGGGGGCCGAACGCGTCGTGGAGCAGGGGCTGCGCGACGGCCGGCTGCTGCGCGGCGAGGTGCTCGCCCGCTGGCAGGAGTTCGTCGGCACCGGTGAGTTCTTCCGCACCCTGGAGGCGCGGATCGGCCGGCTGCGGGACCGGCTCCTGGCGGCGGTGACCGGCCGGCCCGCCCCCGCCACCGAGCTGCGCGACGCCATCGAGTCGCAGCTCGTCACGCTGCTGCGCGGGGTCGCCGCCGAGGCGGCCGAGAACGCCTACACCGGGTGGCGGGCACACCCCGCCGGGGCGGCCCTGCTCGACCCGCCGCTCGCCCACCCGGGCACCGACTTCCCCGACCGCGCCGAACGCCTGGTCCGCGACTGGCAGCGCGGGGTGCTGGAGCTGGTCCGGTCCGAGGGCGCCGACCGGCGGTTCGTCGCCCGCACCGCCGCGTACGCGGTCAACGCCACCGGGCTGGCCGTGATGATCGCCGTGTTCGCCTCGACCGCGTTCATCCCGACCGGGCTGGAGGTCGCCACGGGGGCCGGCACCACGGTCGCCGGGCAGGCCGTACTCCAGGCGATCTTCGGCGACCAGGCCGTGCGTACGCTGGCCGCGAAGGCCCGGGGCGACCTGCTCGCGCGGGTCCGCGAGCTGCTCGACGCCGAAGCCACCCGGTTCCTGTCCCGCACGGCGACCGCCCGGCCGGCGGCGGACGCCGGAGACGCCCTGCGGACGGCCGCCGAGCAGGTCGAGCAGGCCCGGCACCGCAGCGGCCTCGTGGCGGCCGGCGCGGCGGCCCTGCCCCCGGCCCTGGCCCCGGAAGGCGGAGCGCGGTGACCCCGAACCTCGTCGGCCGGGTGCGCGAGGCGCTGCGCGGCGACCAGCGGGTCGACCCGGACGCGCTGATCGCCCGCCTGGCGGCCGTCCGGCGGTTCCTCGAAGCGGCCGACGGCCAGCTCCCGGACACCCAGCTCGTGCCCGCGCACACCCTCGTCGAACGGGCCGGCACGCGGCTCGCGCTCTCCCGCGACCACACCGTCGTCGCCCTCGCCGGTGCCACCGGCAGCGGCAAGTCGAGCCTGTTCAACGCGCTCGCCCGGTTCGAGTTGTCCCCGGTCGGGGTGCGCCGCCCCACCACCGGCGTGGCGCACGCCTGCGTCTGGGGCCCGCTCGACGGCGCGACCCGGCTGCTCGACTGGACCGGCGTGCTGCCCCGGCACCGGTTCGTCCGGGAGAGCGCGCTCGACGGCGACGACGAGTCGGCCCTGCACGGGCTCGTCCTGCTCGACCTGCCCGACTTCGACTCGGTGCAGCGGTCGCACCGGCTGGAGGTCGACCGGCTGCTCGGCCTGGTCGACCTGGTGATCTGGGTCGTCGACCCGCAGAAGTACGCCGACCGGGTGGTCCACACCAGCTACCTGCGCGAGTTCCACCGGCACCGGGACGTGACGCTGGTCGTGCTCAACCAGGCCGACCGGCTGCCCCCGGCCGAGCTGCCCCGCGTCCTGGCCGACCTGCGCCGGCTCCTCGACGCCGACGAGCTGGGCGGGGTGCCGCTGCTGACCACCACCGCCGTCGACCCGAACGGGATCACCGAGCTGCGGGCCACGCTGGAGCGCACCGTCGCCGAGCGGCAGGCCGCCCTGCGCCGCCTCGCCGGCGACGTCGACACGGTCGTCGCCGGGCTGGCGGAACTGGTCGCCGCCGAGCCCCCGACCGACGTGCCGGACACCGGCCCCTCCTCGGGGCTGACCCGGGCGCTGGCCGGCGCGGCCGGGGTGCCGGCGGTGGCGGAGGCGGTCGAGGGGGCCTACCGGCACCGGGCCGCCGCGAGCACCGGCTGGCCGCTGGTGCGCGGCTGGCGGCGGCTGCGCCCCGACCCGCTGCGCCGGCTGCACCTGCCCGGCCCGCCCACCGGCGGCGGCGACGTCGTCGACCCGGCGGAGAGCCCGGTCGCCGCGACCTCCGTACCCGAACCGAGCGCCGCGCAGCGCTCGGCGCTGGGGCTGGCCGTGCGGGCGGTGGCCGACCGAGCCGGCACCGACCTGCCCGACCCGTGGGCGACCGCCGTGACCACGGCCGCCCGGTCCCGGCTCGGTGACCTCCCGGACGCCCTGGACCGCGCGGTGGCGCAGACCGACCTCGGGCTGGACCACCGGCCCGCCTGGTGGCGGATCGTCGGCGGGATGCAGTGGCTGGTCACCCTCGCGGCCGTGGCCGGCCTCGGCTGGCTCGCGCTCGGCTACGCGCTGCGCGCGCTCGGCCTGCCCGCCCTGGACTATCCGCGCGTCGGTGAGGCACCGCTGCCCACCGTGCTGCTGCTCGGCGGCCTGCTCGCCGGGCTGTTGGTGGCCGCGTCGACCAGGCCCGTGGTGCGGTGGGCGGCCCGCCGGGCGCGCGGCCGGGCCGAGAAGCGGCTCACCCTCGCCGTCGGCGCGGTCGGGCAGGAGCACGTGGTGGAGCCGGTGCGGGCGGTGCTGGCCCGCCACGGGCAGGCATGGCAGGCGCTGCGGGACGCCGCCCGCCGCTGACGACCGGCGTCTTTCTTCGCTGTTCGGGGACCGTCGGCGGGCGTAGGGTCGACGCATGGCCACGCCTCAGACCCCCTACGACGCGGTGCTGCACGCCGCACGCGACGTGACCAGGCTCGACACCGCTCTCGATGCCGAGATGCTCGGCGCGGCGCTGCTCGGCAGCGTCTACTCGGTCGCGGAGACCGACCGGGAGGCGGCCGTCCGGGAGTTCGTCACGGGCTTCCTCGCCGCCACCTCCCGCCGCCGCACGGCGGCGGCGAGGACCATCCGCTCCGTCTTCGCCGCCCTGGTGCCCGACGCCGAGGGCGCGGCGAAGGTCAACCCCGGCACCCAGGCCCCGGCCTGGTCCGCGCACCTCGGGCGGGTGCACCTCACCGGCACCTGGAGCTACGGCGACGTGTACGGCGACCAGACCTCCTACCTCGCCACGTTCGCCTACGACGACGCGGCCGGCGGCCCCGAGCACGCGCTGGTGGCCCTGGTCGACCACAACATCGGCATCACCAAGGACGTCTTCGTGGGCGGCCCGGCGGGACGCATCGTCGAGCAGGTCCGGGAGATGGTCGACGGCGACGAGCTGACGTGGTTCCGGGAGGAGGACCCGGCCCGGATGCACGGCGAGGTCGGCCGGCACCTGGCCGTCACCGACGACCTGGGCGAGCTGCCCGCCGAAGGGTCCCTCGCCACCGACCGGGCGCTGGCCGGTGCCCGGCTGGCGCTGCTGCCCCCGCCGACCGCCGGGGCCACCCGGGACGCCGAGCCCCTCTCCGGCGACCAGCGCACGGAACTGGTCCGGGCGTTCCTCGCCTCGCCCGAGGCCGCCCGCTACGACCTCGACCCGTCCGACGACGCGGGGCTGGCCTCGCTGCACTTCTGCCTCAGCCTGCTGCTCGACCACGCGGCGAGCTTCCCCGACGCCGACGCGCTGCGCTGGAGTCCCACGGTCGCCGAGCTGTTCCTGCTCGACTGGGTGCACCGGCGGGCCGTGCTCGACATGGACGACGCCGCGATGCTGCCCCGGGTGCTGCGCGGCTGGGCGGCCTACGCGGCCCGGCGCAAGGGGCTGCCGCAGGCGGCGGCGGAGCGCACCGACACGGCCGTCGAGGAGATGATCCCCGAGTTCGCCCGCCTCTACTCCACCGGCGAGCGCCGCAGCCCCGCCACGGCGGCGGTGGCCCAGCTGATGGCCGACGGGGTGGACCCGGACGACCCGGCCGCCCTCGACGCCTGGATCGAGGCGAACCGGCACCGGCTCGCCGACGACGGGGCCTGACCCGGCACGACCCCCACCGCGGCGCCTGACCCGGCTCGGCCCGGCCCTGGTCGAAGGGCCTGGCCGGGCCGGCAGGCGGTCCGCTCAGGTCAGCGCGCCGTAGACGGCTCCGGCCACCAGCCCGCCGACCGTCCCGCCGATCAGCACCTGGGGCAGGGTGTGGGCCCGCAACCGCACCCGGGACCAGCCGGCAAGCACCGGCACCGGCACGGCGGCCAACAGCGGGGGGCCGAAGGTGAGCACCAGCACCACCACCGCGCCGGCGGCCACGGCCGTGTGGATCGACATCTTCCACCAGTGGCTCACGGTCACCGCCACCACGAGCCCCACCACGCCGGCCGCCACCAGCGCCAGCAGCGGGCGGGGGGCACCGAACGCGGCGAGCAGTGCCCAGCCGACCGCCGCCGAGGCGAGCCCGAAGAGCAGCGGCGTCCGGCGCTGTTCCCGCACACCGACGTGGTGGTCGGTGAGTCGCCCGCGGCGTACCCCGCCGACGATGTACGCGAACGGAATCCCGCTGGCGAAGACGGTGGCAAGCAGCCCCCAGGCCAGCCCGTGCGCGCCGCCGTTCCCGCCGAACCAGCCGACCAGCATGGTCAGCACGGTCACCAGGACGGCGGGCGCGGTCAGCTCGGTGATCAGGCGGGCGGCGCGCAGCCCGGGGCCGGGCATGACGTGGAGGCGCTCTTCTTCCGCTGGGGGACGATCCGGTCTGCTCAGCCCTGTCGCTCCCCGCCGTGCGGCCCCGGTCGTCGCTTACCGCCGTGCGGCCCCGGTCGCCGCTCGCCGACCTGCGGCCCCGGTCGTCGCTCGCCGGTCTGCGATCTCGGCCGGGTGCCCGGGCCATCGTCACGCGGGCCGGGCCGGCCGGCGGTAACCGGCCTCACCGGGTGGCGGGTGGGCGGTCGTCGCCCACGGCGGGGCCGACGGGCGAGCCGGTGGTGGGCTGCGGCGGCACAGCCGGAGTCTGCGGCGTCGGGCTGGGGTGGCTGGACGGGGTGGACGCCGGGCGGCGGTGTGTGGGCGGCCTGGGCACCGCCGTGGGCACGACCGGGGACACCGCAGGAGTGGTCGGGAACGCCGGGGGAGCGACCTGGGGCGCGGTGAGAGCGGTCTCGGGGACTGGTCCACCGGTCGTCGTCGGGTCGGGGCCGGCGGTGGGCTCCGCGCTCGCGGTCGGCTCGGTGCCCGACGACGGGCTCGGCACCTGGGCCGAGGCGGAGAGGGTCGCCGTCGGCTCGGTCGGCGGCGTGGTCGGAGGCATGGGTTCCCCGGTCGGCGCCGGGGCCGGGGAGGGGTGCGGCGTCGGGGTGGGGGTCGGGGTCACGGTGGGCGGCGGGGGCAGGGTAGGCACCCGGGGCGGCGGGCGGTGGACCGCCTCGGGATCCGACCGGTCGGAGGCGGCCGGCACGATCGGCGCGGGCGCGGGCGGCGGAAGGCCCGGACCGGGCAGCTCGGGCTGCGGCACCGCGGCCGTGCCCGGCGGGGTCGAGGGGGCGGTCGCGGGCTGGCCGGTCGCCGGCACGATCACCGGCCCGACGGAACGCGTGGGGATGAACGGGGTGCTGCTGTCGGGGAGTGCGGTGCTGCCCACGGTGGCCGACCCGGTGCTGATGGCGGCGAGGATCGGCATGGAGGCGGTGCCGGCGAGCAGGGCGACCGTGAAGAGGTATCCGCGCCCGGGGGCACCGGAGCCGGGGGCGCGGTGCGCCCCGACGACCCGACGAAAGCTGCCCCCGGCCGCACGGTGCCGGCCGAGCAGCGGCACGGTGGGACCCTCACCTGGCTGGGACACGCGCACTCCTCGTCCGTCGTCGATCATCGATGCGGGACGGGCGATCCCCCAGGGACCAAAACGGGCATAAACCCATGAAACGCCCGACCGGCATCATCAGCTTGACTCAGTGACGGCCAGTTCACCAGGAGCCACCGCGTGTCGACACACAAATTGTCCGGCCCGCCCCGGTCACTCACGATCCTCCGGGGACAGCGGGCCCCACCAGCCACAAACCCGACAGCGCCCGGAATCCGGGGCGGGCGTACTGTGGGCGCGCTCACCTCCTCTGCCATCATTTGGGGCACGACGGCAACGCAGCCGCGACCTCCGCGCACCCTGCGGCAGGCGCGGTACGACGCCGGCGCTCCCGAACCGGGTTCGCACGGAATCCGGCTCACGCCGCGCGGCAACCCTCACCGGGGCTAGGCGCGGCCGCCAGGAACCAGTCCGGCACCAGCCGGGCGGGTGCACACACTGCGCGGAGCGGGTCACCCCCGGTGCCGGCGCAGACCACGACAGGGAGAGACGGATGGCAAAGGGCGACCCCGGGGTCACCACCACCCGCGGCCGGCGAGCCGCACCCCGTGCCAAGCGAACGGCCGCGACGGCTGGCGGCGACCCGGAACTCGTGCAGCTGCTCACGCCCACCGGAGAGCGTGTCGAGAGCGCGTTCGGGCCGGACGGCACGGAGTACCGCGTCGACTTCACCGACGAGGAGTACCGAGGGCTCTACCGCGACCTCGTGCTGGTCCGCAAGCTCGACGCCGAGGCCACCGCGTTGCAGCGGCAGGGCGAGCTGGGGCTGTGGGCCAGCCTGCTCGGCCAGGAGGCGGCACAGGTCGGCTCCGGGCGGGCGCTGCGCAGCCAGGACATGGCCTTCCCGACCTACCGCGAGCACGGCGTGCTCTATTGCCGTGGCATCGACCCGATCATGCCGCTCGGCCTGTTCCGGGGCGTCGACCAGGGCGGCTGGGACCCGAACGAGTTCAAGTTCAACATGTACACGATCGTCATCGGGGCGCAGACCCTGCACGCGACCGGGTACGCGATGGGCGTCCACATGGACGGCAAGACCGGCGGCGACGACGGCGAGGCGGTGATCGCCTACTTCGGCGACGGTGCGACCAGCCAGGGCGACGTGAACGAGGCGTTCGTCTGGGCCAGCGTCTTCAACGCCCCGCTGGTGTTCTTCTGCCAGAACAACCAGTACGCCATCTCCGAGCCCCTGGAGCGGCAGACCCGCGTCCCGCTCTACCAGCGGGCGCGCGGCTTCGGCTTCCCCGGCGTACGGGTGGACGGCAACGACGTGCTCGCCTCGTACGCGGTGACCCGGCACGCGCTGGACAACGCGCGGCACGGCCAGGGCCCGAGCCTGATCGAGGCGTACACCTACCGGATGGGGGCGCACACCACCTCCGACGACCCGACCCGCTACCGGATCGCCAGCGAGGTCGAGGCCTGGCAGGCCAAGGACCCGATCGCCCGGATGAAGGCGTTCCTGGAGAAGCAGAAGATCGCCGACGGGTCGTTCTTCGCCGAGGTCGACGAGCAGGCCCGAGCCGAGTCGGTGCACCTGCGCGAGCGGGTGCTCGCCATGCCCAACCCCGAGCCGGTGACGATGTTCGACCACGTCTACCCGCACGGGTCCCCGGAGCTCGACGAGCAGCGGGCGCAGTTCAGCCGCTACCTGGAGTCGTTCGAAGGGAGCGCCCACTGATGGCCACGGAGACGCTCACCCTCGGCAAGGCCCTCAACGCCGGCCTGCGCCGGGCCCTGGAGCACGACCAGAAGGTCGTCATCATGGGCGAGGACGTCGGCAAGCTCGGCGGCGTGTTCCGGATCACCGACGGCCTCCAGAAGGACTTCGGCGACCAGCGGGTGATCGACACCCCGCTGGCCGAGTCCGGCATCATCGGCACCGCGGTCGGCCTGGCCATCCGCGGCTTCCGCCCGGTCTGCGAGATCCAGTTCGACGGCTTCGTCTACCCCGCGTACGACCAGATCGTGTCGCAGGTGGCGAAGATGCACTACCGCTCGCAGGGCAAGGTGCGCATCCCGATGGTGATCCGCATTCCGTACGGGGGCGGCATCGGCGCGGTCGAGCACCACTCGGAGTCGCCGGAGGCGTACTTCGCGCACACCGCCGGCCTGAAGGTCGTGACCTGCGCCAACCCGCAGGACGCGTACTGGATGATCCAGCAGGCGGTCGCCTCGGACGACCCGATCGTCTTCCTGGAGCCGAAGCGGCGCTACTGGGAGAAGGGCCCGGTCGACCTGGAGGCCCCGCTGTCGGCGGCGTACCCGCTGCACTCGGCCCGGGTAGTGCGGGCCGGCACGGACGCCACCGTCCTGGCGTACGGGCCGATGGTGCGGACCTGCCTGGACGCGGCGGCCGCCGCGGCCGAGGACGGCCGGGAGCTGGAGGTCGTCGACCTGCGCACGCTCTCCCCGCTGGACCTCACCGCCGTGTACGAGTCGGTGCGGCGCACCGGCCGGTGCGTGGTGGTGCACGAGGCCCCGGGCAACCTGGGTCTGGGCGCGGAGATCGCCGCCCGGGTCACCGAGGAGTGCTTCTACTCGCTGGAGGCCCCGGTGCTGCGGGTGACCGGCTTCGACACCCCCTACCCGGCGTCCCGGGTGGAGGAGGAATACCTGCCGGACCTCGACCGGGTGCTCGACGCCGTCGACCGCGCCTTCGGGTGGTGAGCGGGGTGTCGCGGATCAAGGAGTTCAACCTGCCCGACCTGGGCGAGGGGCTGACCGAGGGCGAGATCCTCGCCTGGCTGGTCAAAGAGGGCGACACGATCGAGCTGAACCAGCCGATCGTGGAGGTGGAGACGGCGAAGGCGGCCGTCGAGATTCCCGCGAAGTGGGCCGGCCAGGTGCGGTCGATCTTCCACCCGGAGGGGAGCACGGTCGAGGTCGGCACGCCGATCATCGCGATCGACACCGACCCGGGCGCGGGCCCGGTCGAGGCGTCGACGACGGGCGCGCCGGCCGCCGACCTGCCGACCCCGTCGGCGGCGTCCCTGGCCGCCGTCGAGATCGCGCCCGAGGAGGGCATGGTCGAGCCGGGGCTGATCGGCGGCGTGGCGCCGGGCGGGCGCACCGCCGTGCTGGTCGGCTACGGCCCGCGCAACGCGCCGGCCAAGCGCCGCCCGCGCAAGGGCGCGTCCCCGGAGCGGCCGGCCGCCACCCCGGCGGCCTCCGTTCCGCCCGCGCCGGCCCCGGCGCCCGTCCCCGCGGCGGCACCGGTCACGGCAGCGGCAGCAGTCGCGGCGGCGACGACCGTGAACGGCAACGGGCGGCCCGGCGGGCTGGTGCTGGCCAAGCCGCCGGTGCGCAAGCTCGCCAAGGACCTCGGCGTGGACCTCGGCTCGCTGCGCGGGTCGGGGCCGCTCGGCTCGATCACCCGGGAGGACGTACAGCGGGCGGCGAGCGGGACCGCGACGGCGGCCGAGCCGCCGACGGTCGCGGCACCGGCCACGTCGGCCGCGGCCTTCGGCGCCGACCGCGAGCAGCGCATCCCGGTCAAGGGGGTACGCAGGCTCACCGCCGAGAACATGTCCCGCTCGGCCTTCACCGCGCCGCATGTGACGGAGTTCCTGACCGTCGACGTGACCCGGACGATGAAGGCCCTGGACCGGCTGCGGGGCCGGCGGGAGTGGCGCGACGTGCGGGTCTCGCCGCTGCTGCTGGTCGCCAAGGCGGTGCTGCTGGCGGTACGCCGGCACCCGATGGTCAACTCGACGTGGGCCGGCGACGAGATCGTCGTCAAGGAGTACGTCAACCTGGGCATCGCGGCGGCCACGGAGCGCGGCCTGATCGTGCCGAACATCAAGGACGCCGGCCGACTCACGCTGCGTGAGCTGGCGGACGCGCTGACCGACCTGGTGCAGACGGCGAAGGCCGGCCGGACCTCGCCGGCGGACATGTCCGGCGGCACGCTGACGATCACCAACGTCGGGGTGTTCGGGGTGGACACCGGCACGCCGATCCTGCCCCCGGGCGAGTCGGCGATCCTGGCGTTCGGCGCGGTCCGCGAGATGCCGTGGGTGCACAAGGGCAAGGTCCGCCCACGTCAGGTGACCACGCTGGGTCTCTCCTTCGATCACCGGATCATCGACGGCGAACTCGGCTCGAAGTTCCTCCGCGACATCGGGGACTTCCTGGCCGATCCGGAGGCGGCGCTGCTCGCCTGGACCTGACGGGTAACCGACACCAGCCACGGCCGGTGTGCCACGGGTGAACGCCCGGCACACCGGCCGTTGCCGTTGGAAGAAGAAAGCACCGCCACCAGACCCCGTTGACCTACGATCCTTAGGCAGGTGTCTCAGCTCACCTACTAATCGTTGGAACTTCGGGGCTGGATGCGGTTCAATTGAGTCATCAAGGGGCCGACAACCGAATAGCCAGGAGGAGAACCCAGATGAGCATGATCGAGCGAATCCGCAACCGCCGCGACGCCAACCGCCGGGCCCGTGCCATCGAGCACGCCCTGCGCTCCGCCAACTCGCCCGCGGTCCGCGAGGAGCTTCTCGCCATCGCCCAGCGTCACATGAGCTGACGCCCCACACTTTTCTCACCCTCCTCCAGTTC
Organism: Micromonospora sp. DH13; assembly: GCF_020873825.1. Taxonomy (NCBI): domain Bacteria; kingdom Bacillati; phylum Actinomycetota; class Actinomycetes; order Micromonosporales; family Micromonosporaceae; genus Micromonospora; species Micromonospora sp. DH13. Next base: position 16,785 of record NZ_JAHWGR010000011.1, read on the forward strand.
GACGACCCGCCCGGTTCGCCCCGGGCGGGTCGTCGGCGTTTCGGGCCTATTGACACCGGGATTCCGCCTCGCCGCACCGCCCGGTACGGTGGGGCTCGGTCGTCAACCGCCCGCCCGGACCCCGTCGTGCCGATAGAAGCTGCTCGACACCGTCCGGCGACGCGGAGTGACGGCCGGTGCTCCCCGGATGCCGCGGGCGGCCACCGGATACGGTGCGGGGAGTCCCCACGGTCGGCACCGCCGGCCACACCGGTACCCACGCCGACGCACCGTCGGCATCGGCGGCCGACATGTGATGGAGGAGGCGCACCGATGACGTCCGAGGGCCCGCACCACCCCGGCCAGGAGCCGGACGAGGTGTCGCCGGGCGCCGGCGCACCGGCGCCGTACGGCGTCGCCAACCCGGACCTGGGCTGGGCACCCCCGCCCCCCGCGGCCCGGCCGAACCCGCCCGCTCCCGCCTGGGCGACCCAGAACGACCAGCCGCCGGCCCCCGCCTGGGGCCAGCCCCCGCAGAACGACCAGCCCCCGACCGCCGCCTGGGGAGCGCCGCCCCACGGCGACCAGCCGCCGACCGCCGCCTGGGGCACCGGGCCGCAGGGCGACCAGCCGGCGACCCCCAACTGGGGCGCGGCACCGGGTGACCAGCCGCCGACCGCCGCCTGGGGCCAGCCTCCGCAGAGTGACCAGCCGCCGACCGCCGCCTGGGGTGCCGCCCAGGTGCCGGCGCAGCAGCCGGAGCCGAACCGCCCAGCCGCCTGGGGCCCGCCGGCTGGCGCGGCGCAGCCCGCCTGGGAGCAGAACGAGCAGGCCGGGCCGGGCTGGCAACAGAACGAGCCGGCACCGGGCTGGCAGCAGAACGAGCAGGCCGGCCCCGGCTGGGCCGCCGCCCCGGCCGCCGCGAACGCACCGAACGGAGAGCCGGCCCAGCCGGCCTGGGCGACGCAGCCCGAGCAGCCGGCCCCGGCCTGGGCCGGCGCGGCCGACCAGCAGCCGCCGGCGCCGTGGGGCCAGGCCGAGTCCGGCGCCCGGGGTGCCGCCCGCGTGCCCGGCCAGGCGACCCCGCCCCAGGACTGGGCCACCACACAGGACGACGCCTCCCGCTCCGGCGGCTGGAACTCCGGCCAGCAGGGCGACGGCCCCGCCGGCTCCGGTGGCTGGCCGCGGACCGAGCAACCCGACACCCCTGGCCAGGCAGGTCAGGCCGCCTCGGCCGCCCCGTCCGAATTCGGCGGACCCGCCGCACAACCCACGTTCGACGGTGCGCCCGGGCAGCCCGGATTCGGCGGCCCGGCCGAGCAGCCGCCGGCCGCGTGGGGCCAGGCCGAAGCCGCCGCCCGGGGTGCCGCCCGCGTGCCCGGCCAGGCGACCCCGCCCCAGGACTGGGCCACCACACAGGACGACGCCTCCCGCTCCGGCGGCTGGGCGACCGGCTCCCCCGCCTCCGCCCACGACGACCCCGCCCGCTCCGGCGGGTGGGCCGCCACGGCGGTCCGCTCCGACGACCAGCCGCAGCCGAACGCCTGGCCCGCCGCCGACGAGTCGGGGCAGCCCGGCACGTGGGGCGCGGCAGCGGTGCCGCAGCGGCAGGACGACCGGCCGGAGGTCCCCGACTGGGCGGCGGCCGAGCCGACCTCCGTACCACCGGCGCGGGCCACCGCCACCGTCGGCACGGACGGGCCGCCCGCCTGGGGGACGCCCGGCGAGAGCCCGCAGCAGCGGCCCGGCGGCGACCGCTCGGACCGCCCGGTCATGCCGGACGTCGAGCCGTGGGCACCGGGCGAGGCGTGGGGGCGTACCGAGCCGGAGACCGCCGCGCCGCAGCAGGCTGGCAACGCCTGGGAGCCCGAGCGGCCCGAGGACCGTCCGCTTTACCAGCCCGCCCCCGGGCCGGGGATCTCGCCGGCCAACGCCGTGCCGCTGCCGCCGCAGGAGCAGCGCGTGCCCGGTGCCAGCCTGGCCGCCCTCCCGCCGGCCGACTACGCCCCGCCGGCCCAGTTCCCCCCGGCGGTCGAGCCCTCGCCGGCCGGCGAACCGTCAGGTCGTGAGGGCGCCCCGTCGCCGTACGCGCCCGAGTCGGGCGCCGGCTGGGGCCGCGCCGAGGAGCCGCACCCACAGGGCACCCCGTTCGTGCCCGCCCCCCGGGTCTCGCCGGAGTCCGGGGCGGCCGCCCGGGCCGCCGTACCCCCGGCGGAGGCCGGAGAGGCCGCGGACGGCGCGGTGGGCAGCGTCTCGGCGAGCGCGTCCGTGCCCATGGCCAGCCGCGTGGTGCCCCCCACCGACCAGGCGCTGCACCCCGGCGGCGCGCCCGCGCCGCAGCCCCGGGTGTACGGCCGGCCGGCCCGCCCGGAGCCGGCCGACGAGCCGGAGGCGGCGGACGAGAGCCCGTTCCGCCCCGAGCACAACCCGCCACCGTCCCGGTTCGACGAGCCGGGCCCGCAGGGGCGGTTCGACGAGCCGGGCCGCTTCGACGAGCCGGGCCCCCAGGGCCGCCCCGCCGAACCCGACCAGCAGCGCGGGTTCGACGGACCCGACCAGCACCGCGGATTCGACGGGCACGACCAGCAGCGCGGGTTCGACGGGCACGACCAGCAGCGCGGGTTCGAGGGGCGCGACCAGCACCGCGGGTTCGACGACGTCGGGCCGCAGCAGCGCTTCGACGACCGCGGGCCGCAGGGCGGACCGCAGCGCTTCGACGCCCCGGACCGGCAGGCCGGCCAGCAGCACGGCTTCGGCGACAGCCCGGCGATCGGGGCGGCCGGCGCGCCCGCTCCGCCGGCCTTCCCGCCCGGGGTGCCGTCCTTCGTGGACCCGCCGGCCAGCAACCGGCCCGTCAACGGCGTCCGCCCGCACGAGGGCGACCGCCCGGGTGACCAGTTCGGCGGCCCGATGGGCGGGGCCACCGCCGTGCAGGGCGCGGTGCCGGGCCACCCTCCCGCGCCGTACGGCGAGCCGACCCAGGTCGGCTTCCCGCCGCAGGGGCCGCAGTCCGGCCCTGCCTGGGGCGCGGAGCCGGAGGAGCAGGGCCGGTTCGACGCGTTCAAGCCGGAGGCGGACGCGCAGAAGGCCGAGGCTCCGCCACCGAAGGTCCGCAACGGCCGGGTGCTGGCCGCCGTGCTGGTGGCCGCCGTGCTGATCCTCGCGGTGCCGCTGGGGCTGCTCATGCTGCTCGGCAAGGTGGGCGGCGACAACGCGAAGCCGTTCGACCCGGCCGTCGGCTCCTGCGTGAAGCAGTCAGGCGAATCCGCGACTTCGGCCACCTGCGGCGAGGCGGGATCGTTCACGATCGTGTCCAAGGTCGAGACCAAGGAGAAGTGCGCCGACCCGGGCCAGCCGCACGTCGTCCTCCGTGGTGACGTGCCGAAGAAGGTGCTCTGCCTCAAGTCGGCCACCAAGTAGCGAACCCGGGGGCGGGGCCACGGACCACCGTGGCCCCGCCCTCGTCGTACGCCCGGGGTGTGACCAAGCCGCGCGGGGTGCCGGCCGGTCGGGGCCTCCCGGTCGGGCAGACTGGGGGCATGAGCGCACGAGTACGGGCTCCCGAGCTGCGCGGACGGGGCTGGCTGAACACCGGCGGGCGGGACCTGAAGCTGGCCGACCTGCGCGGCAAGATCACAATTGCCGACTTCTGGACCTTCTGCTGCATCAACTGCCTGCACGTGCTCGACGAGTTGCGCCCCCTGGAGGAGAAGTACGCTGACGTGCTGGTCGTCATCGGCATCCACTCGCCGAAGTTCGAGCACGAGAAGGACCCGGCCGCCGTCGCCGCCGCCGTCGAGCGGTACGGCGTGCACCACCCCGTCCTCGACGACCCCGAGCTGGACATGTGGCAGCAGTACGCGGCCCGCGCCTGGCCGACCCTCGCCGTGATCGACCCCGAGGGGTACGTGGTGGCCACCATGGCCGGTGAGGGTCACGCCGAGGGGCTGGCCCGGCTGGTCGACGAGTTGGTCGCCACCCACGAGGCGAAGGGCACCCTGCACCGGGGCGACGGTCCGTACGTGCCGCCCGCCGAGCCGGAGACGGCCCTGCGCTTCCCCGGCAAGGCCCTCGCGCTCGACGGCGGGCACCTGCTCGTGTCGGACTCGGCCCGGCACTCCCTGGTGGAGCTGGCCCCCGACGGCGAGACGCTGGTGCGCCGGATCGGCGCGGGCGTCCGGGGGCGCGCGGACGGGCCGCCCGGCGCCGCCGCGTTCTCGGAGCCGCAGGGGCTGTGCCGGCTGCCGGAGCACGTGGCCGAGGTGGCCGGTTACGACGTGGTCGTCGCCGACACCGTCAACCACCTGCTGCGCGGGGTGCGGCTGGCCACCGGCGAGGTGGTGACCGTGGCCGGCACGGGCCGGCAGTGGCGCTCGACGGTGGACGACCACGCCCACGACTCGCTCTCGGTCGACCTCTCCTCCCCGTGGGACGTGGCCTGGTACGACGACCGGGTGATCGTCGCGATGGCGGGCATCCACCAGCTCTGGTGGTTCGACCCGATCCGCCGCACGGCGGGCATGTACGCCGGCACCACCGTCGAGGCGCTGCGCGACGGGCCGCTGGCCGAGGCGTGGCTGGCCCAGCCGTCCGGCCTCTCGGTCTCGGCCGACGGCACCCGGCTCTGGGTCGCCGACAGCGAGACCAGCGCCATCCGGTACGTCGAGAACGGCGTCCTGGGCACCGCCGTCGGGCAGGGCCTGTTCGACTTCGGCCACGTCGACGGCCCGGCCGACCGGGCGCTGCTCCAGCACCCGCTGGGGGTGTGCGCGCTGCCGGACGGCTCGGTGCTGGTCGCCGACACGTACAACGGGGCGGTCCGCCGCTTCGACCCGGCCACCGGTCAGGTGTCGACGGTCGCCGACGGGCTCGCCGAGCCGAGCGACGTGGTGCTGACCGCCGACGGCGGGGTGCTGGTGGTCGAGTCGGCCGCGCACCGGCTGACCCGGCTGGCCCCGGGCGCGTTGTCCGCCGTGGGGGCGAGCACGGTCGACGGCCCGCGGCACCGCACCGAGCGGAAGCCGATGGAGGTGGCGGCGGGCGAGGTGACGCTGGACGTCGTCTTCGCCCCGGCGCCGGGGCAGAAGCTGGACGAGACGTACGGGCCGTCGACGCGGCTGGTCGTCTCGGCGTCGCCGCCGGAGCTGCTGGCGGAGGGGGCGGGCACCGGCACGGAGCTGTCCCGCCGGTTGGTGGTCGACGGGTCGGTGGCCGGCGGGGTGCTCCAGGTGACCGCGCAGGCGGCGACGTGCGACGCCGACGTGGAGCACGCGGCCTGTCACCTGACCCGGCAGGACTGGGGGGTGCCGGTGCGGGTGGTCGAGGGCGGCCCGGCGCGGCTCCCGCTGGTCCTGCGCGGCCTGGACGCCTGACAGCCTGCACCCCGCCGGCCGCCAGCGCCCCGCGCGGCCGCCCGCGCCCCGCCGATTGCCCCCCGCGCGGCCGCCCGCGCGCCGGCGCTGGGTGCGTTAGGAAGGGGCCCTTCCTATACAGAATGCGTTAACAAGGTGCCCCCTCCTTTCACGCGAACGGGGTGAGCGTCACCCCCGCTTCGAGGAGCGCGGCCCGCACCAGCTCGGCGGACGCCACCGCGCCCGGTGTGTCGCCGTGCAGGCAGATGGACTCGACGGGGCAGGGCACGACGGTGCCGTCGACGGCCACCACGGTCTGCTCGGTGGCCATCCGGACGGCGCGGGCGGCCACCTGCTCGGGGTCGGTGACCAGCGCGCCGAGGGCGGTGCGGGGCACCAGCGTGCCGTTGGGCAGGTAGCCCCGGTCGGCGAATCCCTCGGCGACCACCCGCAGGCCGGCGCCGGTGGCGAGCTGGGCGAGCACCGAGCCGGGGGCGCAGAGCACCGGCAGGTCGCGGTCGTACTCGTCGATGGCGGCGATCAGGGCGGCGGCCTGCGACTCGTCGACCGAGGCGGCGTGGTAGAGCGCTCCGTGCGGCTTGAGGTAGCGGACCCGGGTGCGGTACGCCCGGCAGAACGCGTCGAGCGCGCCGAGCTGGTAGGTGGTCTCGTCGCGCAGGTCCGCGAACGCGTACGCGATGTGCCGGCGGCCGAAGCCGGCGAGGTCGCGGTAGCCGACCTGGGCCCCGACGGCGACCCCGCGTTGGGCGGCGGCGGCGCAGACCCGGCGCATGGTGGACGGGTCGCCGCCGTGGAAGCCGCAGGCGACGTTGGCCGAGGTGATCAGGTCGAGCAGCGCCTCGTCGTCGCCGAGCCGCCAGATGCCGAATCCCTCGCCGAGGTCAGCGTTGAGGTCCATGGAACGTCACCGTAGTCCCCGGGCGGGCCTGCGCGAGCGGCGTCACGTCGTCCACCACCCCGACGACGGGGTAGCCGCCGGTGGTGGGATGGTCGGCGAGGAAGATCAGCGGCTGGCCGTCGGCGGGCACCTGCACCGCGCCGAGCACGAGGCCCTCGCTGGGCAGTTCCCCGGCGACCGCGCGGGGCAGCGGCGCGCCGGTCAGCCGCGCGCCGACCCGGTTGCTGACCGGGCTCACCGTGTACGCCGTGCCGAGCAGCCGGTCGAGCGCGGCGGGGGTGAACCAGTCGTCGCGGGGCCCGAGGCGCAGCCGGAGCCGCAGCGCGGCCGGGGTGGGCGGCCCGACGGTGACGTCGACGGGGGCGGGGTCGTCGCCCGGGTCGCCGAGGGGCAGGGTGTCGCCGTCGCGCAGCGGGGGCGGGCCGAGGCCGGAGAGGGTGTCGGTGGACCGGCTGCCGAGCACCGGCGGCACGGCGATCCCGCCGGCGACGGCGAGCCAGGTGCGCAGCCCGGAGCGGGCCGGGCCGATCCGCACGACCGCCCCGGCGGGCACGGCCAGGGGCCGGCCGACGTCTCCGGGCCGGTCGCCGAGGTGCACGTCGGGGCGCGGGCCGGTCCGCCGTGCGTCGCCGGTGTTCGGGTCGCCGGTCGGCACGTCGCCCAGCCGCCCGTCGCCCAGCCGCCCGTCGCCGATCCACACGTCGGCGTCCGCGCCGGTGAGCGCGACCGTGCCGGCCCGGGTGAGGCGCAGCGCGCAGCCGGTGAGGGTGATCTCCAGGCCGGCGGCGTCCTCCGGGTTGCCGACGAGGCGGTTGGCCAGCCGCAGGGCCGCCGGGTCGAGCGCCCCCGACCGGGGCACGCCGAGGTGTGCCCAGCCGGGCCGGCCCTGGTCCTGCACGGTGGTGAGCGCCCCTGCCCGGAGCACCTCCAGCCGGCGCGCCGGGCCGCCGGCGGGTGGGCGGGTCACGTGGTCGCCGCCAGGCGTACCGGGGTGCCGGGGGCGAGCCGGGCCGGCGGGTCGGCGGCCACGTCGAACAGCGTCAGCGCGGTCCGTCCGACGAGCAGCCAGCCGCCGGGCGACGCGCCGGGATAGATTCCGGCGTACGGGCCGGCGAGCGCGACCGAGCCGGCGGGGACCCGGGGGCGGGGGGTGGCGAGCCGGGGCACCGCCCACTGCGGCGGCAGCCCGGTCAGGTACGCGAACCCGGGCGCGAACCCGCAGAAGGCGACGCGGAACGGGGTGCCGGTGAGGCGGGCGACCACCTCGGGCACGTCCACGCCCCAGTGGCCGGCGACGACGGGCAGGTCGACCCCGTCGTACGTGACGGGCACCTCGACCTCGGCGGGCGTCGTGCCGTCGGCGGGGCTGGTGGCGGTGGCGGGCGTCGTGCCGTCGGCGGGTCGTGGGGTCCAGTGGGCGACGAGCGCGGCGGCCCGGTCGGGGTCGGGCACCCCGTCGAGCAGCACCGTACGGGCCGCCGGGACGATCTCGACGGCGGTCAGCTCGCCGGCGGCGCGGCGGCGCGTCAACTCGGCCCGCCACGCCTCCACCTGGTCGGGGTCGTCGCAGTCGAGCAGCAGGGCGTGGGCGCCGACGGGCCGGATCCGCATCCCGCCATGATCCCCGATCGGCGGGCCCGACAGGGCCGCCGGACCCTGTGGTCCCGTGACGATAGGCACTACTTGACGGTAACCTACGGTGCCGTAACCTAGGTGCGTGACGACCTCCGCACCGCTTCGACTCAAGCCGGTCGACATCGGGAAGCCGCGGATGCGCGGCTGGCTGCACACCTACGCGTTCTTCGTCGCGCTCGTCTGCGGCATCGTGCTCTGCGCCATCGCCGCCAGCCGCCCCGGCTGGTCCCCGCTGGTCAGCTGCCTCGTCTACAGCCTGACCGTCTGCGGCCTCTTCGGCACCAGCGCGCTCTACCACCGTCGGGTGTGGTCCGAGCGCGGCTACCAGATCATGCGCCGGATGGACCACTCGATGATCTTCGTGTTCATCGCCGGCACGTACACACCGTTCTGCGTCCTGCTGCTGGACGCCCGGCAGGCGACCACCATGCTCGCCCTGGTCTGGGGCGGCGCGCTGGGCGGCGTGGCGCTGAAACTGGTCTGGCCGCACGCGCCGCGCTGGGTCTCCGCACCGCTCTACCTGGCCCTCGGCTGGGTGTCGGTAGCGATGCTGCCGCAGATCCTGCACTCCGGCGGCGTGACCGCGCTGGTGCTGCTCGCCGTCGGCGGCGCGATCTACAGCGTCGGCGCCGTCTTCTACGCGCTGCGCAGGCCCAATCCGTGGCCCACCGTCTTCGGCCACCACGAGTTCTTCCACGCCTGCACGCTGGTGGCGGCGATCTGCCACCACATCGCGATCTACTTCGCCCTGTTCGCCTGAGTCCGCACCCCGGTTCCCCCACCCTGATCCCCCGCCCCGGGCACGCGCCGGGGGCCCCGCGCCGTTGCGGGGCCCCCGGAGTCCTGGGCAGTCGTCGGCCATCGGGCCGGACCGGTCAGACCGTACGACCCGGGCGGCGCACCTCGCGGTACTCCTGGACCACGGGCTCGCCCTGCACCGGCACGACCCGGTCGGCGACCACGCGGTTCTGGTGCACCGGCGCGGCGACCACCGTGCGGCGGCCCCGGTTCCAGAAGTAGAGCGTGGTGAGCAGGCTGACGACGCCGGCGAGCATCAGCACCCAGCCGACGACGCCGAGATTCAGCCACCCCAGGTCGGCCTGCACGGCGAACGCGAAGATCGCACCCAGCGCGATGAGGAAGATGCTGGCACCAATGCCCATTTTCGTCGCTCCTTGGCTGTCAGCTGGCGCTGCTACCCGCCGCGGCCATGGATGAGGTTGCGGCATCCATCGACATACCCAGGCGCTCCGATCGTCAATCGGGCAAGCTGGGCCCATGACGGACGTCGGAGGGACGGAACGGACGTTGGTGCTGCTGCGGCACGCCAAGGCGGAGGCACCGGGTAGCGGCCCGGACGTCCAGCGGCCGCTCACCGCGCGGGGGCACGCCGACTCGGCCGCCGCCGGTGCCTGGCTGGCCCGGCACGGCCTGCTCCCTGACGTGGTGCTCTGCTCGGCCGCCCGGCGCACCCGCCAGACCTGGCACGGGGTGCAGCTGGGCATGACCGGCGCGGCGGACGAGGCGGGGCCGGCCGGTCCCGCCCCGCAGGTGCGCTACGAGCCGGGCGCGTACGAGGCACGCCCGGCGGACCTGCTGGCGCTGGTGCGGTCGACCCCGGCGGAGGCGACGACGGTGCTGCTGGTCGCCCACAACCCGGGCATCTCGCTGCTCTCGGCGCTGCTCGACCCGGAACGCGCCGACCAGGAGGGCCTGCGCACCACCGACCTGGTGGTGCACCGCACCCGGCTCCCCTGGGCCGAGCTGCACCGCGCCGACATCGTCGCCCGCCACACCGCCCGCGCCTGAGGCGCAAGGAAGGGCCCCCTGTTAACGCATTCCGTTGTACAGGGGACCCCTGTTAACACCTGCGAACGGCCGAGGTGCGACCGCGCCGGGCGGGCGGCCGGCGGGCCGGCCCGGGCGGCGCGGGCCCGGGCGGGTGGGCCCGGGCGGCGCGGGCCCGGGCGGGTGGGCCCGGGCGGGTGGGCCCGGGCGGGCCGGTGTGCGGCCGGTGTGCCGGTGGGCCTCAGGAGGGCGGTGCCGTGGGCGGCGGTGGATCGGGCGGAGGCGGCATCATGGCGGTCGGATGCGACAGCCTGTTCTCCTCCACGATCAGGGTGCGCGCCCGCTTGCGCCGGTCCTGCCAGAACCAGAGCGTGGTGAGCAGCACGGCCAACCCGGCCAGGATGAACACCCAGCCGACCGCGCGCAGGTCCACCCACCAGACGTTGGCCCGGATGGCGAAGGTCAGGATCGCGCCGATGGCGATGAGGAAGATTCCACTACCAATGCCCATGTGCGCTGCACCCCCACGTGCGGTGGCTCTGGGCGTTCACTGACGACGTCCGGGCCTCGGTTACCCGCCCGGCCGGGCAAGTACCCGGGATGCGACCGGCGATAGGGGACACGCCGGACTGTTCGGCACGGGTCGCCGAAGCGGGGCGGGACAGCGCCGGCCGACGAGACGGGGCGGGACGGCGACGGCCGGCGGGACGGGGCGAAACGGCGACGGCCGGCGAGTTGGGGGACTCGCCGGCCGTCCGGGGGCCGCTGTGGTGCGTCAGCGGCTCAGAACGCCTCCTCCGGGAGGTCCATCAGCTCCAGGTCGGTGCTCTCGATGATCCGCCGGTCGGCGCCGAGCCGGGGCAGCACCTCGCGGGCGAAGAACTTCGCGGCGGCCACCTTGCCGGTGTAGAACGCCTTGTCGGCGGTGGAGACCTCACCGGCCAGGGCGCGCAGGGCGACGTCGGCCTGCCGCTGGAGCAGCCAGCCGACGACGAGGTCGCCGATAGCCAGCAGGAACCGGCGGCTGCTGAGGCCCACCTTGTAGAGCGCCCGGGCGTCGCCGCCCTGCGCCTCGCCGAGCCAGCCGGTCAGCACGCCGAGGATGGTCTGCACCTCGGCGAGCGCCTTGCCGAGCGCCTGCCGCTCCTGCTTGAGCTGGCCGTTGCCGCCCTCGGAGGTGATGAACTCCTGGATCTCGCCGGCGACCGTCATGAGGGCCTTGCCGTTGTCCCGAACGATCTTGCGGAAGATCAGGTCGAGGCTCTGGATCGCGGTGGTGCCCTCGTACAGCGTGTCGATCTTGGCGTCCCGGACGTACTGCTCCAGCGGGTAGTCCTGGAGAAAGCCGGAGCCGCCGAAGGTCTGCAGCGCCTCGTGACCCAGCATCTCGTACGCCCGCTCGGAGCCGACGCCCTTGACCAGCGGCAGCAGCAGGTCGTTGACCCGCTTGGCGATCTTCGTCGCCTGCTCGTCGCCGGCCGCCTCGGCGATGGCGACCTGGTCCTGCCAGGAGGCCGTGTAGCAGACCAGGGCGCGCAGGCCCTCGGCGTACGACTTCTGGAGCATCAGCGAGCGGCGCACGTCCGGGTGGTGGGTGATGGTGACCCGGGGCGCGGTCTTGTCGGCCTGCTGGATCAGGTCGGCGCCCTGCACGCGGTTCTTGGCGTACTCGAGGGCGTTGAGGTAGCCGGTGGAGAGCGTGGCGATGGCCTTGGTGCCGACCATCATCCGGGCGTACTCGATGATCATGAACATCTGCCGGATGCCGTCGTGCTTCTCGCCGAGCAGCCAGCCCTTCGCCGGCACGCCGTGCTCGCCGAAGGTCATCTCGCAGGTGTTGGAGACCTTGATCCCCATCTTGTGCTCGACGTTGGTGGCGTAGACGCCGTTGCGCTCGCCCAGCTCGCCGGTCTCCGGGTCGAAGTGGAACTTCGGCACGACGAAGAGCGACAGGCCCTTGGTGCCGGGGCCGCCGACGCCCTCGACGCCGACCGGGCGGGCCAGCACGTAGTGCACGATGTTGTCGCTCAGGTCGTGCTCGCCGGAGGTGATGAAGCGCTTCACGCCCTCGATGTGCCACGAGCCGTCCGGCTGCGGGATCGCCCGGGTGCGGCCGGCGCCCACGTCCGAGCCCGCGTCGGGCTCGGTGAGCACCATCGTGGAGCCCCACTGCTTGTCGATGAAGAGCTTGGCCCACTTCTTCTGCTGCTCGGTGCCCTCGACGTGCAGCACGTGCGCGAAGGACGGGCCGGAGGCGTACATCCAGACGGGGGCGTTCGCGCCGAGCACCAGCTCGGCGAGGGACCACCAGAGGGCACGCGGGGCGTTGGTGCCGTCGAGCGCCGGCGGGAGGTCGAGCCGCCAGAACTCGGACTCCATGAACGCCCGGTAAGACTTCTTGAACGGCTCCGGCAGCGGCGCGGTGTGCGTGGCCGGGTCGAAGACCGGGGGGTTGCGGTCGCTGTCCGAGTAGCTTGCCGCGAGGTCCTCGCGGGCGAGGCGGTCCACTTCGGCGAGGAAGCTGCGCGCGGTGTCGACGTCGAGATCCGAGTACGGCTCCTGGCCGAACGCCCGGTCCGCCCCGAAGACCTCGAACAGGTTGAACTCAAGGTCCCGGAGGTTGCTCTTGTAGTGGGTCATGCTCGCTGGCCCCGCTTCCCGGACAGGTGTTACCGATCAGTAACCCCGACTGTATTACTCGCGGGTAGGCAGCGACAAGCTCAACGTGGAAGTGACGGCGATTACACACCCGCGCTTCGGCCGTCGAGGGGCGGGGACCGGGCGGGCCGGGAGCAGCGAGGCGGAGCCGGACCGGACGGCGAAGAAGCTGGCTCAGCCCTCGGCCGCGCCGACCTCCCAGCTCGGCACGGGGGCGGTCACCGCGCTGCTGTGGCCGGCGTACTCCATCAGGACCAGGGCGATGTCGTCGTCGAGCCGGCCGTGCACCCACTCGACCAGGGCGGTCTCCAGCGAGGCCAGCCCGTCGCCGACCGTGCCGTGACCGAGCAGCCGCCAGGCGCGGTCGGCCGTCGGGAAGAACTCGCCGTCCCGGCGCGCCTCGCCCAGGCCGTCGGTGAACAGCAGCAGCCGGTCCCCCGGCTCCAGGCGCTCGACCCGGGGCCGGACGACCGGCATGAAGCCCAGCGGCGGCGCGGGCGCGGGCGGTTCGAGGGGGATCACCGCGCCCCGGCGCAGCAGCAGCGGCGACGGGTGGCCGCAGTTGACGATGGTGAGGGTGCCGCCCCGCTCCTCGACCAGGGCCGCGGTGACGAAGTCCTCGTCGCCGACGTTGCGGGCCACCGCCCGGTCCAGGTCGGCGACCACCGCCCGCAGGTCGGCCCGCTCGTACGCGACGTGCCGGTACGAGCCCAGCACGATGCTGGCCAGCCGCACGGCGTCCAGCCCCTTGCCGCGCACGTCACCGATGATCATGCGGACGCCGTACGGGGTGTCGATCGCCTCGTACAGGTCGCCGCCGATCTCGGCGGTGGCGGTCGAGGAGATGTAGCGCCCCGCCACGGCCAGGGTCCCCACCTGCGGGCCCAGCGGACGCAGCACCGCCTGCTGGGCCACCGCCGCCAGCTTGGACAGCTCGGCGATCTGCTCCGCCTGCCGCTGCCGCACGGCGGCCACCGCCGCCGCGATGCCGGTGGCGAGCGCGATGCCGGCCACGTTGACGGCGGTGACCAGCGACGTCCGCGGCTCGGCGAGGGCGAAGGCGGAACCGATCGCGGTCGCGGCGGCCCCCACCCCGAGCACCACCCGCCAGGAGGCCAGTGCCGCGGCGAGGAACGGGGCGGCGACCATCAGCGCCACGTAGTGCGCCCAGCGGCCGTCCGCCAGCTCCACGCCGGAGATGATCGCGAGCAGGACGAGGGCCGCGCCGAGGCCGGCGCGGGATCCGGGGCTCAGCGGGCCACGGCCCGACTGGAAGGCATGCATGCGTACGAGGGACAGCATGCCTGATGGACGTGAACCGGTGAATGAGCCTGGCCCGTCGGCCGAGGATGTTCTGCCCGGCCGGGTCTCCGGCGGCGGCCGGTCCGGCCCCGGTCGCACCGCCCCGCCCGAGGTCATCGGGTCAGCCCAGGACCTCGTACTTCACGGTCAGTGCGCCGACGTCGACGGAGGCGATGGCCGCGAACGCGGCCCGCGACAGGTCGAGGCAGCGGCCGTCGATGAAGGGGCCCCGGTCGTTGATCCGGACGGTGACCGACTTCCCGTTGGCCGGGTTCGTCACCCGGACCATGGTGTCGAACGGCAGGGTCTTGTGGGCGGCGGTCATGGCGCTCGGGTCGAAGTTCTCCCCGTTGGCGGTGAGCTGCCCCTCGTCGTAGAAGGACGCCCCGCACGAGCCGCTGTCGACGACGTTGCTGGTCGGGGTGGGCTTCTTGGTGGCGGCCGCCTTCGTGGCGGCCGGCTTCGGCGCGGCGGTGCGCGGCCTGCTCCGCGAGGCGGCCTGGCTCCGGGTGGCCTTCGGGCTGGCCGTGACGGTCGGCGACGGGCTGGCGCTGGGCGGGACGCTCGCGCTGGGCGAGGGCGCGGCCGCGGTGGTGGGGGGGCTCACCGGGACGTCGGCGACGGTCGGCTGCGGGGCCGCCTCGCCGGAGGTCAGGCTCACCGCGCCGACGGTGCCGCCGACGGCGAGCGCGACGCCGACCGCCGCGGTGGCCGCGATCCCGGCCGGCGAGGAGAACAATCGGGTACGGGAGTGCCTACCAACCACGGGCCCGGTCCTTTCGTCGTGGATAACGAAGTCGTTGTTCAGGACGAAGTCCTGGAGAACAAACCGGCCCGGACCGTAACGAGAGAAGCACTTCCGAAGTCAACGTGATCATGGCGCTATGTTCGTATTTGCTCGCATACGTGTGGCCGATCATCCGAGGCGGCGTGGCCCGCTCGGCCCCGGGCGGGCCGGACCCCACCGGGGCGTCGATCTGGCGCAGGATGGGCGGCATGCCCGCTGAGCTGAGCGAACGTCTCGTCGAGCTGTTCCGGTGGATCGACCCCGGCCCGCAGAGCACCCACCTGGTCAGCGACGTCTCCGGGTGGTGGCGGGACCCGGCGGTGCTGGCGGGGCTCGGGCCGGCCCTGGCCGCGCCGTTCCGGGACGCCCGACCGACCGTGGTGCTCGCCCCCGCCGTGACCGGGTTGCTGCTCGGCCCGCTCGCCGCGACCGCCCTCGGGGTCGGCTTCGCGCCGGCGCACAAGGCGGGGGACGGGCGGCTGCCCGCCGGTGCGACGACCTGGGCGCAGAGCCCCCCGGACTTCCGGGGCCGCCGGGTCGACCTGGGCGTCCGGGACCGGCACCTCGGCCCCGGCGACCGGGTGCTGGTGGTCGACGACTGGGTGGCCACCGGCGCCCAGCTGCACGCCCTGTACGCGATCTGCGCCACCCGGGGCGCCGAGGTCCTCGGCACCTCCGCCGTGGTGCTCGACTGCCCGCCCGCGCTCGCCGCCGAGCTGCGGATACGCGGCCTGGTCGAGGGCGACCGGCTGACGCCATCCGAGGGTTGACCTCAAGCAAGCTTCAAGTCGCACGATCGGGGGCATGGACGACGGAATCCTGGATGAGGCGTACCAGCGGTTGCACCGCACCGGCCCGGAGTTCGAGGGCTGGCTCTCCAACCACGGCCCGATGGCGGTCGAGGCGTTGGTCCAGCACGGGCACGACGCCGAGGTGCACCGCTGGCTGGACGACTACCTGCGGCGGCTCGACGAGCTGCCGCGCGGCCTCCGGCCGATCGACGACTGGCGGGCCGCCCTCGGGGACCCGAAACGCGCCGGCGACTGGCTCGCCCACTTCGACCGGGAGCTGCGCGAACGGCCCTGGCGGGACATCCTCGGCACCTGGTGGCCCCGGCTGCTGCCGGGCATCGCCGCCGGGGCCACCCACGGCGTCATCCGGGTCGGGCACGCCGTGCGGGCGCTGCGGGCCGCCGAGACCAGCCCGGACCGGCGCACCGAACTCGGCCAGGCCCTCGCCTACTGGGCCGCGCGCTGGCAGCCGGTACCGGGCGCACCCCTGCTGCCGGCGGCACCTCCCACCGGGGAGGGCGGGGACGGCGGGGTGGCTGGGGAGGGCGGGGAGACCGGGGTGGCGGCCGCGCTGGCCGGGCTGCCCCGCATCGCCGACCGCACCGGCGGCATCCGCGAGCGGCTGGGCCGGCTGCCGGACGTACCCGAATGGGAGTCGTCGCTCGCGGCGCTGCGGCCCGCGCGGACCCCGGCCGAGGCGGAGCGGGGGCTCGCCGAACTGGTGCACCGGGCGAGCCTCGACTACCTCCGGTACGGGCACGCGGAACCCGTCATGCTGGTGCACGCGGTGACCGCGCCGACGGCGGTGTTGCGTACGCTGCCGGAGCTGGACCCCGGGCTCTGGGCCCCGAGCCTCGCCGCGGCCTGGTCCGCGACGGCGGCCGTCACCGCCGTGTACGCCTCCCCGGCCGGTGTCGCGCCGCCGGCCGTCGCCCCCGGCACGCCGGCGGAGGTCTTCGCCCGCGCGGCCCGGCACGGCGACGAGCACGTGGTGAAGCTCGCCGACGCGGTGCTCGACGCCCACGCGGCGACGGGGGACGAGCAGGTGCTCGCCGCGGCCGGCTACGCGGCGCAGCTGATCTGAGCGGGGCGGCGTAGCTGATCTGAGCAGGACGGCCCGTCTGAGCGGGGCGGCGCGGCCGCGAGCAGCGCGGCTCAGCCGCCCGAGCCCGCTCCGCCGAGGAACTCCTCCACGGCGGTGCAGACCATGCCCAGCACCTCCGCCGAGCGGGCCAGCGGACCGGGCACCAGCAGCGAGTGGTCGGCACCGTCGACCTCCAGCACGTGCGGGCTGAGCCGGCGGGCCTGGGTGCCGTCCCACAGGGCGTCGGCGGTGCCGCCCACCAGCAGGAACGGGGCGGTCGCGCGGGCCAGCGCCTCGGTGACGTCGGCACGGCGCAGCAACGGGGTGAGCCACACCGCCGGCAGCCCCCGGTCGGCGGCGAACGGGGCGGCGAAACTGCCCAGCGACTTGCCGACCAGCAGGTGCGCCGGCTCCGCCAACGCCGGGGCGACCTGCTCGGCCACCCAGGGCCCGGCCCGGTCCGCGCCCAGGTCAGACGGCACCTGCCAGGTGATCTCGTGGGTGTCGAAGCCGATCCGGCGCAGGGCCTCGCCGACGTACGCGAACAGGGGCGCCCGGGTGTCGTAGCCCCGCCCCGGAATCAGCACCGCACGCCGGTCCGCCATCACCCGCTCCCTCCGCCAGCCCACCTGCCCGCCACCGTAACGCCCCGGGCACACTGCGCGAAGCAGCGCCGCTCCGACACGGGGCGCGGGTGGCGCGGCGCGGGTAAGCGCAGCGAGGACCAGGTCGGGCCGGGGGCAGGTCGCCGCGCGCCGCGCCCGAATCCGGCGGCGGAGCGCGGCCGGGCCGCGTAGCCTCGGCGGGATGTGGCCCCGGATCGACGGACTGCGCAGCCTCGCCCTCGGCACCCCCGGCGAGCTGCGGGAGAGACTCAACTCCCTGGTGCTGGCCGGGGCCAAGACGGCGACCGCCGGCCTGACCGACGAGTACGCCGAGGAGGGCGAGGAGCTGGAGCACGTCGGCGAGCGGCTCGCCCTCGTGGACGACCACGACGCGCCCGTCGGAGTCGTCGAGGTGACCGGCGTCGACGTGGTGCGCTTCGCCGACGTGCCGTGGGACTTCGCCCGCTCCGAAGGGGAGGGCGACCGGTCGATCGAGGAGTGGCGGGCGGGGCACGCCGCCTACTGGGCGCGGGTCGGCACCCCCGTCACCGACGACAGCCGGATCGTCTGCGTGCGGTTTCGGCTCGTCTCGACGCGGGGGTAAGGAAGGGCCCCCTGTTAACGCATACGGTCGAGAAGGGTCCCCTTCTCACACCCCCACCACCACCCTCACCCGGCGGCGGGTGGGCGGGGAGCCGGCGTCAGGCGGCGCAGCTCCGGCAGGAGGCGGGTGGCCGCGTCCACCAGGACGGCCTCGTCCCCGGCGTACCAGCTGCTGGCCCGGGGCCAGTGCGTCACCACGTCGGTGAAGCCGAGGGCGGCGGCCCGCCCGACCTGCTCGGCGAAGAAGTCCGCGCTGCGCAGCGAGAACGCCGGGGCGGAGTCGAGCGACAGGTAGCGGTCCAGAGTGGCCGGGTCGCGGCCGGCCTCGGCCAGCGCCCGGTCCATCCGGGTGGCGAGGTCGGCGACCGTCCCCCACCACTGCTCCACGTCGTCGCCGCCCGTGCCGGTGGTGACCCAGCCCTGCCCGAACCGGGCCACCAGCCGCATCGAGCGGGGGCCGTTGGCGGCCATCACGAACGGCACCCGGGGCGTCTGCACGCAGCCCGGGTTGTTGCGGGCGTCCACGGCGGCGAACCAGTCGCCGCGCCAGGTGGTGCCGTCCTCGCGCAGAATCAGGTCGAGCAGCTCGACGAACTCGGCGAGCCGGTCGACGCGCTGGCGGGGCGGCAGCGTCTCCCCGCCCAGCACGGCCGAGTCGAAGCCGATGCCGCCCGCGCCGACGCCGAGCAGGAACCGGCCGCCGGAGACGTCGTCGAGGGCGGTGATCTGCCGGGCGAAGGCCGCCGGGTGCCGGAAGTTGGGCGAGGCGACGAGGGTGCCCAGCCGGATCCGGGAGGTCACCGTGGCGGCGGCGGTCAGCGTGGTCATCGAGTCGAACCAGGGCCCGTCAACCAGGTCCCGCCAGCCCAGGTGGTCGTACGTCCAGGCGTGGTCGAAGCCCCACTCCTCCGCCTGCCGCCAGCGGCGCTGCGACTGCGACCAGCGCTGGTCCGGAAGGATCACGATGCCAATCCGCATGAGCGCCAGCGTACGTCCTGACCGGCCGGCGGCATCCCGCCGAGGCAGCGCCCCGCCGCACGCTCGGTCACCAACCGTCGGCGCATCCCGTCGTGCGAAGTGTCCGGTTCGTTCATCACCCACGACCATCGGGAGTCGCCGTGAACGTCGCACTCTGGGCCGCGCAGGCGGTCCTCGCACTGATCTTCGCCTTCTCCGGGCTGACCAAGGGCACCTGGTCCCGGGAGAGGCTACTCGCGGGCGGGCAGACGAGCGCGCGGATCGTACCCATGCCACTGCTGCGGACCGTGGCCGCGCTGGAGCTCCTCGCGGCCGTCGGGCTGCTCCTGCCCGGGTTGACCGGCATCGCGACGTGGCTCACGCCGCTCGCCGCCGCCGGCCTCGGCGTCGTCATGGTCGGCGCGGCGGGCATCCACCTGCGGCTGCGCGAGCCCGTCGCCGTGCCGGTCAACCTGACGATCCTCGCCACCTGCGTGTTCGTCGCCGTCGGCCGGCTCTGACGCCTCCGGGTCCGGCGAGCGCCTGTGGGCCGACAGGGCCGGGGCCGACAGGGCCGGGGCTGGCAGGCTCGACGCCATGACGACCGGGACCGACTGGCAGGCGTGGCACCAGCCCTACGCCGACGAAGACTCCCCGCTGTCCCGCCGGCTGCGGCTGGTGCGCGGGGCGATCACCGCGTGGCTGGACGAGCGCCCCGGCGAGCCGCTGGCGGTCGTCAGCGCCTGTGCGGGCCAGGGACACGACCTGGTCGGTGCGCTGGCTGGCCGGTCCGATGCGGCCCGCGTCCGCGCCACGCTGCTGGAGTACGACCCGGGCAACGTCGCCGCCGCCCGGGCAGCCGCCGCCGGGGCCGGCCTCGCGATCGTCGACATCCGGCGGGCGGACGCGGGCCGGCTCTCGTCGTACGCGCAGGCGGTGCCGGCCGACCTCGTGCTGCTGGCGGGCGTCTTCGGCAACGTCGACGACCATGACGTACGCCGAACCGTGGCCGCCCTGCCGCAGCTGTGCGCGGCCGGTGCCACGGTGATCTGGACGCGGACCCGGCGCGCCCCCGACCTGACGCCGGCGCTGCGCGGCTGGCTGCGGGACGCCGGTTTCGCCGAGCAGGCCTTTCACGCGCCGGACGGCGTGCTCTTCTCGGTCGGCGTGCACCGGTTCACGGGCACGCCCCGACCGCTGGACACCTCTGGAGCGCTGTTCACGTTCGTCCGTCAACCATGATCGACTCCAGGTCGGCGACATGGCGGCATCCGACCCACCGTGATACCGCCATGTCGCCGACATGCTGCCAAGGACCGGGACCGGGACCGGGACGAGAAGCGAGCTAGCCTGCCGGTGGCTCCGTCCACGGGGCCGCGCGCATCTCGAACGGCCGGTAGGCCAGGGCGCGGTCAACGACCTCGGCAGCCGTCATCTCCGGCATGATGCTGAAGATCAGCTCAGAGACATCCGGATAGACGAGATCTCGTTCGAGCCTGTCCAGCCAGTCGTTCAACTCGGCGTCGTCGGCATAGTCGAGCCGCACGATCCGCTCAACGAGGGCGACGGCCTCGTTGCGGGTCAGCTTCGCGGGCATGGCGACCACCTCCGAGCGGGCTGACGACACGCCGCATGACCATTGACCTTGCAACGCCGAAGGCCCTGGCTCGGGACTTGCGTCCTGACCAGGGCCTTCGTGCGTGGAGCGGGTGACGGGAATCGAACCCGCACTGTCAGCTTGGGAATTGCCGATGGGCGGCAGGTCGTAGAGCCGGCCGCCTGGTCACGGCGGTCCCTGGTGGCCTGGGTTGACCCCGGTTGTCCTGCTCTAATGGCACGCTAATGGCACGGGCTACCCGTCCTCGAACGGCTCGTCATGCCAGCGGAACCCGGCCTCGTCATCCTCAATGCTCAGCAGGAACTCCGCCACCGGGCGACCGTCCGGGTGGGTCATCGTGACGGCGGCCCGGATCTCGTCGCCGATCCGGATCATGGTCTCGTCGTCGTCCGCGTCGAGGGCGGCGCTCCGGGCGACGAAGAGCGGGCGTAGTGGCTCAAACCCCGGCAGCGGGCGGAACCGGCCGTACGTCCACGGGAAGTCGTGACTCTGCTCGTCGATCTCGCCGACCAGTTCGCCCCGGTGGTACAGCCGCCACACCCTGCCCGCGTCCACCGCGACAGCGTAGGCGGACCCGGTCTGGTCGACTCCGGCGCGACGCGGGGTGACCTGGGAGGGCCGAGGGCAAGCCGGCGAAGCCGGCGCGGCAGCCGATCGCCAGAAGCTCGACGGCGGCCAACCACGCTGGCGATCGTCACGGCCTGGTCGTGGTCGTCATCCGGATTCGGGACGGTGGGGGCGCGGCAGCCCGTCGGCTGTCGGCGGCTTCCCGCCCCGGCGTCGCAGACGACCGGGGCGGCTTGCCGCCGGACGGGGCCACCGCGCCCGCACCGCGCGCAGCGCGGTGCCTTGATCACAAAGAGAGGGATTCGGCAGCCTCAAACGTGCGCTGAGCAGGCAGGCTCCTTGGCAAACCCCATGTACACCCCGCGCAAGGATCAAGTCGGGCCGACTTGCGCCTGGTCGAACGAGCGTTCTAGGATCTTGCAATCCGACACGCCCGCCGCATGGGTTCCAAAAATTCAACCTCCTTGGCGGTAGGATTTTTGGAACCCGAGGGAGGGACGCATGGAAGATCACGAGTTGGTTGACGACGAGGTCTGGCACGAGGGCGAGGCGGCGGATGCCCGACTTGCCGACCTTGGGCTCACGCGCCAAGACATCGACCGAGCGTTGTACGGGGCGAGCGCAGATGCTCTTCTCTGCACTGACCTTGACGCCGCGGGCGCCAAGGGGTTCATCTTCTGGAGTAGGGCTAATCGGTATCTACGCGAAGAGGTCCTACCCCGCGGCTGGTCATGGACTAACCGCGACGCGGTGCTACGCGCAATCCATCCCGACGGCTCTTTTGCGATCACGGCGCTTAGTGGTTCGGGGCAGGTTGGCGTGGCACGAGGCCGTGGGGTGCAAACAAAGAACCCTAAAGGCAGCTCCATTGCTCAATTGGTTCGCTTCAACCGATCAGTCCTCGGCGGCCCTCGCAACGCAAAACCCATCCCGTTATGGGATGATGCCAGTGATGCGTTCGAGCCTGGGATGATCCCCACGTGGATATTGCTGTATAAGTGGACTGTTCTCGGGATCGTTTCCGAGCTTTCCTTGCCAACGGATATGCTTGGAAAGACTGTGAACCGCTGGAAGGAGCACATCCTCCTCGGTCCGGTCACTCCGCCCGGCGGCGGCGGCATCGAGGTTGACCTCGACATGCCCGACGGGCCGGACGACGACGTCGATGTGTTCGTCGAAAGAATCGCTAGCTGAATTCTAGCCACGCAGGAGGGTTTGCCAGTGTTGACGCCGTCGCGACTTGTGGTTGCTCGAAGAAGGCGTCGCATGACACTGGCAAACCTTGCTGCCGTATCAGGCGTATCAGCGCGAAGCATTACGGCGTTTGAGAATGGCCACAAGCAGCCTAGCCCCGATACCCTTGGATCACTTTCGGAAGCCTTAGACTTCCCCGTTGACTTCTTCTCTCAGCCGGCTATTGACGAGATTCCACTTCCCGCTGTCAGTTTTCGCGCACTTTCGAAAATGACGGCGCTTGACCGAGATGCAGCGTTAGCGGCCGGTCAGATCTCGATGATAATCAACGCTTGGATCGAAGCTAACTTTAGGCTTCCTGAGATGCGGGTGCCAAGCCTTGCTGGTGTAGATCCCGAACACGCGGCCAACAGAGTCCGCGGGCTGTGGGGCCTCGGCGAACAGCCAATAGCTAACATGGTACACCTTCTTGAGGCGAACGGCGTGCGAGTCTTCTCGCTTGCATCCGACTGCATCAGCGTAGACGCTTTTTCTCTTTTCTGCAGAGGTACACCTTTCGTCTTCCTGAACACTACGAAATCCGGCGAACGTGGCCGCTTTGATGCTGCGCACGAGCTGGGACACCTGTTGCTTCACGGTGGTGACAGGATCGCTTATGGCCCCGATGCTGAGGATGAGGCGAACAGGTTTGCTTCCGCCCTTCTCATGCCCCGTTCGAGCATCCTTTCTCAACTTCCCCTCGGCGCTACGCCAGATCAGATTTTGGTCGCCAAAAGGCGATGGAGGGTTTCAGCCTTCGCCCTTGCATACCGTCTACATGAACTAGGCTTATTGAGTGACTGGAAGTACAAGGTCGCAGCCCAAAGGTTGTCGCAACTGGGGTACCGAAAGAATGAGACCGGTGGAATTTCGCGCGAGACATCGCAACTCCTCGCTAAAGTATTCGCCGCGCTGCGCCAGGAGAACCTGCAAAACAATAAAGGGCGTGTCTCACTAGCCGATGAAGTCTATTTGCACACCACGGAACTGAATAGGCATGTATTTGGCCTAGTCCCGATCGCGCTTGAGGGAGGAGGGCAGGCAACCCCAGCGAGGCCCGTTCTTCAACTTGTTGGCGGACGCCGCAGATGAACTTTTCGAGAATCTGTGACGGTTTCCAGGTCCCAAGAAGCGACCAAGCGGCAGTGCGGCGAATTCGCTCAGCATCAGCCCGCTAGGGGTGACCGGCGTCGAGTGCTCACCTCGAAGAGACATGGTCTTTTATGTACTACGACGGTATGTGCGCACTACCGACTCGACGTAGTCGCCCCTTCGTTTCACCTCTTCATGCTCAACCAGCATGGCCCCCTCTTCAAGACCAAAGAGCAACGAGAGGCGACCGTCGGCAGGGACTTGTTGCCGCCTCACTTCTACGTGACTGCCGTCGCCCAGCGAGGCTGCGACGGCATAGGTTCCTCGGCCATGTTCGGTAGCAGCCAAGCCGGCCTCGCGGAGGGCAGCAATCGCTTGGCGAATTGTGCCGCGACTTGCCCGGAACTCGGCGGTGAGCGCGCTCTCGGCCGGCAATAGGGAGCCCGGCGGGATGATGCCGCCCTCAATGCGTTGTCTCAGCTCGTCGGCGATGGTGCGGTACCGGGGCTGTCCGTAGTGCGGGGTGGGCACCTGCTCACCGTACCCGGCACTTGTCTTACCAAGTGTCAACCAAGAGACCCGTTTCGCCGTGTAGACAACTCGTCCAGTTGTAGGTACGTTTCCATCTGTGCGGCCAGGGTGACGGCTCGTGTCAGGGGTGGTCGGGTCGGCCCTGGTCGCACTTGAAGCGCGGCGTCCTGTCGGACCGGTTGCGGTAGCCGCGCACAAGTTGGCTCGGCGATACCCGACCCGTCGGTGTCGGACGGTGCGCCGTGCCTTCATCCGGGCCGGTGGCTGGCCAGCTCCTTCCCTGGCTGGCCACCGGCCCCTCCTACCTCTGGAGGTGCGATGTCCGGCTCTCACCGTCGGCGCGGCTGGTTCTCGTCCTGGTGGTCACGAACGCGAACGCCGATCCGGCCCGCCAGCAGCAACGCCCCGTCCCGTCCGCGCCCGGCTTCGGTTCCGCCGTTGCCGTGGTGGTCGGTGGGTCCGACGCGGGAGGTACCTGTACTGCCGTACGCGCCGTTGATGACCCTGGCGCAGGCGGCGCGGGGCAACGGCGGGCGGTGTCCGCGATGAGGCATCCGATCAGGCCCGTCGGGGTCACGGGCCACCCGGACTGGTGTGCCCCTGACCGCTGTGGCTACCTGGTGCCGCCGGTGATGGCGCACATGGCCCGCCGCCATCGCGGCCCGATGCACCGCGTCGGCGACTCCCGCGCGTCCGGCTTCGTCGCCACCTACCTCATCGCTGCCGACGGGCTCGGGCCGATGGTGGGGGTTCACGCGACGTGCCGGGCGGGCAACACCTGGGCGGAGTTGACGTTGCCGCAGGCGGCCGAGCTGGTCGAACACCTGAGCGGGTTGCTGGAGCAGGCCGCCGGCGACCAGGGGGCCGAAGATGAGTGAGGCCGTACCTGTGGCGGACGCCCTGCCGTCGCCCTCGGCTGCGCCAGTGGTGTGCCCGGTGTGGTGTCGGGGATGCGGGCCGAACGACCCGATGCATCGAGGGCTTCTCGCGACCATCGGGCGGGAGCGGACCGGCTGGGTGAGCGTGCAACTGCTCGTCGACCGGTTCGCGCGTCGGGACCTGGCCGTCAAGCTCGACGCGACCCGCTACGGCGCGACTCAGGCCGTACTGCTGACGGCCGCCCAGGTGGACCGGCTCATCGAGGAACTGACGCACGCCCGGCAGGTGATGCGGGCGGCGGCCGACCCGCGCGGGCAGGCAGGGGAGACGCGGTGAACGCCAGCGGCCGTCGGGGCGTACCTGTTCCTCGGACTCCGGGTCCGCGTCGGACGCTGTCGTCGCGGACGGCGGTGGCGGTACCTCCGGTGCCGGAGCGGCCGGCTGGGGGGACCGCCTGGCAGACGTTGGAACGTCTAGGGGGTACGGTGACCGGTGTGCATGGTCGGGACTGGCGCCCTCGCTACCTGCAACTCGCCGAAGAGTTGCGGGCGAAGATCGTGAGCGGTGAACTGGCCCCCGGCACGCTGATGCCCAGCGAGACCGAGTTGGCCGACACCTCCGGGCTGTCCCGCACGAGCGTGCGCAACGCCATCCGGCAGCTTCGGGAATGGGGCCTGGTGCGGGCCGAGCAGGGGCGCGGCACCTACGTGCGGGCACCCCGCCAACGGGTACGCCGCCGCAACACCGAGCGGTACCAGTGGGAGAAGGATCGGGTCCTGCTCGACGAGGCCGAGCGGTTGAAGACCGGCGCGACCGAGCACGACACCGGCCTGACCGTCGACGACCTCAAGTTCCACGCCGAGTACACCCGCGTGGACGCCGACACGGACATGGCGGCGGCCCTCCAGGTCGAGGCGGGCACGCCGCTGCTGCGCCGGGTGTACTGGACGTCCTCGCGGCACGAGAACGCGCCGCTGACCGTGTCGTACTCCTATCTGCCGTACGACCTGGTTGCCGGAAACCCCGACTTGCTCGACGAGAGCAAGGAACCGTGGCCGGGCGGGACGCAACACCAGCTCTACACCCTCGGCATCGAGCTGGACCGCATCGACGACGAGATCCGCGCGCGTCCGCCGTCGCCGGACGAGGCGGAGTTGCTGGACATCGACCCGGGCGTCTCCGTGCTCACCGTGCGCAAGACCTCCGTCGACACCACCGGCCGCGTCGTCGAAGTCGCGGACGTGGTGATGCCGGGCGACCGGACTGAGCTTGTCTACTCCCACAAACTCCAGCGGTGGAAAACGTGACGCAGCTCGTCTCGGTCATCACCCCGGTCCACGCGCCCAGCATCGAGCACCTGCCGGGCGCGTACGAGTCGCTGGCCAAGCAGGACATGCCCCCGGGGTGGGACTGGCAATGGCTCGTCCAGGAAGACGGGCAGACCGGCGCCCTCGTCGACGTGCTGCCCGATGACCCCCGGATCAGTCTCGGCACTGGCCGCGCCGGCGGCCCGGGTGTTGCCCGCACCCTCGCGCTTTCCCGGGTTTCCGGGCAGCTCATCAAGGTCTTGGACGCTGACGACCAGTTGACCCCGGGGGCGCTGGCTCGGGATATCGCGGCGTTCGACGCGCACCCGCAGATCGGCTGGACCACCTCGCGGGTGCTCGACCTGCTCCCCGACGGGTCAACCGCCGGATGGGACAAGGACCCGGCCGGCGGGGTCATCGACCGCGGTGCGGTCCTGGCCTTCTGGCAGGCCAACGACTACCGAGCCTCTGTGCATCCGGCGACGCTGTGCCTGCGCCGGGAACTCGTCTTCGCCCTCGGCGGCTGGATGGCCCTGCCCGCCTCCGAGGACACCGGTCTTCTCCTGGCCGCCAACGCGGTCAGCGAGGGTTACTTTACCCGGGAGTACGGCTTGCTCTACCGCAAGTGGCCCGGCCAGGTCACCAGCCAGG
Source organism: Micromonospora sp. DH13 (assembly GCF_020873825.1). NCBI lineage: Bacteria > Bacillati > Actinomycetota > Actinomycetes > Micromonosporales > Micromonosporaceae > Micromonospora > Micromonospora sp. DH13. The sequence goes on from NZ_JAHWGR010000011.1 coordinate 43,122, forward strand.
CCGCGCACCGGGAACCCGCTGAGTATCAGGCACGTATGAGGATCATCGAGGCCAGAGCCCACGCCCTGGCCTCGATGGTCCCGAACGGCTTCGACTTCGGCGGCGGCGCTACGGCGTAGCCTCGTGCCCCGGCATCCCGTGGGTACGCCGACGCTCCTTCATCTCCGCCTCGAAGATGTGCCGCCGACCACCGGCCAACTTCTCCCGCGCGTCCCGCTCGATCTCCTGGAACGCGGCATAGTAGCCGTCGTCGAACTCCTCCACGATCTGGAACGTCCACCGGCCGGGTAGCACGTTGCGGCCTAACAGCTCGTGCTCAACCCGGTCGGCAACTTCGTCGTGCCCGGCCTCGCGAAGCAACTTCACGACCCGGTCAAGGGTGAGATCCGCACCGCCGACGAGCTGGTGCGCCGAGTACAGGTGACCACGCACGCGGTGGATCGTCTCCAGTGCCTTGCTCAGCTCGCCCAGCGCTACAACGGTGGTGTCATCTAGGTCGGTCGGACGGGCGAGCGCTTCGTCCGGAGAGCCCGCTTGGGATTGATCTGGCATGTCCTAGACATACCCACACCTTCTCGGCCTTACCAGGCGTACTTGCGCCAGGGTGGGCGCGGGGAGGCTGCTACCCAACCTCCCCGCGCCGGTCAAGCTAGAGGATGGCAGGCGCAGCCCCCAGCACGACGATGATCACGATCAATACCTGGATCACCATCGCCTGCGGTGCACGCAGCGAGAACTTCAACTCAGTCAACTTTCACCTCCCTGGGCTTGCTGGCGCACTGGGTCATGACCTGCGCAGATAGTCCCCCAACGATGCGTGGGCGGGCTCGCATTCCGCCCTCTCGGGGATTACCTCTTCGGTCATCGCAGATCATTACATGCACCGCCCCCCGGCGCCAATTCGCCCCCCGGTGGTTGCCTACTTCTCAAGCCCGGCCGGGGCGGTTCGCGGGGGCACCGAGACGGCTCGCACCCTTGTCGACCCGGGCTGGATCACTCGATGACAAGCTAGAGTCATCCGAGACGCGAGTGTTGTTCGTATCTACCGAACAACGTGCAGGTCACAGCGTTGACTCATTCCGGCCACAGAGCCACTCGATAATGTCGGTTCGCAATAGATGGAGTTATGGACGGCTGGTTGCCGATCCCATGCATGCGCTTAATCTGAAGTCAATAGAAACGAGGAACCGAAGCGGTTCGAGGGCTTCATCGCCGGCTCTTTCGCTTCGGAATCTTGCGCTAATTCTCCGTCTAATTTCGCATCAGAATGGCGTATGCGATGCTCGTATGGCATACTCCTGGCGGCGCTTCCGACCTGGCACGTTACCCGTGACCTGCGACGAAGCCGCCTTGTGGTTTGTTCGGCGCACTGGGCAGACCGATGATCGAAGGCCTCTCCGCTCGCATCGGAGGGGCCTTCGCTTGTGTGGGGTGGGTGTGCCCGGCGCCCCCACAGTGGGCGGTCTAGGCCGCGTTTCAGAGGCCGGGTAGCCACTCGTTGATCGCTGCGATGTGCATGACGACCTCGTAGCGCACGGCGAGCTTGTCGTACCGGGTGACTACCCTTCGGTAGCGCTTCAGGCTGTTGACGCCGCATTCCACGGCGGCCCTCTGCTGGCAAGTCACCGGGTCGCACACCAGGGCAACAGCTCCCTGGAACCCTTCTTCCGCCGGTTGGCTGCCCGGTCGACCTTGGTCGTCGTGATGCCCCGACGGTGCAGGTGCTCACAGCCGAACCGCGCCCTGTGAGCCGTGCCCGCCAAGACCCATCCGGATAGCTACGCGGCCTGCCACCGTTGGGTCTGGGCGTCCGAATGCCGGCCAGTGCCAGTGCGGGCTGTCACCGCGCCGCCCGGCGGTCAGCACGAGCGACAACAGCTTCCACCCTGATCACAGGCGGCCAGGTGCGGCTTCTGGTCGGCCCCTCCCAAGACCGCCCCGTGGCGACTCAAACGGGCCACTCCCCGCCATCCACGCAAAGTTGTTGACTTGTCTGCCAAGTGCCGTCTACCTTGGAGTCTCCACTTGGCAGACATGTCAACAACATGGAGGTTGAGCGATGGCTCTGCGTGGCGGTGCGAGGTTCGCCGTGCGTTGTGAGGACGTGTTCCCGGCGGGGTGCGCCCTGGTCCCCGAGTCCCTGGGTGAGGTCGAGGACTACGACGAGAAGACGGGTCGGCGTAGCCCGGCGAAGGACAAGCTGACCGGCCAGCGGGTGTGGCAGGTGCGGGTGATGGACCTGGACCCGGAGCTTGGCAAGCGCTCGCGGGAGACGACGGTGAAGATTTCGGCGGATCACCAGCCGGTTCCGCCGACGGGTGCGCCGTTCGAGGCGGTGGAGTTCGAGGGCATGACGGTGACGCCGTACGTGTCGAACAACGGTCGGATGGCGTACTCGCTGCGGGCGACCGGGATGCGTGCCCCGGCGGGCGTGGCCGGCAAGCAGAAGGCGGCGGCGTAGCCGTATCGGGTGGGGGCGGGGCTGTCAGGTCTTGGCGGACGGCAGCCCCGCCCCCTGTGTCTCTTTCCCCTGCTCTGTCGAGAGAGGTAGTGACGTGTCCAAGCGTAGGCGTTCGGCTGCCCCCGTTCAGGCGTGGTGCGGCGTGTGTCAGTCCCGGTTCGCCCCGGCCACGGGTGCCGACGGTCGGTGTGCCGGCTGCGTCGGGCAGCTCGTTCTTCCGTTTCCTCCGGTCCGGGATGCGGCGGGCCGGTTCGTGTCCCTGCGGGGTGCGCGGTGATGCGCCGGCCGCGTGGTGAGGTGATCCTGACGTCGGCCGGGGATCTGCTGGTGATCCGGCCGAAGCGGTTCGTCCTGCCGATGTGGTTGGTCGTGCTCGGCCTGGTGCTGCGCTGGCTGGCCCGGTTCTGCTGGTGGTGCCTGCGTCACCCGGTCACCGTGGGCCTGGCCGTGGCCGCCGTCGTCCTCTACGCCGAGCACGGCGTGCCGGGCGTGGTGGTCCCGCTGGTGCTGGCGTCGGCGGTGTCGGCGCTGTGGCGGTGGCGTGATGAGGCGTCCTGGTGGCGGTGGTGCGCGGGCCCGCTGCTCGGCCGCTTCCGGCAGGTGTTCGTGTACCGGCGGGCGTGGCATGAGGCCATGACCCTGTGCGGCCTCGCCGAGACCTACGACCATCGGCCGGTCCTGCCCGAGCTGCTGCGGGTGCGCTCAGATCAAGCCCTTGATGTGCTGACCGTGCGCATGGTGCGGGGGCAGACTCCGGCCGACTTCCAGAGGGTGACGGCGAACCTCGCGTACGCCTTCGGCCGGCGGCACGCCCGGGTCTACTCCGAGCGGCCCGACGCCCCGCCGACCCGTACCGGCTACTGGGCGTTGGTGCTGGGCTGGGTGGACCGGGTGCGGTTCCGGGACCGCCCGAGCGTGGTGTACCTGGTGCTCGTCCGCACCGACGCGCTGCGGCCGGTCGTTCCGCCGTTCGACGCCCCGCCCGTCCCGGACCTGACCGCGCTGCCGCTGGCTCGGCGGGAGGACCTGGGCACCTGGTCGCTGCGCCTGCTCGCCACGCACGTGCTCATCGGCGGGGCCACCCGCTCCGGTAAGGGCTCGGTGCTGTGGTCGCTGGTGCGGGCGCTGGCCGGCGGCATCACCTCCGGCCTGGTCCGGCTGTGGGTGATCGACCCCAAGGGCGGGATGGAGTTCGCCATGGGCCGGCCGCTGTTCGCCCGGTTCGCCGGCACCTCGTTCGAGGCCATGGCCGATCTCCTCGACGAGGCCGTGGCGGTGATGCGGGAACGTCAGACCCGGCTCGCCGGAACCGTCCGGGTCCACACCCCGACCGAAGCCGACCCCCTGGTCGTGGTCGTCATCGACGAAATGGCCGCCCTCACCGCGTACCTGCAAGATGTTGACCTGCGTCGGCGGATCGCGTCGTCGCTGGGGCTGCTGCTGTCGCAGGGTGCCGGGGTCGGCGTCCTGGTGGTGGCCGCGTTGCAGGACCCGCGTAAAGAGGTGCTGCCGTTCCGGGACCTGTTCCCCACCCGCATCGCGCTCGGCCTGACCGAAGCGGCGCAGGTGGACATGGTCCTCGGTGACGGTGCCCGCAACCGGGGCGCCCTGGCGGATCAGATGCCGCGATGGGCCAAGGGCGTCGGGTACGTGATCCTCGACGGCACCCCCGAACCCCTGCGGGTCCGCTTCTCCTACGTCAGCGACGACGACATTCGCGACCTTGCCCGCCGGTATCCGGCCCCGGCTGACGCGGCGGACATCCTCGCCCAGGTCGCCCGCGAGTCGACCCCGGAACCGGTGCGCCCGCCGCTGCCCCGCAAGCCGTCCGGGCCGCTGCTGCCCGACGCCCTGCGCAACCTCCTCGACTCCGACGGCGGGGGTGAACCGCGGTGACCGCCGCTCCGAACGGACGCCGGTTCTACCGGCTGCGCACCCCCGAACCGATCACCGCTGTGTCCGTCCGCGTCGACCCGCAACGGCCCGACCCGTACCCGGTTCACCTGGCCGTCGGCGCGGGCCAGCGACGAATGTCCCTCACCCCGGACGAGGCGTGGGCGCTGTGGCGCTGCCTTTCCGAAGCCGTTGCCACCCTCGGCACCCCACCCGACTACATCCGCACCACCATCCGACCGGCCCGGAGGTAACCGCCGTGACCACTCTCGCCCGCATCGTCAACCGGCTCCGGCGTCCGCTGCGCATCCGCCTCGTCGGCCCCGCCGACCAGACCGCCGCCGCCCTGCACGGCCTGGCGCACATGGTCAGCCGCCGCCCCGACATGGCCGACCGGCGCATTCGCATCGACCTGACCATCCGCGAGAAGCCCTTGCAGGAGTGGCGATGACCGCACGCACCGAAACCGCCGTACGCCTGGTGATCCTGCTCGCCATCGGCACCATGGCCGGCGCTGCCGCCTTCACCCACGTCCACGACCTGTCCGTCGCCCACGGCCAACCCGACTGGATCGGCTGGGCCAACGCCGTAGCCGTCGAGCTGATGGCGATCTACCTCGGCCTCGAACTACGCGCCCGCCGCCGTGCCCGCCGCCCGGTCGGCCTGGTCGCCTCACTGCTCGTCGCGTTCGCGCTGCTGTCTCTCGCCGCCCAGGTCGCCGAAGCCGAACCCTCCATCTGGGGCTGGACCGTAGCCGCCGTGCCCTCCCTGGCATTCCTCGCCCTGGTCAAGGTCGTCCTGTCCAACGCCCCCGCTGCGCCACCGGCTGCGGAACCGGACCAACCCCCGGTCGACTGGGACGAGGCACCCGCCACCGTCGCCCCCGACCCGGATCGTCCGGCCGAGCCCGTGCCGCCGGCTGTCCCGGCCCCGGCCGCCGTCTCCGCCCCGGCGGTGATCCTGCCCCCGCGCGGCGTCGTCCAGTCGAACCGGCCGCACGTCGTCGGGATCATCCGATGACCGCTGCGACCCTGCCTGGCCTCGAACCGGTCGCCCCGACCCCGGCTGCCGCTCCCCGGCCGGGGTCTCGGGCGGCCCGCATGGCGCTACCCCGCTCCGTCGACGTGCTCAAGCAGATCGCCATCGAGTACGGCGTCTGCGTCCGCCCCCTCGCCATGCGCCGCACCGACCTCGACACCGGCCTGACCGAGGTCATCGACCTGCCCTGCGGTGCGACCCGCGAGGACAAGTGCCCGCCGTGCGCGAAGAAGAACCGCCGGCTGCGACAGGCCCAGATCCGCGAGGGCTGGCACCGCGACGATGAACCCCTACCCGGCCCGCAACCCGCCACCGAAGCGCAGAAGTCCCTGATCCTGTTCCGCGCGCACCTGGAGTTCTCCCGCGACGAGGCATCACGCGCCGCCCAGTGGGATCAGGTCGCCGACCTCGACGAGGCCATCCGCGAGGTAGAGGAAGCCATCGCCGCAGAGGGCCTGCGCGGGCGCGTCGGCCCACCCCACGCGGGCACCGACGACGACCAGGGCGACGACGACACCGGCCGCCGCCGCAAGCGCTCCACGAAGCGCCGCCAGGACGCACCCGAACTGCCCCGGCGCAAGGTCGAAGCGCGCACCGTCGGCCGCACCTACACCGCACCCGACGGCTCCACCTACCGGCCGTCGATGTGGCTGACCCTCACCCTCGACTCGTACGGGCCGGTCCGCCCCGACGGCACCCCCGTCAACCCCGACCGCTACGACTACCGCCGCGCAGCCTGGGACGCCGTCCACTTCCCCCGCCTGCTCGACCGGTTCTGGCAGAACCTACGCCGCTGCGAGGGCTGGAACGTCCAGTACGCCGGCTGCGTCGAACCCCAACGCCGACTCGCCCCACACGCACACTTCGCCATCCGGGGCACCATCGCCCGCGACACCCTGCGCACCGTCGCCGCCGCCACCTACCACCAAGTCTGGTGGCCGCCCGTCGACGTCCAGCGGTACACCGCCGACCGACCCCCGGTCTGGGACGAACAAGCGGCGGCGTGGGCCGACCCGGACACCCGCCACCCGCTGACCACCTGGAACGAAGCCCTCGACGCCATCGACGACGACCCCGACGCCGAACCCGTGCACGTCGCCCGCTTCGGCACCCAGGTCGACGCACGCGGCGTCATGCCCGGCACCGAAGACGCCGAACGGACCATCCGGTACGTCACGAAGTACATCACCAAGCACACCGGCGACTGCCACAAAGCGACCACCGACCGGCAACGCGCCCACCTCGACCGGCTCTGGCGCGCGCTCCGGGTCACCCCCTGCACCGACCGGTGCGCCAACTGGCTGCTCTACGGCGTCCAACCCCGCAATGCCAACGCCAAGCTCAAGCCGGGCCGCTGCAAGGGCAAGGTCCACCAACGCGACACCCTCGGCATCGGCGGCCGACGCATCCTCATCTCCCGCGACTGGTCCGGCAAGACCCTCGCCGACCACAAACACGACGTACGCGCATGGGTACGCGCCCTGCTCGGCGTAACCACCGACAGCACCACCGCCGCAAGCACCACCGACAGCGGCACGGCCGGCGACCCCGGGCAGCTCGTCGACGACCAGGGCGCCACCGCCGAACGGGTCCGGCACGCCTGGGAACTCGCCCGACCCGACGATGCCGACGTCGGCCCGCTGTCCTACCGGCTCATGCGCTCGATCAGCGAACGCGCCCGCTGGCGCACCGAACTACTCGCCGCGAAGGACCGGGCCGAGCAGGGACCGGCTGACCTTTCGGCAACTCAGCACATCGCACGACAGCACGACGGGGAGGAAGATCAAGTTGGACGAGGTCCTTACGATCGAGCAGGCAGCGGCCCGGATCAACATGAGTGAGCGCTACGTGCGCCGCCTGGTCGCCGAACGGCGTATCCCGTTCCACAAGCTCGGGCGCAGCGTCCGAATCAAGGCCGCTGACCTCGCCGCGCACGTCGAGTCCGGGCGGGTGGAACCGCTGACCGCCTCCGGGGTGTGGCGTGACCTTCAGCGGGTGGCCTGATGGCGAACAAGGACGGGCACCGGCGGTTCGGCAACCTTCGCAAGCTGCCGTCCGGGCGATACCAGGCGCGGTACCCGGGGCCGGACGGTCGGATGCGGAACGCGCCGGAGACGTTCACCCGGAAGTCGGACGCCGACCGGTACCTGACGCTCGTCGAGGCGCAGATGGTGCGGCGGGAGTGGGTCGATCCGGACTTGGCCAAGGTGAGGCTCGACGACTACGCACGGCGGTGGATCGAACAGCGGCCGAACCTGCGGCCCCGGACCGTCCACCTGTACGGCTGGCTCCTGGAAAAGCACATCGTCCCGTACCTCGGCGGAACGGAGCTGGGCCGGCTGGACACGCCGATGGTCCGCGACTGGCGGGCGAAACTGCTCGGCAACGGCGTGTCGGTGAGCATGGCGGCCAAGGCGTACCGGCTGCTGCGCGCGGTGCTGATGACGGCGGTCAAGGAAGACCAGATCCTGACCCGGAACCCGTGTCAGATTCCCGGTGCCGACCAGGAGAAGGCCGCGGAACGGCCGGTGCTCACGCTCGCCCAGGTCTTCAAGCTGGCCGACATCGTGCCGCCTCGGTACCGCGCCCTGGTCCTGGTGACGGCCTTCGGGTGCCTGCGCTGGGGCGAGGTGTCCGCACTGCAACGGCAGGACATCGACACGACGGCTGGCACGATCAGAATCAGGCAGGCGTACACCGAACAGCGCGGGGTCGGCCTGGTGCTCGGGCCGCCGAAGTCCCGGGCCGGCCGGCGCACGGTGACCCTGCCCCCGGCGGTCGTCGAGGTCGTCCGTGACCACTTGGCGGCGGAGGTCGACGACACCCCGGATGCGTTCGTCTTCACCACCGAGAGCGGGCGTCCGATCTGGCGGGGCAACCTGAACAAGATCATCGCTTGGAAGGCGAGCGTGACCCGGATCGGACAGCCGAACCTGCACTTCCACGATCTGCGGCACACCGGGAACACCCTCGCCGCCCGGACCGGGGCGAGCACCCGCGACCTGATGGCTCGGATGGGTCACGACTCGCCGCAGGCCGCGCTGATCTACCAGCACGCGACGGCCGAAGCTGACCGGGCCATCGCCCAAGCGCTGCACGAGGCGGTGCGTGCGGACCGAAAGAAGGGCAAGAAGTCCGACACCAAAGGCAAGCGCAAGGACAAGAAGGGCAAGAAGGGCGGCGACAGGTGAGGCTAACCGCCCGGCCGCGTCCATGGGATGGCCCGCATCTCGACCGGCTGGTAAGCCAGAGCACGGTCAACGACCTCGGCAGCCGTCAGCTCCGGCATGACGTTGAAGATCAGCTCAGAGACGTCGGGGTAGACGAGATCTCGTTCAAGTCTGTCCAGCCAGTCGTTCAGCTCGGCGTCGTCGGCATAGTCGAGCCGCATGATCCGCTCGACGAGGTGGATCGCCTCGTCCCGGGTCAGCTTCGCAGGCAAGACGCCCTCCCCGACCGGGGCTAATGGCACGCCAATGGCACGCCGCGTGATCGTTGACCTTGTAACCTCGAAGGCCCTGGCTCGGGACTTGCGTCCTGACCAGGGCCTTCGTGCGTGGAGCGGGTGACGGGAATCGAACCCGCACTGTCAGCTTGGGAAGCTGATGTTCTGCCATTGAACTACACCCGCAGGCGGACCCACTGTACCCGACACCGCTGACGCGTGCACCCAGGCACCCCTCGCGCGCCCCATCGTCCCGATCGCGCCGACACCCGGCCGACCAAGATCCGCAGGCCATCGTCGGTACGCGGGATTTTCATCGCCGCAACATATGCCCATTCTCAAATGCCTCGATGGGTTGTAACGTCTCCCGCACGTTCAAGCCACGGCGCGACACACCCCCTGTCGCGCCGCCAGAAAGAGGTGGGCCCATGGGACTCCGTCCCAACCTGCTGACCCGGCGCACCGCCGGCGTCGCGTCGACGACCCTCGCGCTCCTGCTCAGCACCGCCGCCGTGGGTGTCGTCCCGGCCGCTTCGGCCTTCTCCGCCGCCCCGACCGAGGCGTGCGCCGAGCCGGCCGACGTCCACTCGGACGCCCGGGTGAAGGCCGGCGCGCACGCCAAGCACGAGCCGAACGAACTGACCGCCAAGGAGACCCGCGAGCGGGAGGCCGACCTCGCCGCCGCCCTGCGCGAGCGGGCCAACTACCGGGCCGGTGCCGGCGCCGCCGCGCTCGCCACCGTGACCATCCCGGTCGTCGTGCACGTCATCCAGGAGGACAGCACCCGCGCCGGCGGCAACATCCCGGACTCGATGATCAACTCGCAGATCAGCGTGTTGAACCAGGCCTACGCCGGCGCCACCGGCGGCGCGGCCACCGCCTTCAGCTTCCAGCTCCAGAAGATCAACCGGGTCACCAACCCGGCGTGGTTCCCGATCGTGCAGGGCTCCTCGGCCGAGCGCTCGATGAAGTCCTCGCTGCGCGAGGGCGGCAAGAACACGCTGAACATCTACCTCGGCGAGCTGAGCGACGACCTGCTCGGCTGGGCCACCTTCCCGAAGCGCCGGCTCGACAGCATGGACGGCGTCGTCGTGCTGACCGAGTCGCTGCCGGGCGGCACCGCCACCAACTACAACCAGGGTGACACCGGCACCCACGAGGTCGGCCACTGGCTGAACCTCTACCACACCTTCCAGGGCGGCTGCTCCGGCTCGGGCGACGGCGTGAGCGACACCCCGGCCGAGGCGTCGCCGGCATACCAGTGCCCGACCGGGCGGGACACCTGCACCGCGACCGGCCTGGACCCGATCACCAACTTCATGGACTACACCTACGACTCCTGCATGTACCAGTTCACCGCCGGCCAGGCGGCCCGGATGCTGACCGCGTGGAACGCGTACCGCGCGGCCTGACGCACCACTGCCGCTGATCGTTCCGGTGCCGGCTCCGTCTCCCGACGGGCCGGCACCGGCGTCTGTGGGGGTCAGGCCGCCGCGCGATGGGCGCCGCGCCCGTCGAGGACCGACCGCCGATCCGGTACGCCCACCGCGCCCCCGCCCGGGGCGGTGCTCGCGGCGTCGGTGGTGGCAGTGGTGGTGGTGGTGGCCGCAGCGCCAGCGGCACCGGGGTCGAGCCAGACCTGCACGGCCGGCCGACCGGTCGCCTCACCCGGGCGCACGGTGCCGGCGTCGCCGCGCCGGGCCAGCATCGCCACGTCGACGGTGAACTCGAAGAGCCGCCAGTCCACCTGCGGCGCGGCTCGCCCGATCTCGGCGAGCCGGGCCACCCGGGCCTGGTCGGTCACCGGCCTGGCGTGCCCGGCCACGTACGCCTCGTCGTCGCTGTCCTCCGGCGGGAAGGAGTGCAGCGCGTAGCGGCCGTCGCGTTCGAGGTCGCGCCGCTTCGGCGAGTCGACGACGAAGCAGAAGAGCCCCTCGTCGGTGATCACCGGGGACACCGGGTGCACCCGGGGGCCGCCGTCGGCGCGGACGGTGGCCAGGTAGCCGAAGCCCGGCCCGTACTGCTGCATGAGATGACGGATCCCGTCGGCGAGTCGTGGCTCGTCAGCGGCGAATTCGGACCAGGAAGCCATGCCGGCATTCTATCGAACACCTGTACGACACGCGAAGCGCGACGCGCGGGTCGGGCACCCGATTCGCAGGCCCGCTGAGCAGCCCCGCTGACCGGTCCCGCCGACCCACCTCGCTATGGTGTTGCGATGCTGCTCTCCGACCGCGACCTCGTCGCCGAGCTGAAGGCCGGCACGCTCGCGCTGGAGCCGTTCGAGCCGACCCTGGTGCAGCCGTCGAGCATCGACGTACGCCTCGACAAGCTCTTCCGGGTCTTCAACAACCACCTCTACACGCACATCGACCCGTCGGCGCAGCAGGACGACCTGACCTCCATGATCGAGGTGCCCGACGGCGAGCCGTTCGTGCTGCACCCCGGCGAGTTCGTGCTCGCCTCCACGCTGGAAGTGATCTCGCTCGGCGACCAGCTCGCCGGCCGGCTGGAGGGCAAGTCGAGCCTGGGCCGGCTCGGGTTGCTCACCCACTCCACGGCCGGCTTCATCGACCCGGGCTTCACCGGCCACGTCACGCTGGAGCTGTCCAACGTGGCGAACCTGCCGATCACGCTGTGGCCGGGCATGAAGATCGGCCAGCTGTGCATCTTCCGGCTGTCGTCGCCGGCCGAGCACCCGTACGGCTCGGCGGTCTACGGCTCGCGCTACCAGGGTCAGCGCGGCCCGACCCCGAGCCGCTCGTGGCAGAACTGGCGCACCTGGCCGCCCCGCTGACCCCTGCCCCCTGACGTACCGCTCCTCCTGCGGCACGCTGCGGCGCGCTGCGCCACCCTCCGCGGTCCTCCCGCCCGAGGGGTGTGAGAAGGGGCCCCTTCTCGACCGTACGCGTTAAGAAGGGGCCCCTCCTTGCACCTCAGGCGGGGCGGCCGAAGCTGTGGATCGGGCCGTCGTCGACGCGCTTCATCTTCACCGGGACGCCGGCCCGGGAGGCGTGCACCACCCAGCCCCCGCCCACGTACATGCCGACGTGGTGCAGGTCGGAGTAGTAGAAGACCAGGTCGCCGGGGCGCAGGTCGGCGCGGCTGACCTTGGCGGTCACCGACCGCTGCTGGGCCGCGTTGTGCGGCAGCGAGACGCCGGCCTTCGCCCAGGCGGCCAGCATCAGCCCTGAGCAGTCGTACGAGTTCGGGCCCTCGGCGCCCCAGACGTAGGGCTTGCCGATCTGGGCGCAGGCGAACTTCACCGCCGTCCCCGCGCCGCCACCCGGATAGCTCGCCGGGCAGGGGGCGGGCTTCAACGGGCCGCCGCCTCCGTTGCCGTACACCTTCAGCCGCAGCTTCTGCAGGCGGTCGATCTCGGCGTTGATCTGCTTCTTCTTCGCGGCGAGCTGGGCCTCGGTGCGGGTGAGCTGGGCGACCATCTCGTCGAGAGGCTGCTTCTTCGCGGCCAGCTCGTCGCGGAGGTCGACGACCGCCTGGACGTCGTGCTGCTGGCGCTGGGCGAACCGGTCGAGCAGCTCCAGCTGCCCCATCATCTGGCTCGGCGTGCGGCTGCCCAGCAGGGCGTTGACCACCGAGATGTTGTCGCCCTTGTACGCCTCGGCGGCGAGGCCGCCGACCTTCTTCAACGCCTCGTCCACCTGGCGCTGGAGCGGCCCGATCCGCGCGGCGAGCGCGTCGGCCTTCTTGCGCTTGGCGGCCAGGTCCTGGCGGGTGGCGTTGTGCCGCTCGATGATCGGTTCGAGCTTGTTCCAGTCCTCGTCGATCTGCCGCTCGATCTCGGCGACCGAAGGGTCGGCGTGGGCCACGGTCGGTGCGCCGGTCAGGACGACGGCGACGCCGACGAGGGCGGCGAGGACGGTGGTGCAGCGTGACCAGCGGGTACGCGGCGCAGCCGGCATCCGGTCGGCGTCGGCCGACCGGCGTGACGGGCGCCGCGGGGCATGGAGTGCCACCGGGCTCCGTTCTCCTTCTTCCTCTACCGCCTACCGGGTTAGCTGACGGGTTCGGGCGGGAAGGGAGAGCGCCCTACCGCAGCGCTGCTGCGGATTCACCCCGGCGTACCTGGGTCCCCGGCTCGCCCGGAGGCGACTCGGCGGTGTCGCACCGTCACCGCCCGGCTGGGCGGTGCAGCTACCGGCCGACAATTGGCCAGAGTAGAGACGATCGCCATCGATCCGCAACCCGACCGGCCGTGACACACCGTACAGGCCCGTGGCCGGCGTCGATGTCCGCCGCACGGCGAAGGCCCCCGGTCTGGTGACCGGGGGCCTGCGGGTGGTGCTGCGCGGCGCGGCCTTCGCGGGGGCCGGGCCGGGTCAGCCGGGTCGGCGGAAGCCGGCCACCGGCATGGTGTTGATGCTGCTCACGTTGACCGGCTTGCCGGCGCGGGGCGCGTGCACCATCTTGTCGTTGCCGATGTAGAGGCCGACGTGGTGCAGGTCGCTGAAGAAGAACACCAGGTCACCGGGGCGGGCCTCGGAACGCGGGATGGCGCGGCCCTCGTTCCACTGGGCGCCGGTGAAGTGGGTCAGGTGGATCCCGGCCGCCTTGTAGGCGAACTGGGTCAGGCCGGAGCAGTCGAACGAGTTCGGGCCGGTGGCACCCCAGACGTACGGGTCGCCGACCTGGGCGCAGGCGGTCTTGATGGCGGTGCGGGCAGCGGCGCTGACCACGCCGGTGACCGTCGGGCAGCCCTCGGTGGACACCACGGTCTTCGGCATCGACGCCTGGAGCCGCTTGATCTCACCGTTGATCTTGGTCTTCTTCGCCGCCAGTTCCTTGGTCTGCTTCTCCTGGGAGACGATGAGCGTGTCGAGCTTCTGCTTCTCGGTGTCGTACTTCGCCCGGACGGCGAGCACGCCCTCGACCTGCTTGCGCTCCTGCGCGGCCAGCCGGTCCAGGATGGTCAGCTGCTCGGCGAGGGTGCCCGGCTTGGTGCTGACCAGCAGCGCGCCGATGTCCTGCGACGGGCCGGAGATGTAGTAGCGGGAGGCGAGGTCGCCGACGCGGTTCATCGCCAGCTCTGTCTCAAGCGCCAGCGGCTCGATCTTCTTCTGCACCTCCGCCGCCTTCTCGCGGTTCACCTTGAGCTGGGCGCGGACCTTGTTGTATTGCTCGATGGTGGGCTCAAGCTGCTCCCACTGCTTGTCGATCTGCGCCTCGATCTCGTCCACCGACGGCTCGGCGTACGCGGGCGCGGTCAGTGTCCCGGCGCCGACGGCGACCGCCGCGACCAAGGTGAGCAGGCGGCGTGCGAAACGGCGGGCACCACCCGGGCGAGCGGTTGACCGTTCCGGGGCATGACGATGAGGGGGCATGGTTGCCACCGGCACCGACTCCTTCGCAACCGACCGCCGGGCGCCTCGCGAGAGGGAAGATCGAGGCAGACGACCCACAGCGGTCAGCGCCTCACATTAGGGGAGTCCCGCGCGAGGAATCAAGGCGGGTCGGCACACCGTGACGCCCCGCAAACCCTTCCTGCACAACGGGTGTGGGCCGCGCGGCGACGACGGAGAAGACGGGCACCGTGGCGGCCGGTCCGTCAGCCGACGATGGCCGTCAGCACGTCGTCGAGCGTCACCACCCCGAGCGGGCGGCGGCCGTCGCTCACCAGCACCATGTGCCGCCGCTCGCGGCGCATCGACAGCAGCAGGTCGGCCAGCGTACGGTCCGGCGGCACCACGGCCAGCGGGTGGTAGACCCCGGCCGGCACGGGGGCGCGGCGCTCCGCCCCCGCGTACCCGAGGACGTCCTTGACGTGCACGAAGCCGAGCACCCGGCGGGTGGCACGCTGCACCACCGGGAAGCGGGACCTGCCGGTCCGGGTGGCCAGCACCTCCAGCGAGGCCGGCGACACGTCCTCGGCCACTGTGGTCACCGTCGACCAGGGTTGCAGGGCGTCCGCCGCCGTGCGGGTGTGCAGCGCGAGCGCCCCGGTGATCCGGGCGTGCTCCTCGGCGTCGAGCAGCCCCTCCGTCCGGGCCTGCGACACGAGACCGGCCAGTTCCTCGGCGGTGAACACCGTCTTGACCGCGTCCGTCGCCTCGACCCGCCAGATCCGCAGGACCTGCCGCGACGCCCACTTCATGGCCAGCAGCAGCGGCTTGGTCGCCGTGCAGAACGCCAGCATCGCCGGGCCCAGCCAGAGCGCCGACGGCTCCGGCCCGGCCAGGGTGATGTTCTTCGGCACCATCTCGCCGACCACGGTGTGAAGGAAGACCACCACGCCGAGGGCGATCAGGAACGCCAACGGGTGCACGGCACCGTCGGGCAGGCCCAGCGCGTGGAACAGCGGCTCGATCAGGTGGGCCAGCGCCGGTTCGGCGATCGCGCCGAGGCCCAGCGAGCAGATGGTGATGCCGAGCTGCGCCCCGGCGATCATCAGCGGGATCTGGTTCATCGCCGACAGCGCCCAGCGGGCCCGCTTCGAGCCGGCCGCCAGGGGTTCGATCACCGTCCGCCGGGAGGCGATCAGCGCGAACTCGCTGCCGACGAAGAACGCGTTGCCGAGCAGCAGCAGCACGGTTACCAGCAGTTCAGGCATCGTCCCCGGGCTCCTCCGGGCGCAGCACCCGCACCTGTTCGATCCGGTGCCGCTCCACCTCGACCACGGTGAACTCGTACCCGCCCTCCTCGACCGTCTCGCCGGCCACCGGGATGTGCCCGAGCCGGGCCATCAGGAAGCCGCCGAGCGTCTCGTAGGGGCCCTCGGGGAGCCGGAAGCCGGTCTGCTCGACCAGTTCGTCCTCGCGGAGCACCCCGTCGACCAGGACGGTCCGCTCGCCGCCCGGCACGGTCAGCTCGACCGGCCCGACGTCGTCGACCGCGTCCGGGTCGAACTCGTCGGCGATCTCCCCGACCAGCTCCTCCACCAGGTCCTCCACGGTCACCACGCCGTCGGTGCCGCCGTACTCGTCGACGACGATGGCCAGGTCCGCGTTGGCAGCCTTGAGGGCGGCCAGGACGCCGTCGAGGTCGAGGCTCTCCGGCACGTACACGGGCTCCCGGGCGACCGACGCGACGGTCGTCCGGGCCCGGTTCGCCAGCGGTACGCCCAGCGCGTCCGGCACCGCCGCGACGCCGGTGACCAGGTCGAGGGTCTCCTCGAAGACGGGGAACCTGGTCCGGCCGGTGTGCTGGGCGAGGGTCAGCAGCTCGGCGACGCTCGCCGTGGCGCGCAGCGCGATCACGTCCACCCTGGGGGTCATCGCCTCGGCCGCCCGCTTGTCGCCGAAGCGGATGGTGCGCCGCAGCAGCATCGCGGTGTCCGGCGGGAGCGCGCCGGCGCGGGCCGAGATCGCGGCCAGCAGGCCCAACTCCTCGGGGGACCGGGCGCTGGCCAGCTCCTCCTGCGGTTCCACCCCGAGCCGGCGGACCAGCGTGTTCGCCGAGTTGTTCAGCCCCCGGATCAGCCACCCGAACGTCCGGGAGAAGCCGCGCATCCCCCGGGCGGTGGCCAGCGCGGCGGGCATCGGCCGGGCCAGCGCCAGGTTCTTCGGCACCAGCTCGCCGAAGAGCATGGACAGCAGGGTCGCCAGGGCCAGGGCGAGGAACGGGGTGAACCGGTCGGCCGCCGGCCCCAGCGGGTGCAGCGCCGGGGCGAACAGCCGGGCCAGGGCCGGCTCGGCCAGGTATCCGGTGAGCAGGGCGGTGATGGTGATGCCGAGCTGGGCACCGGAGAGCTGGAAGGACAGCTCGTGCAGCGCGCGGCGGACCGTCCTGGCCGCGCCGTCGCCGGCGGCGGCCCGTCGGTCGATCTCCGGCCGGTCCACCGTGACCAGGGCGAACTCGGCCGCTACGAAGAACGCGTTGCCCGCGGTCAGCAGCACGAAGCCGACCAGGGGCAACACCGTGGCAACCAGAAGACTGTCGATGATCGGTTCACCTCGGCAGGATTGTTCCACGACGGGCCGGGCCGCACATCACTACGCGCGGCACCGGCCTCGTCGGGTCAGCTGCCGGAGGTGGCGGTCTCCTTCTCGCCGGCGGCGTCGGCCGGCTTGAGCGAGCGGAGCAGCACGCTGGCGACGTCGACGACCTCGACCTGCTCACCGGCCCCCTTGCCGTTGACGCCGTCGTTGAGCATCGTCGAGCAGAACGGGCAGCCGACCGCGATGGTCCTCGCCCCGGTGGACATGGCCTCCTCGACCCGGTCCACGTTGATCCGCTTGCCGATCTTCTCCTCCATCCACATCCGGGCGCCGCCGGCGCCGCAGCAGAAGGAGCGCTCGCTGTTGCGCGGCATCTCGACGATCTCGCCCTGGACGGAATCGCCGAGGACCTCGCGCGGGGCGGCGAAGACCCGGTTGTGCCGTCCCAGGTAGCAGGGGTCGTGGTAGGTGACGCCGCCGTCGACCGGCTGCACCGGGGTGAGCTTGCCGGCGCTGACCAGGTGGGCCAGGAGCTGGGTGTGGTGCACCACCTCGAACTCGCCGCCGAGCTGCCCGTACTCGTTGCCGAGGGTGTTGAAGCAGTGCGGGCAGGTCGCGACGATCTTGCGCTTGCTCTTCTCCCGGCCGTCGAACGCCTCGTTCAGCGTCTCGACGTTCTGCTGGGCGAGCATCTGGAAGACGAACTCGTTGCCGATCCGGCGGGCCGGGTCGCCGGTGCAGGTCTCGCCCTCACCGAGGATGGCGAAGGAGACGCCGGCCTCGTTGAGCAGGGTCGCGACCGCCCGGGTGGTCTTCTTGGCCCGGTCCTCGAACGCTCCGGCGCAGCCGACCCAGAACAGGTATTCGAAGTCGTCGACCTCGCCGACGCGCGGCACCTCGAAGCCGAGCCCCTTGGTCCAGTCCTCGCGGGTGTTCTGCGGTGCGCCCCAGGGGTTGCCCTTGTTCTCCAGGTTGCGCAGCATGACGCCGGCCTCGGACGGGAAGCTCGACTCGATCAGCACCTGGTAGCGGCGCATGTCGACGATGTGGTCGACGTGCTCGATGTCGACGGGGCACTGCTCGACGCACGCGCCGCAGGTGGTGCAGGACCAGAGCACGTCCGGGTCGATGATGCCGCCGTCCTCGGCACCGCCGATCAGCGGCTTCTCGGCCTCGGCGAGCGCCAGCACGTCCACGTGGGCGAGCTGGGCGGCGGTGGCCTTCTCCTCGCCGGTGAGGTCCTTGCCGCCGCCGGCCAGCAGGTACGGGGCCTTGGCGTACGCGTGGTCGCGCAGGCTGAGCACGAGCAGCTTCGGCGACAGCGGCTTGCCGGTGTTCCAGGCCGGGCACTGCGACTGGCACCGCCCGCACTCGGTGCAGGTGCTGAAGTCGAGCAGGCCCTTCCAGGTGAACTGCTCGACCTGGGCGACGCCGAACTGGTCTTTCTCCGGGTCGGCCTCCTCGAAGTCGAGGGGCTTGCCCTGGCTCATCATGGGCCGCAGCGCGCCGAGGCCGGAGCCGGCCCGGCCCGGGTCGCGCTTGAAGAAGATGTTGAAGAAGGCGAGGAACCGGTGCCAGGCGACGCCCATCGTGACGTTGAGCGCGATGACGATCAGCCAGGTCATCGAGATGGCGATCTTGATGAGGGCGGCGATGCTGACGCCGGCCGACCAGTCGGGCAGCAGCGCGCCGACGGCGTGGCTGACCGGGGTGGCCCACAGCGGGTACTCGAAGTGGTCGGTGGCCACCTTGAAGCCCCGGATCACGAAGCCCATGATCAGCACGGCGAGGACCACGGCCTCGACGAAGTAGCCCTGCCACATGGTCGAGCCGGTGAACCGGGAGCGCCCTCCCGGCCGGGAGGGCCGGTTGCGGACCCGGATCGCGATCAGGACCAGGATGCCGACCGTGCCGAGCACCGCGATCAGCTCGGTGACCAGGCCGTAGACCGCCAGGCCGCCGATCAGCGGCAGGCCGCCGGTCGGGGAGACGACCTCGAAGTATGCCTCCAGGACCAGCAGCGACAGCACGATGAAGCCGACCATGACGAACCAGTGCGCGGCGCCGACCACGCTCCAGCGGAGCATCCTGGTGTGGCCGGCGGTCTCGGCCAGCATCGTCTTCGTGCGGGTGCCCCGGTCGGCGAACCGCTCCGGGGCGGGCTGGCCCAACCGGACGACTGCCACGATCTTCATGACCGCGCGTACCGCAAGCCACACCGCCACGGCGGTGATGGCGGCCGCGAGGATCGTGGTGACGATCTGGACGCTGCCCATCGAGTTGGCCTCCCGGTCTGCTGCCTGTCGAGCGGCTCGGCGGCCGGGCCGGGTCAGGGGCGCGACCGGCGCAGCGCCTTCGTCGCACCCCGACCGGACCGGTCGATGACCTCGCTCCGCTCGGTCATGCAGTGCAGCCTACGCGAGAGTTACCCGACAGTAACGTGAGTCATCTCGCAGCTGAGCCGCGCCGCCCTGCGGACACCATAGGGTGCCCGCCGCCGAAACGCCGGGCAGGGGCCCGGCGGGGTGGCGTGGATCGTGCCGGAAGGCAGGCCGGGGGTCAGGCTCCAGCCCGGCAGGTGACGGCCGGGCCCGCGGGGTCAGCGCCAGCGGGAGAGCAGGACCAGGGAGGCGACCATCGCGCCGAAGCCCACCGCGAGGTTCCAGTAACCCCACGACATGACCGGGTATTCCTGCTCGGAGAGGTAGTAGACCACCAGCCAGCCGATGCCAGCGACGATCAGGGCGACCGCCGTGACCGGCAGCCAGACCGGGCTAGGCTTGCGCGTCGCCGCCGTCGCCGTCGGACGCACGTCCGTCGGCGGGGTGTACACCTTCTTCTTGCGGACCTGAGACTTGGGCACGACGCTCTCCAGAGGGGTGACGACCTCGTCCGGCCTGACAACCGGGCGCGGGGGCGACGGTCCATGGCCAATAATGTTCGACAGCTAGCGTAGTCCGGATGACCCGTTCAAGCCATGAATGGGGTCAGGCCGATGCACGGAGTGACCGAAAAAGGCGGGACTGTTCGGGTCGCCGCACCGGCCCGCGTCGTCGCGGGCCGACACGAGACGACGCGGAAGGAGCGCTCGGTGGAGTACACGTCCGGCGCGGCCTCCTGGCAGAAGGTTCTCCGCCGGGCGGTCGTCGGCCTCCTGCCCCGGCGTCCCCGGCAGCGGCGTCCGGGCTGGTCGATCGGCGTGCCGCTGATCGCCGCCGCGGCCGGGCTGCTGTTCACCACCACCGCGACGACCGCCGGCGGCACCGCGCTGCGCGAGGACCGCCGACCCCAGCTCACCCAGCTCATCGAGGACCGCCGGGTGCAGGTCGCCGCGAGCGAGCGCCGGGCCGCCCAGCTCCGGGCCGAGGTCGAGGAGGAGACGGCGACCCTGGCCGATTCCGACGGCCCGATCAGGGAGCAGCGGGACCGCGCCGCCGCCAGCCGGCAGGACGCCGGGTTCACCGCGCTCACCGGGACAGGCGTCACGGTCGAGCTGAACGACGCCGTACGGCGCGCGGACCAGGAGCTGCCCGACGGCGCCACCAACGACGACCTGGTCGTCCACCAGCAGGACGTGCAGGCCGTGGTGAACGCGCTCTGGGCCGGCGGCGCGGAGGCGATGTCAATCATGAACGTCCGCGTCCTCGCCACCAGCGCGGTACGCTGCGTAGGTAACACCCTGCTGCTCCATGGGCGGGTGTACTCCCCTCCATTCAAGATCGTTGCAATCGGCGACCCCGCTGCGCTCCGGCAGGCCCTCGCCGCGTCTGAGGGAGTGCAGATGTTCAAGGGCGCGGTCAACGACTTCCAGCTGGGCTACCGGGAGACCGTCTCGACGGTCACGGTGCCGGCGTTCGAGGACTCGACAGCCCTGCGCGCGGCGACGGTGCCCCGGTGACCCGGAGGCCCGACGACGGCTGGGACGGCCAGCACCGGGGCCGGCAGGAGGAGGACACGGCCTTCCTCCCCAGGCTCGACCGCGCCGAACCGGCCGCCCGTGGGCCGGCGTCCCCCCACCCGACCGCCCCTGGCGTGGCTAATCCTGGCCCGACGGGTCCTGGCCCGACCGCACCTGGCCCGGCTGCCGCCGACGCGGTGGCCGCCGCTCCGCCGGACCCGTCCCGCCCGGAGCGGCCCGGCCCGACCGGTCCCTGGCCCACGCCCGTGCTGACGCCCCGCCCGGCGGTGCCCCACGCCCAGCGGCCGGCGACGCCCGGCCGGGCACCCGCGGAGGCGGCCCCGCCCCTGGCCGGGCCCCGCGCCCAGCAGCGGCCCGCACCGGCCCCGGACCCCGGGCGCGGCACCGACTGGTTCGCCGGCACCCCGCAGCGGCCCGCATCCGGGCCACCGGCCCCGGCCCACCCCCCGATGGGCGCTCCCCCGCAGGCCCCGGCCGCGCGACCGCCCGTGGACGCCCCGGCCCGCCGGCCGGCGGCCGAGCCCGACCAGACGCCGTACGGACGTCCCTCGGGCAACGGCGCCGAGCCCGGGCGGGCACCGTACGAGCGACGGCCTGTCGACGGCGACGCCGGGTTCGGGCCGGGTCACCGCCCGGCCGAGCTCAGGCCCGCGCCCCGTCCGGCGACCGACACCGACGGTCCCACGGCCTTCCTCCCCCCGATCGAGGCGCGCGCCGCCGACCGCTCCGGGGCACCTTTCTCCCGTGGGTCCGGCTTCCCGGGCACCGCGCCGCCCGACGCGGTCAACCGTCCCCCTGCGGACCGCCGCCCCGGCCCGGTGCCGCCCGCCGCGGACCGCCAACCCGGCACCCCGCCGCACGGCACCCCGCCGCCCGGGGCGGTCGACCGCACCGGCCCGGTGTCGCCCGCTCCGGTGTCCCCCGGGGCGGGGCGTCCGGTTCCGCCGGGCGGCAGCCCTGGTCACCCCGTCGACCCGGCGGCCACCGCCGTCATCCCGGCGGTGCCCCCTCGACCTCCGGCCCCCGACGCGACCGCGCTGATGGGCGCGGTGCCGCGCCTGCCCGACAACGGCGACGAGGCCGCCACCGACGGGGAGCCGGCCGAGCCGCCCCGGCCGCGGCGCGGCGAGCGGGTGGTCCAGCTCCGGGCCGAGCAGACCGACGAGGGCTACAAGAGCGTCTACTCCGACCTCACCCGCCCGACGTTCTGGAGCCGGTTGCGCACCGGGGTCCGGTTCACCGGCGAGCTGCTGATCACCTTCGGCCTGGTGGTACTCCTCTTCGCCGGCTACGAGGTGTGGGGCAAGTCGGCCATCGTCGACGCCCACCAGAACGACCTCAGCAACCAGCTCGCCCAGGCGTGGGGTCCCACCGGCGACCCGACCGTGGCTCCCAGCGCGAGCGCGTCGGCGAAGCCGAAGCCGCCGGCGCACGGCAAGCCCATCGCCGGGCTCTACATCCCGAAGCTCGACAAGAACTGGGTCGTGGTCGAGGGGGTCACCCAGCAGGACATCCGGTACGCCCCGGGCCACTACCCGGACAGCGCGATGCCCGGCGAGGTGGGCAACTTCTCCGTCGCCGGCCACCGCAACCGGGCGACCTTCTGGCGGCTGGACGAGCTGAACCCGGGCGACGCGATCGTCGTCGAGGGCAAGACCGAGTGGTACGTCTACCAGGTCTACAAGTCGCGCATCGTCAAGCCCAACCAGGTCGAGGTCGTCGCTCCGGTGCCGATGCAGCCGGACGCGAAGCCGACGAAGAAGGTGCTCACGCTGACCACCTGCAACCCGAAGTTCGACAACTACCAGCGCCTGATCGTGCACGCCGAGCTAACCCGTACGCAGCCCAAGTCGGCGGGTCAACCGGCGGAGCTGGGGGGCTGACGATGTACGCCTGGATCTGGCGCAAGCTTCCGCTGGGCGTGCCCGGCAAGCTGATCGGCTCACTGCTGCTGGCCACCGCCACGGTGGCCCTGCTCTGGTATGTGGTCTTCCCGTGGGCGGAGCCGCTGCTCCCCTTCGACGACGTGCAGGTCACCCAGGACTCCGGGGTGCCGGGCGGCGGCTCGGGCGTGGACGGCAACGCCCCGCCGGCCGGCGACGAGCACGACCTGCCGTACGACACCGAGCAGAACAACACCCCGCCCCCCTCTCCGAGCAGGTGACGATGCGCGTCCTGGTGATCGACAACTACGACTCGTTCGTCTTCAACCTCGTGCAGTATCTCGGCCAGCTCGGGGTGGACTGCGAGGTGCGGCGCAACGACGAGATCGACGTCGAGGAGGTGGGGCGGGTCGGCGCGGCCGGCGTCCTGCTCTCCCCGGGGCCGGGCAGCCCCGACCGCGCCGGCATCTGCCTCGACGTCATCCGCCGGTACGCGGGCGAGCTGCCGATCTTCGGCGTCTGCCTGGGGCACCAGGCCATCGGCGAGGCGTTCGGTGCCACCGTGGCCCGCGCCCCCGAGCTGCTGCACGGCAAGACCTCCGAGGTCACCCACCGCGGCGTCGGGGTGCTCGCCGGCCTGCCGGATCCGTTCACCGCGACCCGCTACCACTCGCTCGCCGTGCTGCCCGAGACCCTGCCCGAGGAGCTGGAGGTCACCGGCTGGACGGGCTCGGGGGTGGTGATGGCGATGCGGCACCGCACCCTGCCGATCGAGGGCGTCCAGTTCCACCCGGAGTCGGTGCTGACCGAGGGCGGTCACCTGATGCTGGCGAACTGGCTCGCCGCCTGCGGCCACCCGGAGGCGCTGGAGCGCGCCCCGGCGCTGGCCGCCGAGGTGGACGCGCGCCGTCTCGCCGCCTTCGCCGCCGCCTGACCGGCTCCCGGTTCCCCGCGCTGGGCGGCGCGAGCTGGGAGCGGCCTGTCGGCGACATGGGGCGATCCAGGCTCGAAGGATGGCGCCATGTCGCCAGCATGGTGTGGATCAACGCGCTCGTCTGTCGGCGAACGCGTTGATCGACGAGCCTCGGCCGGCGTCAGTCCTGGTTGAGGCGGACCGGCGGGGTCGGGAAGGGCAAGCCGCCGCCGTTGCCGCCACCCCCGCCGTCGATCGGCGGGGTCGGCGTGGGCGTGACGGGCGGGTTGCCCGTCGGCTCGGTCGGGTCGGGGGTGGGCTCGGGGATGTCGACCTCGATGGTGACCCGCTTGCCCCGCTCCAGCTCCGTGCCGCCCCGGGGGTTCTGACCGGACACCTTGCCGGCCTGGTCGGCGGGGACCTCGTCGCCGTCGACGATCTTCACCACGTAACCGGCCTGCTCCAGCTCGCGCTTGGCGTCGTCGGCCGAGGAGCCGACGACGTTCGGCACCTGCCGGACGTTGCCCCGGGAGACCTCCACGGTCACGGTGCTCTCCTCGGCGACCTTGGTGCCGGACTTCGGGGAGACGTTCGTGACGATCCCCTCCGGCGAGGAGCTGCTGACCTCCTTCTTGTTGACCTTCAGCTTGAGGGCCTCGAGCTGCTGCTCGACGTTGTCGAACTGGGAGCCAACCAGCCCGTTGGGGATCGTGACCTCCGGCTTGCCGGAGCAGAGCTGGATGGTGACGCCCCGGCCCTTCTCCAGCTGGGCGGTGGGCGGGGGGTTCTGCGCCGCGACGGTGTCCTTCTTGCAGGTGCTGTTGGCGATCGGGTCACCGACGGCGGGGACCAGGCCGGCCTGTTCGAGCTGGGCCACCGCCGCCGCCTGGGTCTGGCCCGTCAGGTCGGGGACAGCGATCTTCTCGGTGCCGCCCTGGCTCATCAGGTAGGCGGTGACCAGGGCGATGACCGCGAGCACGCCGAGCGCGGCGAAGGTGGCGATCACCCAGGAGGACGCCCGGCGCTGGCGCGGGTCGCCGACCCGGGCCGGCATCTGCTGCCGGGTGGCCGCGCCGCCGACGACCTGGGTCGGGTAGCCCGACCCGGCGGCCGACATCGGCGCGGTCTCGGCCTCGCGCATCACCGGGGTGGCGAGCACCGGCCGGCCGGCCGCCGCGCGGAGCAGGTCGGCCCGCATCTCGCCGGCGCTCTGGTAGCGGTTGAGGGGGTTCTTCGACAGCGCCTTGAGCACGATCGCGTCGACGGCGGGGTTGACGTCGGGGTTGATGTCGCTCGGCGTCGGCGGGGCCTCCCGCACGTGCTGGTACGCCACGCTGACCGGGCTGTCCCCGACGAACGGCGGGTGGCCGCAGAGCAGCTCGAACAGCACGCAGCCGCCGGCGTACACGTCGGAGCGGGCGTCGACCGCCTCGCCGCGCGCCTGCTCGGGCGAGAGGTATTGCGCCGTGCCGATGACCGCGCTGGTCTGCGTCATCGTGGTGGCGCCGGAGGCCAACGCCCGGGCGATGCCGAAGTCCATCACCTTGACCTGGCCGGTCTGGGTGAGCATGACGTTGCCGGGCTTGATGTCGCGGTGGATGATCCCGTGCCGGTGGCTGAACTCCAGCGCGGCGCACATGTCGGCGCAGATCTCCAGCGCCCGGCGCGGCTGGAGCCGCCCCTCGACGCCGAGCACCTCCTTGAGGGTCCGCCCGTTGACGAACTCCATCACGATGAACGGCAGCGTCTCGCCGGTCGGCCCCGTCTCCTCGCCGGTGTCGTAGACCGCGACGATGGCCGGGTGGTTGAGCGAGGCGGCGTTCTGCGCCTCCCGCCGGAACCGCATCTGGAAGGTGGCGTCGCGGGCCAGATCGGCCCGGAGCATCTTGATCGCGACGTCGCGACCGAGCCGGAGGTCACGGCCGCGGTGCACCTCGGCCATGCCGCCGTAGCCGAGCAGCTCGCCGACCTGATACCTGCCACCGAGCAGGCGGGCCTGCGCTGTCATCGCGTCTGTCGTCCTTCGCTCGTCGTCGTCTCGCCGCCGCCCGGCAGGAGTCGTTCCACTCGACGGTACGGCGTCCCGGACGGATCGTCGCGCCCACCGGCCTGCAGCGCGCCGGACGCCACGGCCCGGGCACCGGACCCGCCGGGGTCACCGGCTGCCGCATTCTTCCGCAGGTTGTAGGAAATCACGCCGGAGCAGAGCAGGACCAGTGTGGCCACCAGGATGAACAGCCAAACCGCCCCTGACCTGGACCGCTGCGGCGGGGCCGGGGGCGGGCCGGGCTGGCGGGCGTACGCGAGGGGGTTGGCCTGGTGGACCGGGGCCGGCGGCGGCACGGTCGCCGCGCCGCGCGGGTAGGCCGGCTGGTTGGCCACCGGTGGACGGGGCACGCCGGCCGGCGGGTGGGGCTGCTGGTGCACCACCGGCGGGCGGGGCTGGTGGGTGACCGGGGGACGCGGCTGCGGCGGGGCCGACGCCGGGACCGGGCGCTGCTGCGGCGGGCCGGAGGTCGGCACCGGGCGCTGCGCCACCGCGGGCGGCCGGGGCTGCTGCCGGGACGCGGGCGGCACCTGGGCGCGCGCCTGCGGGCCGGCCGGGGACGCCGGGGCGGCGGAGACCTGCCCGACGTGGCCGCCGCCACGGGACTGCTGCCCCAGCGCGAGCTTCGCCTGCCGGGCCACCCCGGCGAGGGCGGCGGCGCTGGGCCAGCGGGCGGCCGGGTCCTTCGCCATGGCCCGCTCGACGATGGCCCGCACCGGGGGCGGGATGTCCGCCGGCAGCGGCCGGGGGGTGTCCCGGACGTGCTTCATGGCGATTTCCAGCGGATTGTCGCCCTCGAACGGCCGCCGGCCGGCCAGGCACTGGTAGGCGACCACGCCGAGGGCGTAGACGTCGGAGGCGGGCGTGGCCACCGCGCCGGTGGCCTGCTCGGGGGAGATGTAGGAGGCGGTGCCGAGCACCGAGCCGGCGGCGGTGAGCTGGGCGACCAGCTCCGACCGGGCGATGCCGAAGTCGGTCAGCACGAGGGTGCCGTTGGGCCGGACCAGCAGGTTTCCGGGCTTCACGTCGCGGTGCACGATGCCCTTGCAGTGCGCCGCGTGCAGCGCGTCGGCGGCCTGGGCGAGCAGGGCCATGGTGCGAGCCGGGGTGAGCCGGCCGACCCGGCCCAGCGTCGAGGAGAGCGCGTCGCCCTCGACGTATTCCATCACCAGGAAGGCGATCTGCTGGTCGTTGCCGAAGTCGTAGACGTCAACCACGCCGGGGTGGTTGATCGTGGCCATGGTGCGGGCCTCGCCGCGGAAGCGCTCGGCGAAGTCGGGGTCGTCGAGCAGCGCCGGGAGGAGGCTCTTCACGGCGACCGTGCGGCCGAGCACCTGGTCGGTGCCGCGCCACACGTCGCCCATGCCGCCGCTGGCGATCCGCTCGTCGAGGCGGTAGCGGTTGCCGAGCTGGACCCCGGGGCTGAGCATGTCAGCGCCCCCCGGAGTCGGCGGCCGCCGCCTGCATGATCTTGCCGGCGATCCGGGCCGCCTCGGCGCTGCCGCCGCTGCCCGCCTCCTCCAGTACCACGCAGACCGCGGAGACCGGGGTGCCCTTCGAATCCAGGGCGAAGCCGATGAACCAGCCGTGGTCAGGGGTCTGCGGGCCCGACTGGGCCGTGCCGGTCTTGCCGCCGACGGTGTAGCCGTTGAACTTCGCGTTGCGGCCGGTGCCGTTCTCCACCACGCTCACCATCATGTCGCGCAGGTCCGACGCGACCTGCCCGCTGACCGGCTGGCGCAGCTCGCGCGGCTTGGCCGTGTAGTAGCTGGTGGTGCGGTCCGGTGCGAGGAGCTGCCGCACCAGGTAGGGCCGCATCTGGCTGCCGCCGTTGGCGACCGCGCCGGCGATCAGGGCCCCCTGCAACGGGGTCATCTTGACGTCCCGCTGACCGATGGAGGACTGGGCCAGCGCGGCCGGGTCGGTGCTGCCGTCGGGGCCCTGCATGGCCCCGGTGCGGCTGGCCGCCACCGGCAGCCCGCCCTCGCCGAGCTGGCCGACGGTCAGGTCGTCCTGCTCGAAGCCGAACTGGCGGGCCTTCTCCTTCACCGTGTCCGCGCCGAGCTCCACGCCGAGCTTGGCGAAGCCCGTGTTGCAGGACTCGGTGACCGCGCTGATCAGGCTGACCTCGGACTCCGGGCAGATCGACGGCACCGCGTTGCGGATCGGGGTGCCCGAGGTCGGCGGGGTGTAGCTGGGGCCGGCCGAGATCTGGGTGTTCTTGCCGATGCCGTTCTCCAGCGCGGCGGCGGCCACCACGATCTTGAAGGTGGAGCCCGGGGGCAGCACCTCCGACAGCGCCCGGTTCTTCAGCGGGCCGCCCTCGGCGCTCTCCAGCTTGTTGTACGCCGCCGTCGCCTCGTCCGTGTCGTGGCTGGCCAGCGGGTTCGGGTCGAAGCTGGGCATGGAGACCAGCGCCTGCACCGCGCCGGTGCGCGGGTCGAACGCGATCGCCGCGCCCTTCTTCGCCCCGACCTGGTTGTTGGACAGCCCGTTGAACGCGGCGTCCTGGGCCCGCTTGGAGAGGGTCAGCAGCACGTTGCCGCCGCCCGTCTCGTCGCCGGTGAACATGTCCTTGATCCGGTTGGCGATCAGCGCGTCGCTGGTGCCGGCGAGGAAGTCGTTCTCGACCCGCTCGATGCCGGTGTCGCCGAGGTTGACCGGCTTGTAGCCGAGGACGTGCGCGTATTTCTCGCCGCCGGGGTAGGTGCGCAGGAACCGCAGCTTGCCGCCCGTCTCCTTGCTGGTGGCGAGCGCCGTGCCGCCGGCCTCGATGTTGCCGCGCTTGCGCTCGTACTCGGCCACCTGGACCCGGCCGTTGTAGTCGCTGTTGCGGTATTCGTCGGCCTTGTAGGCCTGGATCCAGTTCAGGTTCGCGAAGAGCAGACCGAACAGGACCATCGCGACGACACCGACGCGGCGCAGGGGTGCGTTCACGGCCGGATCACCTCCGTGGGGGCACCGTGCAACTGCTCGGGTGGGCCGCCCCCTGGTCGGGCCGCCGGGCCACCACCACCGGTCACCGGGCGGCGGGCCGCGTCGGAGACCCGCAGCAGCACCGCGATGAGCAGCCAGTTCGCCATCAGCGACGAGCCACCGGCGGAGAGGAACGGGGTGGTCTGACCGGTCAGCGGGATGAGCTTGCTGATCCCGCCGACGATCACGAAGACCTGCAGGCCGAGGGTGAAGGCGAGGCCCCCGGCGAGCAGCTTGCCGAACGAGTCCCGCACGGCGAGCGCGGCCCGCAGGCCCCGCTCCACGATGAGCAGATAGACCACCAGCAGCGCGGAGAGGCCGAACA
This sequence comes from Micromonospora sp. DH13, assembly GCF_020873825.1. Classification (NCBI taxonomy): domain Bacteria; kingdom Bacillati; phylum Actinomycetota; class Actinomycetes; order Micromonosporales; family Micromonosporaceae; genus Micromonospora; species Micromonospora sp. DH13. The sequence goes on from NZ_JAHWGR010000011.1 coordinate 71,917, forward strand.
GCCCGATCTCCTCGCCGATGCCGGCGAAGATGAAGTCGTTCTGCACCTCGGGGATCTCCAGCGGCTCCCCGCCGCCCGGCCCCGCGCCGAACAGGCCGCCGCTGCCCAGCGCCAGCAGGCCCTGGACGAGCTGGTAGCCGTCCTGGTAGGGGTCGGCGAACGGGTCCAGCCAGATCTGGGCCCGCAGGTGGAAGTTGGCGAACGGCCCGCCGACGACGCCGCCGAGCACGTACGCGAGGTAGGCGCCGCCGAAGAACAGGATCAGGCCGATGAGCAGCCAGCTCACCCGTTCGGTGGCGATGTAGAGCGTCACCACGAACATGCCGAAGTAGAGCAGCGAGGTGCCCAGGTCCTTCTCGAAGACGAGCACCAGCACGCTCAGCGCCCAGACCGCGAGCACCGGCCCCAGGTCCCGCCCGCGCGGGAAGTCGATGCCGAGGAACCGGTGGCTGGCCAGCGACAGCACCTCGCGCTTGCGCACCAGGTAGTAGGCGAAGAAGGCGAGCAGCGCGAGCTTGGCGAACTCACCCGGCTGGATCTGCCCCACCCCGGGCACGATGATCCACAGCTTCGCGCCGTAGATCTCCGAGTATTTCGCCGGCAGCACCGCCGGGATCATCACCAGCACGATGCCGGCGAGGCCCAGCGTGTAGGCGTACCGGGAGACCGACCGGTGGTCGCGCATCAGCGCCAGCAGGCCGGCGGCCAGCATCACCGACGCCAGCGTCCAGGCGAACTGGCGACCGCCGTTGCCGGCGAAGATCGCCAGCGACTCCCGGTCGGCGGGGGCGGCCCGGGCCAGGTCGAGCCGGCGCAGGAAGCCCACCCCGATGCCGTTGAGCAGCGCCACCGCCGGCAGCAGGGCCGGGTCGGCGTAGGGGGCCAGGTACCGGATGACGACGTGCAGGGCGAGGAAGACGCCCGCCAGCACGGCGGTGGGGACCCAGAAGTCCGGGGTGACCGTGTCGAGCACGGTCGCCTCCACCGTCGCGCCGTACGCGGCGACGATCACCAGGGCCAGCAGCAGCAACGACAGTTCGGCGTTGCGCCGCGACCGGGCCAGGCGTACGCCGGGCTGCTCGCCCGTCGTTGCGGGCGAGGCGGCCGGTGCGGCGGCTGCGGTCACGGAGGTGTCCTCGGGTTTCTCAGCCGACGCTCACTCCGGCGACCGGCACCCGGCCGGGTCGGCCGGCGGAACCGTGTCGGAGGGCAGCACGTCGGGCGTCTCGGTGGGCGCGGGGGTCGGGGTGTCGACGGGTCGGGCGCTGCCGGAGGCCGTACGGGTCGCCCCCGGCTTGACCGGGGACCTCGTGGGCTCCGGCGTCGTCGCCTCGGGGGTCGGCGTCGGGGTCGGCTGGCAGATCGGCTTCAGGTTGGGGTTCAGCGGGTCGTCGCTGGTCAGCTCGGCCAGCCGGCGCTCGGCGTCGGGCTCGTCGCGGGCCGGGATGCCCTGCTTGACCTGCTCCTGCGCGGCGAGGGTGAGGTCGTCGAGCCGGGCGGGGCTGACGGAGTGCTCGGCGGAGAGGTCGAGGCCCGCGATCTGCCCCTGCACGCCCCGGAACACGGCCACCCGGCCGTCCTCGGTGGCGCCCACGTAGTACTGCCGCTGCGTGTACGTCCATCCGCCGAGCAGCGCGCCGCCGAGGATGACCAGCAGGGCGAGGGTCATCGCCGCGGTGCGCAGCGGGCGGCGCTTCGGGCGGTCGTCGTCGCCGTCGTCGTCGGCCGGCTCCTCGGGGGCGGGCGGCCGGGGGGCGGAGAGCGCGGAGGCGCGGGCGGCGGGGGTGGAGACGTCGGCGGAGGTGGCCATGCCCCGGTCCCGGGCGGCGGCGCCGCCGACGATCGGGCTCGCCTCGACGATGTCCCGGTCGGTGGCGTCGGCGATGATCACCGTGATGTTGTCCGGGCCGCCGCCGCGCAGCGCGAGCTGGACGAGCCGCTCGACGCACTGCTGCGGGTCGGTGTATTCCCGCATGGTGTCGGCGATGGTCTCGGCGCTCACCACGCCGGAGAGGCCGTCGCTGCAGATCAGGTAGCGGTCGCCGGGGAGCACCTGCCGGACGCTGTATTCCGGGTCGATGTCGCGGCCGTCGAGCGCCCGGGTGAGCAGCGAGCGCTGGGGGTGGCTGCTCGCCTCCTCGGCGCTGATCCGGCCCTCGTCGACGAGCATCTGGACGTAGGTGTCGTCCTTGGTGATCTGCGCGAACTCGCCGTTGCGCAGGAGGTAGGCCCGCGAGTCGCCGATGTGGACCATGCCGAGCTTGGTGCCGGAGAAGAGGGTCGCGGTCAGCGTGGTGCCCATCCCCTCCAACTGCGGGTTGGCGTCCACGGTGTCGCGGAGCTGCTGGTTGGCGGTGCCCACGGCCGAACGCAACGCGTCGACCAGGGCGTCACCGGGGACGTCCTCGTCGAGCGGCGCCATGGCACCGATGACGATGTTGCTGGCGACGTCACCGGCGGCCATGCCGCCCATGCCGTCGGCGACGGCGAGAAGCCGCGGCCCGGCGTAGACGGAATCCTGGTTACCGTCTCGGATCAGACCGCGGTCGCTGTGGGCCGCATAGCGCAGGGTCAGAGTCATGGCCGTAATTCGAGAGAGGTGCGCCCGATGCGGATCGGCACGCCGAGGGGGACGGGGGTTGGTCCGGTGACCTTAGCGCGATCGAGGTAGGTGCCGTTAGTCGATCCGAGGTCCTCGACGAACCACTGCCCGTCGCGGGGCACGAGCCGGGCGTGTCGCGCCGACGCGTAGTCGTCGGTGATGACGAGGGTCGAATCCTCGGCCCGACCGATGGTGATCTGCGCCTCGCCCAGGGTGATCCGGGTGCCGGCGAGCTGACCGGCGGTCACCACCAGCTGGTGCGCGGCCCTGCCCCGCTTCGCCTTGGCCGGCTTGGCCTGCGGCTGGCCGGTCGAGGCGCCCACGGCCCGGGGCGCGGCCACCAGCCGGCCCGACCGGGCGCCGGCGAACAGGTCCCGGCGGATGACGCCGACCACCGTGAAGACGAAGATCCACAGCAGGATCAGGAACCCGAACCGGGCGACGGTGATGACGAGTTCCGGCAAGGCGGATCAGCCGTCCACGCGGAAGGTCAGGGTGGTGGTGCCGAGCTGGATCATGTCGCCGGGGTTGAGCGCGACGGCGGAGACCCGCTGGCCGTTGACCATCGTGCCGTTGGTCGAGCCGAGGTCGGTCAGCACGACCTGACCACCGTCGAAGTCCAGCCGGGCGTGTCGGCGGGAGATCCCGACGTCGGGCAGGCGCAAGTTGGCCTGGTCGCCCCGGCCGATCACGGTCGAGCCCATCTGGAGCGGGTAGGTGCGGCCGTCGCCGGAGACCAGCCGGACGTTGCGCCCACCGCCGTGCCCCGGCGGGGGACCGTAGCCGCCGCCCTGGTCGTACGCCGGATAGGCGGGGCCGGCGTCGTAGCCGCCCTGGTCGTAGCCCGGCGCGGACACCGGTGCCACGTCGCCGCCGGTGTAGACCTCGGCGGTGACCCGGAACATGCCGGTGTCGAGGCCCTCGCCGCGCTCGATCTCGACGATCACGTCGCCGTAGACCGTCCAGGCCTGCTCGCCGATGAACTCCGCCTGCGACTGGGCCAGCTCCTGGGCCAGGGCGGCGGCGTACGGCGCCAGGCGGTTGTGGTCGTAGGGCGAGAGATCGATCACGTAGCGGTTGGGCACCAACGTGCGCCCGCCGGCCAGGATCGCCTTGTGCGCCTCGGCCTCCCGCTGCATGGCGTTGAGGATCTCCACGGGGTGGACCACCCCTTTGAAGACCTTGGCGAAGGCTCCCTCCACCAGGCCTTCCAGACGCTTCTCGAAGCGTTGCAGCACGCTCACCGGCTCCTCCTCGGGTCCCGAGGACATGATGGTATCCGGCCGGCGCGCGCGCAGCTCACACGCCGCTCGGCCGGCCGTCGCCGGCCCGTTCGAACGGGCCCTTTCCCCCGTGCTACAGTTTCGTCCGCCACGAACGGTAACCGGTCGCGGCGCAGGCCAGGGACGCCGTAGGATGTGCCGGGCCGCTGGGGACAGCGGATCCGGGGCAGGTTAAAGTGTTCCGGGTCAAGCCACGGGGAAGTGGCGGAATGGCAGACGCGCACGGTTCAGGTCCGTGTGCCCGAAAGGGCGTGGGGGTTCAACTCCCCCCTTCCCCACCAGAGCGAGGGCTCCGCGGAACGCGGGGCCCTTTCGCCGTTCCGTGGGGCCCGGCGTCCCATCCGGTGGGTGCCGGACGTCACGCTATGCTCCGATCGTTTCCCTGCCTCCGATGGACCAGGAGTGGCGTGTGAGTGTCGCGTTGGTGACCGGGTCGGGCGGCCTGATCGGTTCCGAGGCGGTCCGGCACTTCGCCGGCCTCGGCCTCGACGTCGTCGGCATCGACAACGACATGCGGCAGGAGTTCTTCGGCGCCGAGGCGTCGACCGCGTGGAACGTCCGGCGGCTGGCCGAGGAGCTCGGCGGGGCGTACGCGCACCACAGCATCGACATCCGCGACCGCGACTCGCTGGCGAAGCTCTTCGCCCGGTACGGCCGCGACATCGCCGTGGTGATCCACACCGCCGCGCAGCCCTCGCACGACTGGGCGGTGCGCGACCCGTTCACCGACTTCGACGTCAACGCCGGCGGCACCCTCAACGTGCTGCAGAACGTGCGCGAGCACTGCATCGAGGCGCCGGTGATCCACTGCTCGACCAACAAGGTGTACGGCGACCGCCCCAACAGCCTCCCGCTGGTCGAGCTGGAGTCCCGCTGGGAGATCGAGCCGGGGCACCCGTACGAGCAGGGCATCCGCGAGGACATGTCGATCGACGCCTGCCTGCACTCGGTCTTCGGCGCGTCGAAGGTCGCCGCCGACGTGATGGTGCAGGAATACGGCCGCTACTTCGGGATGCGCACCGCCTGCTTCCGGGGCGGCACGCTGACCGGCCCGGCGCACTCCGCGACCGAGCTGCACGGCTTCCTCGGGTACGTGATGCGCGCGAACATGGAGCGCCGGACGTACAAGATCTTCGGCTACCAGGGCAAGCAGGTCCGGGACGCGATCCACAGCTCGGACGTGGTGTCGGCGTTCGAGGCGTTCTTCCGCAACCCGCGCTCGGCGGCCGTCTACAACCTCGGCGGCGGCCGGCACTCCAACACCTCCAACCGGGAGGCGTTCGCCCTGGCCGAGCAGATCACCGGCCAGGAGATGATCACCGAGTACGTCGAGGCGAACCGGATCGGCGACCACAAGTGGTGGATCGGCTCCAACGAGGCGTTCCAGGCCGACTACCCGGACTGGAAGCAGGTCTACGACGTGCCGATGATCATGCGCGAGATCTACGAGGCCAACGTGGACAAGTGGGTGCCCGGGGCATGACCGACGGCAGCAAGCGCAACGTTCTCGGCGTCCTCGTCGACGCCACCGACTACGCCACCGCGACCGAGCGGGTGGTGGCGGCGGCGCACGAGCGGCGTCCGCTGGCGCTCACCGCGCTCGCCGTGCACGGGGTGATGACCGGGGTGCTCGACCCGGCCCACAACGCCCGGCTCAACTCGTTCGACGTGGTCACCCCGGACGGGCAGCCGGTGCGCTGGGCGCTCAACCTGCTGCACCACGCCAACCTGGCCGACCGGGTCTACGGCCCGCTGCTGACCCTGCACGTGCTGCGCCGCTTCGCCGAGGAGGGCCTGCCGGTCTACCTGTACGGCTCGACGGAGGAGACGCTGGCGCGGCTGATCCCCGCCCTGGAGCGGATGTTCCCGGCGCTGAAGATCGCCGGGGTGGAGCCGTCGAAGTTCCGCGCCGTGCAGCCCGGCGAGGACGCCGAGATCGCCGACCGGATCCGGTCCAGCGGGGCCCGGCTCGTCCTGGTGGGGCTCGGCTGCCCCCGGCAGGAGATCTTCACGTACGCGATGCGCCCGCTGCTGGACATGCCGATGATGGCCGTCGGGGCGGCCTTCGACTACCACGCGGGGCTGCTGCGCAACCCGCCGCCGTGGATGCAGCGGGCCGGCCTGGAGTGGTTCTGGCGGCTCGGCCTGGAGCCGAAGCGCCTCTGGCGGCGGTACGTCATCCTCAACCCGGCATACCTGGCCCGGCTGGCGGCGCAGAAGACCGGCCTGTGGAAGGCGAAGCCGCCGACCCCGGCCACCGAGCGCCCCGCCACCTTCGCCGTCTAGGCCGCCCGCGCGACCCCTACGGGACGGGCCTGCGGGACGAACAGGGGGCCGACCCGGATTCGGCGGGCGTCGAACTGGGCAAGGCTGACGGCATGGACGGGCATCTCATCGTGCTGTTGCCGATCGCCGGCGTGTGGCTGGCCGCGGGTCTCCTCGCCGAGCGGCTGCCCCGGCCGCACCGCGCCCGCGCGCTGCGGCGGCGTACCGGATGGTTGCTCGCCCTGACGGTGACCGGCCTCGGCCTGACGGCGGCCGTGCTCGCCGTCGGGCTGACCAGCGCCGGCACCGGCACGATCGACCGGGCCGCCGCCGGCCTGGCACTGGCCGCCGCCCCCGCGCTGCTGGTGGCGGTCGTCACGGCCCGCCGGGTGCGCCGGCTGTGGGCCGGTGCGGGGGCGTTCGCCGCCGCGCCGGAGACGCCGGCCCCGCACGGGCTGCGGGCCGCCGCGGCGCATCCGCTGATCGGCCTGCCGCTCCAGGCCACCGGCCTGGCCACCGTGCCGGGGGTGCTGTCGGCCAGCGGCCTCGACCTCTTCGCCGGGCCCGGCACCACCGGCGCCGCCGTCACCGTGGCCGCGCTGGGCGTCGCCGCGATCGGGGTACGCCAGGCGCTGCGCCACAGCCGCCTCGCCGAGCGGGCGGTGACCCGGCAGCCCGGGTCAGCGCGAGCGGCCAGCGCCGCCCTGCACGTATAGCAGTTCCAGGATCGCCCGGGTCGCCTCGAACCAGCGGTCCAGCCAGCCGGGCGGCGGCACGCTGCCCTTGGGTGGCAGCTCCAGCAGCAGCCCGCGCAGCAGCGGGTGGTCGACCAGGGAGTCGGTGGCCGACGGGCCGGCCGACCAGCCCGACGGCGGGAACGACGGCTCGGTCAGCGGGTTCGGGTCCAGCGACGGCAGCGACAGCGGCGGGACGGCCTGGTCAAGGGCGGTCGGGCCGTCGTCCCGGCTGCCGATCTCGGAATCGGTGGAGACGACCTCCGTCAGGACGGTGTCCCGGCGGGCCCCGCGGTATTTCCCGCCGAACCGCTCCGGCTTGCCCGGACCGTTGGTGAGGTTCTCTGAACCGATCGTCGTCATCGTCTCGCCTGCCTCGCTCGGGTGCCGATCCGGGTGGCCGTTGCCGTTCCGGTAGCTGGTCCGGGTCGTCGACCAGCGCCGTCCCGACGGGTTCAACGACCCGGGTCGGCGGTGGAAACGCGACGGGCGCGACCCCCGCCCCGGCCACGCTGCCGGAAGGGGTCACGCCCGTCGTGTCTAGGGGTCAGCGATCAGTCCCGGAGGAACGCGCCGTCCCTGGCCCCGGCGACGAAGGCGTGCCAGCCTGCCGGAGCGAAGACCAGGTTGGGACCGCTCTTGTCCTTCGAGTCCCGCACCCCGACCGCCCCGGTCACGTACGCCACCTCCACGCAGTTGTCACAGTTCGGCCCGCTCTTCGAGCTCTTGAACCACGTCGCCCGCGTCAGGTCCCCACGGAACCCCTTGGTCGCCATTTCCACAACGGCTCCTCTGCCAGTTTTGCGATTTGTGCGATGGATTCCTCCGGGCGCATGGCCGCTGCTCGAACATGATCGAAGATGAAGCTGTACTTCTGTAGCTCGTCGCTCTTCTCCAGGAAGAGCCCACCCGTGGCGTTCTCCGCGTACACGACATCCGGATCATTGGCTTCTGGGAAGCTGAGGATGGTGAAGGTGCCGTCCATGCCGGCGTGCGCTCCGACCGAGAACGGCAGGATCTGGAGCGTCACGTTCGGCAGCTCCGCCACCTCCACCAGCCGCTTGAGCTGGCCACGCATCACCGCGTCGCCGCCCACCGGCCGGCTCAGCACCGCCTCATCGAGCACCACCCACAGATCGACCGGATCGTCCTGGGTCAACAACGACTGACGGCCCAGTCGGACACGCACCCGTTGCTGGACCTGTTCGGTGGTGAAGTCCGGCCGGGCGGCGCGGATCATCGCCGAGGCGTACTCCTCGGTCTCCAGCAGGCCCGGGACGACCTGCTGCTCGTACTGCCGGATGGAGCTGGCGGCCGACTCCAGCCCGACGTAGGCCCCGACCAGCACAGTGCTGTAGGGGTGCCACCAGCCCTTCTGCCGGGCCTCCCGGGCGATCTGCACCAGCTCGTCGCTCTCCGCGCCGGACACTCCGTAGATCAGCAGCATGTCGCGGACGTCGCGCGGGGTGGCGGTGGTGTGGCCGGTCTCGATCCTGGAGATCTTCGACGCCGAGCACTCCAGCCGTTCGGCCACCGCCTCGATGGTGATGCGCGCGGCGTCGCGGTGCCGGCGCAGTTCGGCGCCGAGCCGGCGACGGCGGATGGTCGGGCTGCGCCGCTCGCTCACGACGCCCCCCGGCGGCCCACTGGGCCGAATCGCTCGCTGCTCGCCCTCACCCGGTTACCTCCGGTCGGTCGCGCCTGGGGTCGACGCCCGCCGGGGGCGCGACCGTCGGAACGGCGGGCGAGCGTTCGCGGCAGGGGTGATGGTGCCGGTCGTCGACCGGCCGCGACGGGCGGAACCGGCGTCCAGTGTGCCGGTCCGGGGACAGCGGCATCAAGCGTCTATTTCCGCGAGCCGCTCACGTATCGGCAAAAGTCGACATGCAACTTGCATGAAGCACGACACTCATGCAATCTGTCCGTAGGGCTCGAATCACTCACCGTTCCGGTCGGCCGCCGGAAAGGGACGATCCGCCGACGGGTGGGCGTCCGGTCGAGGGATACCAGCCCGGCACCGCACGACAAGATCCGCTCCGGGCGAGGACCCCGCTGCCGCACGTCAGGGTGACTGTGGCGGCGGGCGCGACGACCGGGAGCGGCGGGGTGCTGGTCGGGTGCGGGCACGCCACCAACGCGCCCGACCCGACCAGCATCACCAGCGCCGCCGGTTCACGAGGCACAACCCCGTCACCAGGCGAGACATCCCCCGAAACACCAGCCACCGGCGTGCCCGCCGGCCGATCTCCCCAGGAGAACTCTGTGCTTCCCCGCTCAGGTGACGTGCTGCACGTGACGCGCGCGGCGAGTGTCCAGTTCCTCAAGCCGATCATGTTCCGCGTGATCCGGGTGCTCGACTGGCCCACCTACGACGGTTGGATGTGGCTCGAAGGCTACGAGCTGAACGCGGCGGGGGACGCGGTCAGCCGGCGTTCGATCTACGTGCAGGCCGCAGGCCTGCGCCAGCTTCGGGCCGCCGCCCAACCCCGGCAGCGCACCGTCCCCGTCCGGCAGCGCCGCCCCGTGGTGCGTACCCCCGCCCGGGTCGGCTGACCAGCCGAAACCCGTCCCGGTGGGCGTGCCACCGCCATAGAATCGGTACGCCCACCCCGGCGAACGTCTCCACCCCGCGCGTCCCGGACCCTGAACCTGGGATGGTCATGGTCATACTGCCCGCCGCGCGGCGGCACCACAGGTCCCGTACGATCTACGCCTTCGGGCTGCTGGCGCTCCTCGGCGCCGCCACCACCCTCGGGGTGGTGGTCCGCTACCCGACCCTGTCGGCCACCGAGCTGGCCGCGCCGGTCCCCGCGCCGGAGATCACCGTCGTCGACGAGGAGCCGGAGCCCGACTGGGCCGCCCCGGCGGATCCACCGGCCGTCCCGGGCCCCGTCGGTGCGGGAGCGGACGCGGCGGGCGTGCCGACCGGTCCACCGGCCGGCGCGGGGGCCGGCGCCGGAACGGACCCGGTGGTCGAGGCCGGGCGGGCCGCGGCGGGGCCCACCTCCCAGCGGGACGAGACGAGCCGCTCCCTGTTCTGGTCCGGTCTCCTCGGGCTCGCCATCTCCCTGGCCGGGCTGGGCCTGGTCGGCACCAGACGCCGCATGTGGTGACCGGCGTCGGGCGCGAAGCGCGGTGACCGAACCCCGGTGCCGGGCGTGACGACCGGATCCGCCGTCAGGGGGTCGGGGTCGCCGGGGTCGTCGGGGCCGCCGCGCTGCTCGTCGGTGCCGGTGCCGCCGCGACCACCAGGATGACCTGATCGCCGGCCGGCACCAGCGTCCCCGCCTCCGGGTCGGTCTCCAGCACCGTGCCGGCCGGCCGGTCGGACTCACGGGTCTCGACGCGGTGGTCGACCCCGAGCCGGTCCAGGATCCGCTCGGCCGTCGCCTGGGGCAGCCCCACCAGCGGCGGCATCGGCACCCCGGCCGGGGTCGTGGCCGGCGGCGTCGTCGGGGTGGGGGACGGCCCACCGGTCGTCGCCTCGGTCGTCGGTGCCCCGGTCGTCGCCGGTGCCGAGGTCGGGCCCGCCGACGGCGTCTCCTCGGGACCGGTGCCGTCGCCGGACGACTGGGCCAGCCAGAAGCCGACGCCCAGCAGGCCGAGCAGCAGCAGCGCCACGACACCGAGCAGGATCGGCGTCCACCAGCGCCGGCCGGGCTGCTCCTCGGCGTACCACTCGCCGGTCGGGGGCCCGTACTCCGCCGGTCGGGGCGGCGGCACCCCGGCTCGACCGGACCACACCTGCCCGCCGGCCGGCTTCGGCCGGTCGTCGTCACCGGGCTTCGGCAGCGGCCGGGTCTGGTCACCGGCGTCGTCGGGGGGCGGGTCCTGGCGGTCGTCGCTCATGGCACGTCCTCTCCCACACCGGGCGGGGCGGCTGGCCCTCCCATCCACGCTAACCGCTGTGGGCCAGCGCGGCCGGGACCGGCGCGGCGAGCCGCCGTCACGGGGTGGGCGGCGGCTCCGCGCTCGGCTCGCCGGGCTCCTCGCCGCAGGTCAGAGCCACCTTGTCGTTCCAGTGCGCCGTGCTGTCGGCCGCCGGCGCCTGGGCCGTGACGACGCCGGTCCGGCCCGTCGGATAGCCGGGGTAGAGGCCCTCCTCGACCAGGTCCTCGGCCGCGTCGTCGCAGTCGTCGCCGACCAGGTCGGGGACGCTGACCTCGGGTGCGGGCCCGGCGACGTACAGCGCGACGGTCGTGCCCCGCGACACGGGGGAGCCGACGGGCGGGTCGGCGCGCCGCACGTCCCGCCCCGACTCCACGCCGAAGACCAGCCGCCAGCCCAGCCGCAGGTCCCGCAGCTCGTCCCGCGCGTCCTCGAAGTCCGTGCCCACCACGGGCGGGACGGTCAGCCCGGTGGAGCGGGTGGGCGCGGTGGTCCGGGTCGCCGGAGCGGTCGTCCGGGCCGGCGACGACGGGGCCTCGGAGGGGGGTGCCGTAGCCGAGACGTCGGGCTGCGCGGCCGGGAGGCCGGGCGACGGGTCGTCCTCACCGGCCAGCAGCCAGCCACCGGCCGCGCCGGCCAGCGCGAGGAGCGCGACGGCCAGGCCGCCGCCCAGCAGCTTGGCCGACCGGCCCGAGCCGGTCGCGTCGGCCTCGTCGGGGTACGCCTCCCCCACGGTGTTCCCGTCCGTCACAGCGCCCACCACCTCATCACCGGCGACCGTACCGGGGGCACGCCAGGCACCCCGGCGCGGGTTCCCCGCCACGACTCGCCGGGCCGCCCCAGGGGCGTTACGCTGCCCGGCATGGCCAGACGGGGCTGGGGAGGATCGATCGCCACCGCGATCGGTGTCGCTGCCGGCGCGGGCGCCGCCCAATTGGGCTTCGGCTACGGGCTGGGCATCATCAACTGGTCGGCGTCGGGCGTCGACGCGGGCGAGGCGGCGTGGGTGGCGAGCCTCGCGTGGGCGACCTGGATCTCGGCCACCTCGACGATCGCGGGCGCGGTCTGCGCCCAGCGGCTACGGCGTCCCGTCGCCCGGTCAGCAGACCGGGCCGCGACCGCCCCGGACGGGGTCACGACCGATGCGGAGCCCACCGCCGCTGCCCAGCCGACCGCTACCGCGGAGCCCACTGCCACTGCCACTGCCGAGCCCACTGCCACCGCCGAGCCGGCCGCCCCGGAGCCGGCTCCGGCGCTGGGCACCCCGGCACCGGCCGCCGCTACGGATTCGGCCGCCCCGGCACCGGCCGCCGCCCGCGGGCCGGAGGTGACCGACCCGGGACCCGACGTGGCCGACGCCGTCGACCCGGTCGCCGGGCCGGGGCCGACCGGCCCGCCCCGGCCGGCGGGAGCGCTCGCGCTGGCGCTGGCCGCTGCGGTCGGCGCGCTGGTCACCGTGCTGCTGGTGGCCGTGCCGGCACGGATGGCGGACGTGCCCGGCGTCGCCGCACCGCAGGCCATGGCCGCCGGGTACGCCGGAATCGGCCTGTTCCTCGGGCTGCTCGTGGCGGTCTGGGCGCTGCGCTCGCCCGCTGCGGCGGCCAACGTGATCGCTACCGCCGGCTGGCTCTGGCTTCTCGCCGTGGTCGCCGTGGTGGACGGGGTGCTCGCCGGGCGCGGGCTGACCACCGCCCAGCTCGGGATCTGGCAGCTCAGCGCCGACCGGCCCGACTTCTGGATCCGGGACTGGTTCTACTGGCCCGGCGCGTCGCTGGCGCTCGGCTCGGCGCTGCTGATCGGGGCGCTGGGCGCGCGGCGTGCCGCCCGGTCGGCGGAGCACCGGCTCGGGGCGGCGGCCTCCGGCGGGGCCGGGCCGGTCCTCGTCGCGCTGGCGTACCTGTTGGTCGTGCCCGGCCTGAGCACGCTCGGCCGGGAGCAGGTGTCGGCGCACCTGGTCGCCCCGTACGCCGTGGTGGTGGGTTTCGCCGGCTCGGTGCTGACGGCGGCGCTCGCCCAGCGCTCCGCGACCCGCCGGAGCGCCGGGCGCGACCTCGCGGGGCAGGCGGCCGGGTCCTCGAAGCCGACAACGGGCGGACGCGGCTCCGCCGCGCCGGCCGTGCTGCCCCGGCAGCGCTCCGGTGCCGCCGGGGAGGCCGGTGAGGCCGGGGAGGCGACCGCGACGACCGGCCCCGGGCCGGCCCGGCTGGTCGACACGGAGGCCGACCAGCCGGCGTGATCAACCTTGTGCCGGCGGGGTGGTGGTCCGGCCGCCGGCGAGGTGGTGGGTCGGTCAGTCGACCGGCCAGGTGTGCACCGGTTCGTTCTTCCGCTGCAACTCCGCGTAGCGCTGCACCATGTGGTGCAGGGCCGCGTCGCGTTCCAGGCCCCGGTGGTGCTCGGCCGCCCAGACCGTCTCGGTCTGCCAGACCGCGCCGTTGCGGCCGGTGCGGCAGCGCTGCTCGATGATGCCGAGCAGGCGGTCCCGCTCGGCGGGCGCGACGCCGAAGCGGTCCAGCCCGGTGGCCGCCGTCGGCAGCAGGGTGTCGAGCACCAGCTTGGTCACCGGCACGTCCCCGAGGCGCGGCCAGTGCAGGACGGCGTCCATCCCGCGCCGGGCGGCGGCGTGGAAGTTCTCCTCGGCGGAGCTGAAGGTGAGCTGGCTCCAGATCGGCCGGTCCGCCTCGGCCAGGCCCCGCGCCAGGCCGAAGTAGAAGGCGGCGTTCGCGAGCATGTCGACCACGGTCGGGCCGGCGGGCAGCACCCGGTTCTCCACGCGCAGGTGGGGCCGGCCGTTCATGATGTCGTAGACGGGCCGGTTCCAGCGGTAGACCGTGCCGTTGTGCAGCCGGAGTTCCGCCAGCTCGGGCACGCCCCCGGCGTGCAGGACCTCGACCGGGTCCTCGTCCTCGCAGATCGGCAGCAGCGGCGGGAAGTAGCGGACGTTCTCCTCGAACAGGTCGAAGATCGACGTGATCCAGCGCTCGCCGAACCAGACCCGGGGGCGTACGCCCTGGGCCTTCAGCTCGTCGGGGCGGGTGTCGGTGGCCTGCTGGAACAGGGCGATCCGGGTCTCGGCCCAGAGCTGCCGGCCGTACAGGTAGGGGGAGTTCGCCCCGACGGCCACCTGGACGCCCGCGATGGCCTGGGAGGCGTTCCAGTAGTCGGCGAAGCTGTCCGGGGCGACCTGGAGGTGGAACTGGAGGCTCGTGCAGGCGGCCTCCGGCGCGATGGAGTCGGTGTGCGTCCGGAGCCGCTCGACGCCGCGGATGTCCAGCTCGATGTCCTCGCCCCGGGCACCGACGATCTGGTCGTTGAGCACCCGGTACCGGGCGGCGGTGGAGAGGTTGTCGGCCACCAGGTGCCGCTCGGTCAGTGTGGGCAGGATGCCGACCAGGACGATCCGCGCGTCGGACGACGCCGCCCGCGCGTCGGCCCGGTCCAGGCTGCTGCGCAGGTCACGCTCGTAGTCGGCGAAGCCGGCGCCCTCGATGAGCCGGGGCTCGGCGTTCAGCTCCAGGTTGAACCGCCCCAACTCGGTCTGGAAGAGCGGGTCGGCGATGTCCGCGAGGATCTCGTCGTTGCGCATCGCCGGCTCGGCGGCCGGGTCCATCAGGTTGAGCTCGATCTCCAGCCCGGTCATCGGCCGGTCGGCGTCGAAGCCGAAGTCGTCCAGCATCAACGCGAAGACGTCCAGGCACCTCCGGACCTTCTGCCGGTAGTGGAGCCTGTCCTCTCGGGAGAAGGCGCCCTGCTCGACGTCCCTGCCCATGTGTCCTCCCGGCGCGAGGCGCGGCGGGGCCTGCCGCCCGCAGCGCACATTGTGAACCTTCTACGGTAAAAGCACCCCCCGCGCCGGGCCAGAGGCCGACGCCGGACGGTCACCTCTGCGGCGACCGCGACCGGCCTGGAACGCGCTCCCGACCGCCTCTCTACCCAGGTGGGGGCGCGCGCCACCGCCCCCGCGAAGGGGCCGACCGTGACAATTCGCACGCTCCCGCCGAAGGGACTCCGGCGGAACGGCCGCGGGCCCGCGTCGACTGGTGCGACGCGGGCCCGGGTCTCGTGGAGCGGGGCGGTCAGGCCTGGCGGACGCCCTCGCCCTCGATCTCGATCTTGATCTTCTTGCCGACCAGCACGCCCCCGGTCTCCAGGGCGACGTTCCAGGTGAGGCCGAAGTCCTCGCGGTCGATCTCGGTGCTGGCGGAGAAGCCGAAGATGTCCTGGCCGAACGGGCTGCGGCCCACGCCCTCGAACTCGACCTCCAGCTCCACCGGACGCGTCACGCCCTTGATGGTCAGCTCACCGGTGAGGACGAACTCGTTGCCGTCCCGGGACTTCACGCCCGTGCTGCGGTACTCCAGGGTCGGGAAGGCCTCGGTGTCCAGGAACTCGGGGCTGCGCAGGTGGCCGTCCCGGTCGGCCTGGGCGGTGCTGATGCTGGCGGCCTGGATGGTCGCGGAGACCGAGGACTGCATCGGGTCCTCGGCGATGGTGATGGTGGCGGTCGCGTCGGCGAACTCACCGCGCACCTTGCTGACCATCATGTGCCGGGCGACGAACCCGACCCGCTTGTGGGCGACGTCCAGCAGGTAGGTGCCGGCCGCCGGGATCGTGAGGCCCTCCCACTCGCGGGTAACCGATCCGTTGCTGCTGGTCATGGTGCTGTCCTCCAGGAGAGATTGTTCAGTGGCCCAACGACTGACCGAGCAACTATAGACAGAGCAATATTCCGTGTGTCAAGTATTGCTATGATGAACTCGTGGACCAGAACGTGTTCGACGACCCCCGGATCACCGCCGTCGGTCTCCTCGTCGAGGCGCACGCCGGGCTGTCGGCCCGGTTCGCCGCCCAGTACGAGGAGCACGGGCTCTCTCCGGTCGAGTTCGAGGTGCTCACCCGCCTCGCCCGCTCGCCGGGCAACCAGCTGCGCATGACCGACCTGGCCGCGCAGACCTCGCTCTCCACCAGCGGGGTGACCCGGGTGGTGGACCGGATGGAACGTGACGGCCTGCTCTGCCGCCGGGCCTGCCCGTCCGACCGGCGCAGCTCGTACGCGGTGGTCACCGCCGCCGGGTTGCAGCGGCTGGACCAGACCCTCCCCGGGCACCTGCGGATCATCGAGGAGTGGTTCATCGGCCAGCTGGAGCCGGAGGAGCTGCGCACCCTCCTCCACGGCCTGCGCCGCGTACGCGATGCGGTGCATCCGGGCGCGACCGCCGGCAGCACCGACCCGGTCCCGACGGAAGCCGCCTCCTCCTGACCGCCCGGCGGACGGGCCGGAGGCACCGGCAGAAAGACCGGCAGAACCGCCCACCCGCCGACAACAAACCGGATTAAGCAGACAAGTCACACCGCCGAGGGTGGCTACTGTTCTCCCAGCGGGGGCGCACCGGGGGGTGCCGGCGCGAGCGATGAGCGAGGGGTAAAACCAGGGGGCTTCTTCGCTCGCGCCGCCCCCGCGTCAACATTCCCGGGCACGCCCGGTCGACTCGGGTCGGCCGGGCCGCCGCAGCGGTGCCAGCAGCGCATCCTCCCGGGGCAGCAGGCTGATCCCGCTCTGCCGACAGGCGGCGTCGAGGCGGTCGAGCACGCCCGCGTCCCGGGTGCTCGCCGCGAGCCCGACGAGCGCCTCCACCAGGTCCCGCCGGTCCTGACCGGCGACGGTCCCCTCCGCTGCGGCGGCGAACCACTCGGCCGCCAGCTCACCGTCGGCCCGGTGCAGGGCGATGTTCGCCTCGATGAGCGCGCAGATCCCGTCCTCGAACCGGGCCTCCCCCGGCCGGCCGCGCAGCGGCTCGGCACCGAGCGCCGCGTCACCGGCCGCGCAGGTGCGCAGACCCGCCAGCACCTCGGCCGCCTCGTCGGGACGCCCGTCCTGGGCCAGCGCCAGGCCGATCGTGCCGAGGGCCCGCCGACGGTGCCCCGGGTCGCCGACCTCCACCAGCCCGGCGGCCACCCGGCGACCCTGCTCCACGGCGTCGGCGTACCGGCCCTCCAGCCGGGTGACCTCGGCCAGGTCGGCCCGGGCCAACACGCGCAGCCGCCGCTCGCCGGACTGGGCGGCCAGCCGGTCCATGGCGGCCAGGCGACGCCGCGCCCCGGCCAGGTCGCCCACCCGGACGTCGTGCCAGGCGAGGCTGTGCTGCGCCACGGCCATGTCGCGCAGCCGCCCGTGCCGGGTGGCCAGGACGAGGACGGCGGCGGCCTGGTCGCGCGCCTCGTCGTGCCCCCCGGTCGCGCCCAGCAGCGCGCAGAGCACCGCCCGCGCCTCCAGCTCCCCGGCCACGTCACCGGCCCGGTGCAGGATGGCCCAGGCGTCCCGGGCCGCCGGCAGCTCCTGCTCCGCCGCGCCGTGCTCGACGGCGAGCCGGGCCGCGCCCAGCACCGCCCGGGCGCGCAGCCCCGGATCGGCGGCGGCGGTGCGCGGGTCGGCCAGCAGCCGCCGCAGCCACTGCCGCCCGACGACGTCCCGGCCCCGGAACCGCCACCAGCGGGCCAGCCCGACGGCCAGCCGGAGCGCGGTCGACGGGTCGTCGACGGCGGCGTGGGCCAGCGCGGCGGTGATGTCGGCGGTCGCCTCGTCCAGCCGGCGCACCGCCGAGGTCAGCTGCGGGCCGGCCAGGTCGGGGGCCGTCCGGGCCACCAGCCGCGCGAAGACCTCCGCGTGCCGCCGCCGGACGTCGCACCGTTCCCCGGCGCCGATGGCCTGCTCGGCGGCGAACTCCCGCACCGCGTCGAGCAGCCGGAACCGGAACGGACCGGTCCCCCGGACGCTCAGCAGGCCGAGCTGGAGCAACCGGTCCAGCAGCGGCACCGGGTCGATCGAGACCGTGCCCTCCGGGTCGGCATCGTCGGCCAGCATCTCCTCGGCCAGCTCCACGGACCACCGGTTGCGGAACACGGAGAGCCGACGCAGGGCGGCCCGCTCGTCCGGGGCGAGGAGGCGGTAGCTGGCGGCCACCGCGTCCCGCAGGGTGACCGTCGCCCCACCCCCCGGCGTCCACCCGGGCCCGGGCCGCTGGGCCGGCGAGGTAGCGAGGTCGAGGACGCGGTCGCCGTACCGGTCGAGCAGCTCGTTGAGGTCGAGGATGCGCCCCCGGGCGGCCATCAGCTCGATGGCGAGGGGCAGCCCACCCAGCCGGCGGGCCAGCGCGGCGAGGGCCGGCAGCTCGGCCGGGTCCGGCGGCTCCCGCCGCACCCGGGCCAGCCGCGCCGTGAACAGCGCCACCGCCGGGTAGCCGGCCAGGACGGCCGGCCCGGCCGGGTCCAGCTCGGGCGGCGGCACGTCCAGCGGCGGTACGGGCCAGACGCGCTCGCCGGGCACACCGACCGGGTGCCGCCCGGTGACCAGCACCCGCAGCGTGGGCACCGCCCCCGCGAGCCGGTGCAGCGCCCCGGCCACCGGGTCGGGCGCCCGCTCCACCGCGTCGATCAGCAGCAGCGCCGGACGGGCGGCCAGTCGCACCGCGAGGTCGGACGCGCGGGCCGCGCCGAAGGCCGCCGCCGCGGCGGAGAGCACGTCGGCCGGGTCCGAGCCCTCCCCGACGAGCACCCCGGCGACCTCGCCCGGCGCCCGCCCGGCCACGGCGTGGGCGACCGCCAGGGCCAGCGCCGTCTTGCCCACCCCGGCCAGCCCGACCAGGCTGACCACGGGCGGGCCGTGGTCGGCGGTGAGCAGCTCGACGAGTTCGGCGACGTCCCGCTCCCGGCCGATCAGCTCGACGGGCGGCGGGAGCGCGATCGGCGTACCCCCGGGGTGGGCGGCCGACGGCGGCCCGGCACCGACCGGGTGGGGAACCGACGGCGGCGGGGCGGCGGGTGGTTCGTCGGCTGCGCGGGCAGGGTCGGCCGGGGCCGTCCCGCGGGCGGCGGCGACGAACGCCGCGCGGACGGGCCCGGCGAGGCCGAGGGCACCGGCCAGCAGGTCGATGGTGGTCCGCTGCGGCCGCGCGGACCGGCCCCGCTCCAGGTCGCGGACCGTCCGCACCCCGACCCCGGCGCGGGCGGCCAGCTCGGCCTGGGTGAGGCCGGCGGCGTGCCGGTGCGCGCGCAGCAGGGCGGACAATCCGGTACGACCGTCCGCGCCCGGCGGACGGTCATGATCGGGAGCCATGGGCAGGAAGGGTACGGATCGGGTCTGACTGTCGTCAGCCAACCGTCGCCCTGCCGACGCTGACCGGCACAAATATCCGACAGCGCTGCACGCGGGAGTTTACCGGCGTGAGAAGGGGACCCTTCTCTACCTCAGGCGTTAATAGGGGGCCCTTCCTTTCACAGGCCGAGGTCGCGGGCGATGATCATGCGCTGGACCTCGCTGGTGCCCTCGCCGATCTCCAGGATCTTCGAGTCGCGCCAGAACCGGGCCACCGGGTACTCGTTCATGAAGCCGTAGCCGCCGTGGATCTGGGTCGCCTCGCGGGCGTTGTCCACGGCGACCGTGCTGGCGTGCAGCTTGGCGATCGCCGCCTGCCGCTTGAACGGCTCGCCGGCCAGCATCCGGGCAGCGGCGTCGTAGTAGGCCAGGCGGGCGGTGTGCGCCTTCAGCTCCATGTCGGCGATCTTGAACTGGATGGCCTGGTAGTTGCCGATCGGCTGGCCGAACGCCTGGCGCTGGCTCGCATACTTGATCGACTCGTCGACGCAGCCCTGGGCGAGGCCGACAGCCAGGGCGGCGATGGCGATGCGACCCTCGTCGAGGATGCGCAGGAACTGGGCGAAGCCCCGGCCCCGCTCGCCGAGCAGGTTGGCCGCCGGCACCCGGCAGTCGTCGAAGGTCAGCTCGTGGGTGTCCGAGGCGGTCCAGCCGACCTTCGAGTAGCCCGGCGCGACCGTGAACCCGGGGGTGCCCGACGGGACGATGATCGTGGACAGCTCCTTCGACCCGTCCGGCCGGGTGCCCGTGACGGCGGTGACCGTCACGAGGGCGGTGATGTCGGTGCCCGAGTTGGTGATGAACGCCTTCGAGCCGTTGATCACCCACTCGTCGGTGGACTCGTCGAGGACGGCCCGGGTCTGGGTGCCGCCGGCGTCCGACCCGGTGCCGGGCTCGGTGAGGCCGAAGCCGGCCAGGGCCTCGCCGCTGAGCAGCCTCGGCAGCCACCGCTCCCGCTGCTCGGCCGTGCCGAAGCGGAAGATCGGCATCGCGCCGAGGGAGACGGCCGCCTCCAGGGTGATCGCCACGCTGGAGTCGACCCGCGCCAGCTCCTCCAGGGCGAGGCAGAGCGCGAAGTAGTCGCCGCCCATGCCGCCGTGCTCCTCGGGGAAGGGCAGGCCGAACAGGCCCATCTTGCCCATCTGCCGGATCACCTCGTACGGGAAGGTGTGCCTCTCGTAGTGCTCGGCGATGACCGGGGCGACCACCTCGCGGGCGAAGTCCCGCACGCTGGACCGCAGCGCCTCTTGCTCCTCGGTGAGCCGGAAGTCCATCGGTTCCTCCTGTACGCAGTCCTCCGTCGGACGCTCGTGACGCCGACGGGGTGGGTGGTCCTGGGTAGCGGTGGTGGCCGTCGGTGGTGGCCGTCGCTGTGCTGGTGGGGGCGTCGCGGTGGTGGCCCGGGGGTCGCGGTGGTGGTGCCGGCCCCGGCGCGGCGGGTCAGACCGGGGTGACGCCGTGCCGGCGGCGGGAGAAGTGCCGGTCCTTCGTGCGGGCGGCGGCGTATCGGCGGACCAGCTCGGCGCGCAGGTCGTGCGGCTCGACGATCGTGTCGACCACCAGCTCGCTGGCCAGGCGGACGACGTCGATGTCGCGCTCGTACTCGGCGCGCTTGGCGGCGACGAAGGCGGCCCGTTCCGCCTCGTCGGCGATGGCCGCGATCTTGTTGGCGTAGACGGCGTTGACGGCGGCCTCCGCACCCATCACCGCGATCTTCGCGGTGGGCAGGGCGATCGTCGCGTCGGGCTCGAAGCCGGGGCCGGCCATCGCGTAGAGGCCCGCGCCGTACGCCTTGCGGACCACCACGCAGATCTTCGGCACCGTCGCCTCGGAGATCGCCGTGATCATCTTGGCCCCGTGCCGGATGATGCCCTGCTTCTCCACCGCGCTGCCCACCATGAACCCGGGCACGTCGGACAGGAACAGCAGCGGCACGTTGAACGCGTCGCAGAGCTGCACGAACCGGGTCGCCTTGTCGGCCGAGTCGACGAAGAGCACGCCGCCCTTGAACATCGAGTTGTTGCCGACGACGCCGACGACCTCGCCGTCGAGCCGGCCGAAGCCGATGGTCAGCTCCCTGGCCCAGAGCGCCTGGATCTCGAAGAAGCTGCCGTCGTCGAGCAGGCCCTTGACGTACCGGCGCATGTCGAACGCCTGCCGCTCGCTGGCCGGCACCAGCGCGGCCAGGTCGGCCTTGGCCGGCGCGGGCGTCGCCTCGGCGGCCGGCGGCGGCTGGGTCCAGTTGGCCGGCAGGTAGGACAGGTAGCGGCGGACCACGTCGAGCGCCTCGGCCTCGGTCTTGCAGAGGAAGTGCCCGACGCCGGACTCGGCGCAGTGCACCCGCGCCCCGCCCATCGCCTCCAGGGTGGTCTTCTCGCCGGTCACCATCTCGACCATCCGGTCGGAGCCGAGATACATGCTGGCGTTGCCGTCGACCATCGCCACCACGTCGCAGAACGCCGGGATGTAGGCCCCGCCGGCCGCGCTCGGCCCGAACAGGGCGCACACCTGCGGGATCGAGCCGGAGGCGCGGACCTGGTTCCAGAAGATCTTCCCGGCACCGCGCCGGCCGGGGAACAGGTCGACCTGGTCGGTGATCCGCGCGCCGGCCGAGTCGACCAGGTAGACCATCGGCACGCCGGTCGAGTAGGCCCGCTCGATGATCCGGATGATCTTTTCGACGGTACGCGCGCCCCAGCTGCCCGCCTTGACCGTGGAGTCGTTGGCCATCAGGCAGACCGGCCGGCCGTCGATGGTGGCGGTGCCGGTGACGACGCCGTCGGCGGGCAGGCCCTCGGCCAGGGCGTTGGCGTAGAGGCCGTCCTCGACGAACGAGCCCTCGTCGACCAGGAGCGCCACCCGTTCGCGGGCGAAGAGCTTGCCCTTGGCCGCGTTGGCCGCGTGGTATTTGTCCGCACCGCCGGCCCGGGCGCGCTTGCGCAGCTGCTCCAGTGCCTCACCGTCGAGCGTCACGCCGACTCCCCATTGCCGCCACCGTGCCGGCCGCCGCACGGGCACGCCGACCACCCTGAACGATCGTTAGGGTATCCCACTCGCCACCCGATCGGCGACCCCGGGGCGGACCGAACGCCCGACGCGCCACGCATCGAGTGATCGTGATCAACATATTGAAATGTGTAGATGGTTCTCGTTAGGCTCCCGACACCCCCTCCCGGATTGGAGTCAGCGATGGCCTCACGAATCAGCCGGACCCTGGTCGCGATGGTCGCCACGGCCGGTGCGACCCTCGGCGTCACCCTCGCCAACCCGTCGCCCGCGTCCGCTGCCATGACCATCTGCTACAACACCAGCCAGGCCCCGAGCTACGCCAGCATCGCCAACCAGGCCGCCACGATCTGGAACAACGCCACGTCGAACCTGACGCTCACGGCGAACTGCGGCACCAACCTCCGGATCTACCAGATCACCGGCGGCGGCTCGTACGCCGTGCGGACCAGCCTCGGCAACGGGCGGGTCTACATCGACACCCAGCAGGCCGCCCAGTACAGCCCCCTGCGGATCATGACCCACGAGATCGGGCACATCCTCGGCCTGCCCGACAACTACAACGGCGACTGCGCGCTCCTGATGTCCGGCGGCAGCGCCGGCACGGGCTGCACCAACCCGTACCCGAGCACCGCCGAGGCGAACCGGGTCACCAACCTGTTCGCCGGCACGCTCAGCGCCACCGAGCGGGGCACGGACAGCAGCGGGGCGGCCGTCTTCCGCGACAGCTGGCCCGCCGCGCTCGCCCCGGTGAGCTGACCGAGCGGGAACACCGGAGGGGCCGGCACACCGCCGGCCCCTCCGCCGCGTCCAGCAGGCCCTGCCGCCTCTTGGCCCGTCGCGCCCGGCCCTGTCGCCTCTTGGCCCGTCGCGCCCGGCCCGGCAGGGCCGCGTCTCCCGGTCGGTCAGGCCGGCAGGGGCGTCAGCCGGGTGCGCGGGCCCGCCCGCAGGACGCCGGAGGGGAGCTTCTTGCCGAGCAGCTCCTCGGCCAGCTCCGCCACCTCGACGAGGGCCGCCAGGTCGATGCCGGTGTCGATGCCCATGTCGTGCAGCATGTGTACCGCCTCCTCGGTGGCCAGGTTGCCGCTGGCCCCCGGCGCGTACGGGCAGCCGCCGAGGCCGCCGACGCTGGCGTCGAACTCGGTCACCCCCAGCTCCAGAGCCGTCAGCAGGTTGGCCAGCGCCGTGCCCCGGGTGTTGTGGAAGTGCAGCAGCACGGGGACGTGCGCGTTGCGGTCGCGTACCGCGCTGATCAGCTCGCGGACCCGGCGCGGCGTGCCCATGCCCGTGGTGTCACCGAACGCGACCCGGTCCGCGCCGTCGCGGACCACGCGGTCGACGATGCCGGCGACCCGCGCCGGGTCGACGTCCCCCTCGTACGGGCAGCCGAAGCTGGTCGCCACGATCACCTCGGCGGTTGCCCCGGCACCGTGCAGCAGGTCGATCAGCTCGGCGATGTCGTCGAGCGACTCGGCGGTGGACCGGTTGACGTTGCGCCGATTGTGCGTGTCGCTGGCCGAGACCACCACCTCGATCTCGGTGAACCCGGCCGCCAGGGCCCGCTGCGCGCCCCGGGTGTTCGGCACCAGCGCCGAGTAGCGCACCCCGTCGACCTTCGCCGCCCGACGCCACACCTCGTCCGCGTCGGCCATCTGCGGGATCGCCTTGGGGTGCACGAACGACACCGCCTCGATGCGGTGCACGCCGGTGCCGGAGAGCGCGTCGATCAACCGCACCTTGGCCTCGGTCGGGATGGGCTCCTCGTTCTGGAGTCCGTCGCGCGGCCCGACCTCCCGGATCGAGACCGCCGCTGGCATCTGGCTCATGGTCACCTCGCTGTGACGTCGGGCCGCCGGGGGTGCCGCACGCGCCACCGCCCCTCGTGAGGGCGGCCGACGGGACGACGCCGGACGACCAATGGTCCCTCCAGACAACCAGACCCCCGAGCCCCGCCGCCAGGCCGACCCGCCCCCCTGCCGCCTGGGCGGCCTGCGAAGTTGACCAAGAGGTTTGCGTCACCGGGCATGCCGGATCCTGACGCAAACCTCTTGATCACCGAGGCGAAATGGGGGTCAGCGCATGCGGGAGACGATGCCCGTGTCGTAGTCGCCGGAGAGGAACTCCTCGTTCTCCAACAGCTCGGCGAAGAACGGCAGGTTGCACTTGGGGCCGGCCACCTCGAAGGCGGCGACCGCCGCGCGGGCCCGCCCGATCGCCTCCGCCCGGTCCCGGCCGTTGACGATCAGCTTGGCCAGCAGGCTGTCGTAGAACGGGGTGACCGTGTTGCCGTCGACGTAGCCGGAGTCGACCCGCACGCCCTCGCCGGCCGGCTCGCGCCATGTCGTGATCACGCCGGGGCCGGGCAGGAAGCGCTTCGGGTCCTCGGCGTTGATCCGCAGCTCGATGGCGTGGCCGCGCGGGGCGAGCGCGTCCGGGTCGAACGTCGGCGCGAGGCCGGCGGCCACCCGGAGCTGCTCCTCCACCAGGTCGACGCCGTAGACCAGCTCGGTGACGGGGTGCTCGACCTGGAGCCGGGTGTTCATCTCCAGGAAGAAGAACTCCTGCGTGGCGGGGTCGAAGAGGCACTCCACCGTGCCCGCGTTGCGGTAGCCGACCGCCTCGCCGGCCCGCACGGCGGCGGCCAGGAGGCGCGCGCGCAGCTCCGGCGAGACCGCCGGGGACGGGGACTCCTCGACGAGCTTCTGGTTGCGCCGCTGCACCGAGCACTCCCGCTCGCCGAGCGCCACCACCCGGCCGTCGGCCAGGCCGAGGATCTGCACCTCGACGTGACGCACCCGGGGGAAGTACCGCTCGATCAGCACCGACCCGTCGCCGAACATCCGCTCGGCGAACGCGCGCACCTTGTCGTACTCGGTGCGCAGCGCCGCCTCGTCGGCGGCCACGCCCATGCCCATGCCGCCGCCGCCCGCCGCGGCCTTGACCATCACCGGGTAGCCGATCTCCGCGGCGGCGGCGACCGCCGCGTCCAGGTCGGCGGCCGGTTCGGTGGTGCCGGGCGCGACCGGCACGCCGGCCGCCGCCATCAGGTTCCGGGCGTTGATCTTGTCGCCCATCGCGGAGATCGCGTCCGCGCCGGGTCCGACCCAGATCAGCCCACTGCTCTCGACGGTACGGGCGAAGTCGGCGTTCTCCGACAGGAAGCCGTAACCGGGGTGGATCGCCTGCGCGCCGGTCGACTTGGCGGCGGCGAGGATGGCCTCGACGTTGCGGTAGCTCTGGGCCGGGTTCGCCGGTCCCACGCAGACGGCCTCGTCGGCCTCGGTCACGAACGGCAGGCCGGCGTCGGCCTCCGAGTGGACAGCGATCGCGCGGATTCCGAGCCGGTTCGCGGTTCGGATGATCCGACGGGCGATCTCGCCGCGGTTGGCTACCAGCAGCGATTCGATCATGTTCTCCTCCAGCGTCCAGGGGTGGGGACGATGCCAGGGAACCATGGGTGACGGGCCGGCCACGAGTCAAGCGCGTGGCGGCGGGGCGGATTCAGCGGCTCGTGTCGAGCTGCTGCGGACACAGAACAGGCCCCGGCGGATGCGGAGGGCCTGCGGGTCGAAGGGCTGCGGGACGAGGGTGCTGCGGGGCGAGGGTGCTGCGGGGCGAGCGGGTCAGGCGGTGCGCTTCGCCAGCTCGACGAAGCCGCGCCACGAGGCCGGCGAGAAGGAGAGGGTGCCGCCGTCGCGGTCCTTCGTGTCGCGGACGAGGACGACGTCGGGCAGGTTGTCGGCGACCTCGACGCAGTCGCCGCCGTTGCCGCCGCTGCGGGTGCTCTTGCGCCACTGCGCGCCGGTCATGTCCATGCTGCTGCCGCCTCCCTCAGGAGATCCAGGGACTGCGGCCGGGACAAAGCCTCGCCCCGGATCCGCTCCCACCGTCGTTCGAGAGTAGCAAGTTGGGAGGCTTGATCGATGATCTGCGCCTGGGCCTGACTGTCCACATGGGCCACCCGCGTCCCGCCGGGAAGCTCGGCGATCGTGAAGGGACCGTCGAGCCCCGGATAGGTCGGGGCGTCGCGGGGGACGATGTGCAGCTGGATGGTCGGCAGCTCCGCGCAGGTCACCAGGCGGGCGAGCTGGGCCGCCATGATCGGCCGCCCGCCGGCCGGCACCCGGCGGATCACCTGCTCGTCGAGGACGACGACGGTCGTGGGTGCCCGGTCGCAGGTGAGGATTCCCTGCCGGGCGATGCGAGCCACCACCAGGTCGTCGACCTCGACCGGCGACAGGGGCTGCCCGTGGAACGTGACGCGGGCGTACGCTTCGGTCTGCAACAGGCCCGGCACCCAGGCGAGCTGGAAGGCGCGCAGGGCGACGGCCTCGCGCTCGATGTCGACCCACGGCCGGAACCACACCGGCTCACGGCGCAGAGCATCCGGCCAGAGATCCGCCACATCCTTCCCGAGGATCCTCGCTACCTCGGCACGATGCCGGGTCTGCGGAATGCGCCCGGGGTTGGCCCAGCGGGCGACGGTCTTCGGGTGAATCCCTATGCGACCTGCCAAACTCTCGGCGGTCTCCGACGCCTCGGCGAGAGCCGTGACGAACGCATGATTCATGCCTGAGTCCCTTCAGGAACCAACGGAACGTCCGAAGGAAATCATCTAACGCTGTGTGATTGCGCCGCAACCCTGGGCAGGCTGTCATCGGGACGGCGTGGGTCGGGCTGACCGAAATGCCCCGGCCCGCGTTCGTCGAGGGGGCCGCCCGGTCGGTCCTGCGCACCAAGCGCGGGCGGCCCCCTCTCCAACGGCCACGGACAGGGGACGCAGATGCCGAACCGAGAAGGACCCACCGCGCCGGCAACCGCCCGGGCCGGCAGGCGTCGGTGACCGGCCAACCGATCGACCCGGGCGACGTGCTGCACCTGACCCGCGCCGCGAGCCCGCAGTTCGTCAAGCCGATCACCGTACGGGTCATCCGCGAGGTGCGGGACCGGCACACCTACCACGGCTGGACGTGGATCGAGGCGTACGAGCTGGACGCCCGGGGCGACGCCGTCGCCAAGCGCGAACTGTTCGTGCTGCGCGAGGGGCTGCACCGGCTCGCCGTCGCCCTGCGGCAGGCCGCGCCCGCCCGGGGCACGAGCCCGGCCCGGGTGCGCTGATGCCCCGCCCGGGTGCGCTGGTGCCCCGCGTTGGTGCCGTGATGCCCCGCCGGCATCTACCGATGCGTCCCGCCTGGCTCTGCCGGGTCTGCGCCGCCCAGTGGCCCTGCCCGCCCGCGCGACTCGACCTGCCCGCCGAGTTCCACGGCCACAGCGTCGCGCTCGCGTTCTACCTGGCCGCCGCGATGCGGGACGCCATGGACGACATGTACCGACTCGGCGGCCGTCCCGACAGGGCCGCGATGCACGCCCGTTTCCTCGGCTGGCTTTCCCTGCCCCGTCCCCGTCACTGACCGCCCACCCAGAATCTTGGACAGTTGTCGTCAGGACTGAACAGCAACTGTCCAAGAATCGCCGGTGGTACGCGACGACGACGGGCGGTGGGGGTGCCAGGGCTCGGCCCGACCGGCCCATTGGTCGCGGTTAGTCGGAAATGCGGCTTTTCCGATGGCGCTCAGCGTCGACTAAGGCAAGCAGGGCTCAAGGCCCCCGGCGCTGCTCAGGCCCGGCAGGCCCCCGGCGCTGCTCAGGCCCGGCAGGCCCCCGGCGCTGCTCAGGCCTGGCAGGCCCCGGCGCTGCTCAGGGCCGGCAGGGCTCAGGCGTCGGCCTCGGCCAGGAGGGCGGCCAGCGTGGCGGCGCGCAGCAGCGCGGCCCGCCGCTGCCGGTCCACCTCGCCGCCGAGGAACGGCGTCGAGTTCATCAGGCCGAACGCGGCGTGCGCGAGCACCCGCGCCTCGCCGTCGGGCAGGCCCGGGTGCAGGGCGGTCAGCACCGTCACCCACTGCTCCACGTAGAGCCGCTGAAGCCGGCGGATGCGGCGGCGCGGCTCGTCCGGCAGCCGGTCCAGCTCGTGCAGGTGCAGGGCGATCACGGCCGGGTTGGCCAGCGCGAACTCGACGTGGAAGTCGATCAGCGACTCCAGCACCCCGCGCGGGTCGTCGGAACGGCCGGTGACCCGTTCCCGCCCGCCGTCGAGCAACCCCTCGCTGACCGGGATCAGCGCGGCGGCCAGCATCGCCTCCTTGCCGGCGAAGTGGTGGTAGAGAGCGGGGCCGGTGACGCCCGCCGCCGCGCCGATGTCGTCCATCGACACGCCGTGGTAGCCCCGCGCGGCGAAGAGCCCGACCGCGATCTCCAGGATCTCGTCCCGCCGGGACCGTCGCCTGCCAGTGCCCGCCACGCCGCCCGCCGCTCCCCGTGCCCGCTGTTCCACCGTCACCCGGCAAGCCTAGACCCGACCGGACGCCTAGGTTACCCGCCGGTCGGCCCCCGCCAGCCGTCGTCGCCCCATCAGTCGTCGTCGTCGCCCAGGCCGTGCTCCGCCCGGACCGCCGCCGCCTCGTCCGGGCGGCCCAGCTCGTCGAGCACCCGGGCGAGCAGCCACGCCGCCTGGGACGCCGGCCGGGAGCCCGGGGGCAGGCCGCCGAGCACGTTCCGCAGCAGCGGCTCCGCCTCGCCCGGCCGGCCGGCGCGCACCAGCAGCTCGCCGCCGAGCAGCTCCACCCGGGCCGCCTCGCCGAACGCCTCGATCGACCGCAGCCGGGCCGGCACCCCGGCCAGCCGGTCCAGGCCATCGTCCGGCCGTTCGTCGGCGGCCAGCACCCGGGCACCGACCTCCGCCGCGAGCGCCGCCTCGTACGTCACCACCGGCGGCACCTCCGGCCGACCGGTCAGCGCGGCGGCGAGGCCGTCCACCACCTCGACGGCGCGCACCGCCGCCGGCACGTCCCCGGACCAGTTCAGGGCGTCGGCCTCCCGGCGGCGCGCGCGCAGCTCGTCGACCGGCGCACCGGCCAGCCGGTAGGCGGTGGCCGCCTCGGCGAACCGCTGCGCGGCCAGCGCGTCCCGGTCGGCGTCGTAGAGCAGCCCGCCGGCCTCCTCCAGCACCTGCGCCCGGTGGGGCAGGTTGTCCGGCCCGTCGAGGTTGCGGGCGAGCTGGTCCAGCAGGGCCAGCGCCGGCTCCAGCTCACCGAGGTCGACGTAGATCCCGGCCAGCAGGTGCCGGCAGCGGTCCGCCTCGGCCTGCGCCCCGAGCCG
The DNA here is from genome assembly GCF_020873825.1 of Micromonospora sp. DH13. Taxonomy (NCBI): domain Bacteria; kingdom Bacillati; phylum Actinomycetota; class Actinomycetes; order Micromonosporales; family Micromonosporaceae; genus Micromonospora; species Micromonospora sp. DH13. The sequence goes on from NZ_JAHWGR010000011.1 coordinate 101,002, forward strand.
GTCCAGCCCGAGCACCGCCTCCTCCGCCACCTCGGCCGCCTCCGCCGGCCGCCCGGCCGCCCGGTACGCGTTCGCCAGCTCCCAGCGCAGGAAGGCGTCCCCGTCGGCGCCCTGCTCGACGCAGAGGGTCACCGCCTCGGCGAAGTCCTCCACCGCCTCGGCCACCCGGTCCGCGCTCAGCAGGGCCCGCGCCCGGAACACCCGCACCGGCAACCGGGCCTGCGCCGGGGCCGTCTCCAGCGCCTCGTCGCAGGCGGCAACCCGCTCGGCCGGGTCGTCCGTCGCCCGCGCGTACGCCAGGGTGGCGGCGGTGACCAGCTCGCCCACGCCCACCTCGCGGGTGAGCCGGCGGGCCAGCTCGGCCGCCGCCCGGAACTCCTCCGGCCGCTCCAGTTCCTCCAGCACGTGCGCGCGGTGCAGCGCCACCCGGGCGGCCAGCCACGGGTCGACGTCGGCCTCGGCGGCGGCCAGGTCGGCGGCGGCCAGCGCCTCCTCCCAGCGCTGCAGGTGCGCCAGCGCGAGAGCGAGCCGGTCGTACGCGGCGGCCCGCTCCCGGGCGTCGTCGTGCCCGGCGAAGAAGTCGGCGGACCCCTGCGCCAGCGCCAGCCCCTCCTCACCGTCGCCGGTCAGGCAGAGCAGCGCGCCGAGCCGGCCCGCGACCACCTGCTCGCGCACCGGGTCCGGCAGTTCCCGGTACGCGGCCAGCGCCGCCCGGTTCGCCTCCTGCGCCGCCTGCGGGCCGTCGGCGTCGGTCAGCTCGGCGGACCGCAGCTCCAGCCGCCGTGCCGCCGTGCGGGGCGGCTGCCCGGTCGCCCCGAACCGCCCGTCGTAGGCGGCCAGCGCGGCGGCCAGCCCCGCCCGGTCGTGCGTACGCCAGCAGTTGTCTGCCAGGTCGAGCAGCTCGTCGGCGGTGGCCCCGGCCGGCACGGTGGCCGCCGGAACCGGGGTCGCGGGCGGCTCGGGCCGGCGGGCCGGGCGACGGCGGAGGCTGGCCGACAGCGGCAGGTGCTCGCCGTCGGGGCCGGCGGCCAGCCGCCGGGCGATCCACTCCGACTGGTGGGTGGTGCCGTTGCGGGCGTCGAACCGCGCGGCCAGCGCGGTCGCCGTGTCGGTCAGCTCGGCGGCGAGCGCGGCGGCGGACACCTCGCCCGCCGGCCGGTCGCCGGCCGCCCGCCGGTGCAGGGTGACGTCGCCGGCCCCGGCGGCGCGGCGCAGCGCGGCGGCGGCCGTGGCCGCGAAGTGCATCGCGGCGGCCGGGGTGGGCGCGCGGTCCAGCCAGTCGAGGTGCCGCTCGACGATTTCCACGGCCCGCGCCTCGTTGCCGGTCAGCGTGCAGAACTCGACGTGGTCGCCGATGTCCCACAGGTCCGACAGGTTGCCGCGCAGCCGCCGGTACGCCTCCCGGTGCGCGTCCCGCGCCGCGTCGCCCCGCCCCGAGCGGAGGTAGGGCACCAGCAGCGCGGTCAGGATCGCCTGCGGCTGCTCCGTGCAGGTCAGCCGGCCGGCGAGGACCGGCTCGGCCAGCGCCACCGCCTCGTCGTGCCGGCCCACGTGGGCGAGGTGGGCGACCTGGGTGGTGGGATCGCAGCCGGCGCAGTCCGACAGTTCGTCGCGCGGGGCGGTCAGCCACTCCTGGTACCACCGCTCGGCGGCCTCGGCGTCGCCCACGTGGTCGGCGACCAGGTAGCGGTGCTTGTGCACGGCCTGGAGGCTGTGCCCCGCGTTGGCGTACCGGCGCTGCATGTCGTCGAGCACCGCGTACGTGCGGTCCAGCGGCAGCTCGGGGAACTTCAACATGGCGTTGACCATGTACTTGAAGTGCCAGAGGAGCTGGTGGGCGTAGCGCTCGTGGTAGGGCTGCGGGTCCCGGTCGAACTCGGCCAGGCACCACGAGAAGGTGACGAAGGACTTCGCCGGCTCGCCGCCGTAGACGTACGCGGTGGTGGCCTGCATCCGCACGGCGAACGCCAGGTGCCGGTCGTCGCCGCTGTCGGCGCGGCGCAGCAGCTGCTCCAGGGCGGCCGTGCGCCCCGCGCCGTACGGCATGCCGCTGCTCTCGTGCAGCATCCGCCACAGCTCGTCGTCACTCATCGGTGCCACTCACTCCCGTCCCGGTACGGCCCGGCCGAGCAGGCCGAGGAAGGAACTGTTCAGCAGCGCGGCGTCGGCCGCGCGGATCGGGTGGTGCCCGAGCAGCAGGGCCTGCCCGTACAGCGCCTCGACGGCGAGCCCGACCAGCTCCGGGTCGTCGAGGGTGGTGACCCGGCGGACCAGCGGATTGCGGTGGTTGAGCACGAGCTGCGGGCGGTCCGGCGGGGCGGACGCGGCGAGCGCGTCGAGCACCCCGCCCCACAGCTCGTCGGCGGCGTCCCGGGTCGCGGCGAGCTGGTCGTTGAACGCCGCCGACCGGCTGACCAGGTAGAGCGCCGGCAGCGACACCGGGTCGTACGCCCGCACCACCACCTCGCAGCCGAGCCGTTCCAGGGCCCGCTGCGCCCCGGCGAGGAACGGCCGCAGGGCCAGCTCGACGGCCGGGTCGAGGGCGTCGAAGCGGGTGGTCAGGTCGCTCGGCTCCAGCCGCTCGATGAGCACCGACCGGTCCACGGCCGGCAGCCGCTCGATCAGCTCCGCGTCGTACGTGAACCCGGCGTTGACCACCGCCAGGTCCTGGGCGGCGGCGACGGCGGCGAGCTGGCGGAACTCGTCCAGGCTGGCCGCGTACCGGACCAGGCCGTGGCGCTGGCGGAACTCGGCCAGGGTGAGGGTGCCGACGTTGGTCTCCATCGGCCACCACCGGTCGACCAGCCGCAGCATCTCGTCGTCGTGCACGGCGAGGGCCTTCACGCCGAGGTGGTGCACCTGGAGGAACTCGCCGAGCCGGCGCGGGTCGTGCCGGGCCAGCCGGACCAGCCAGCCGCGCACCTGGTCGCCGAGGGCCTCCCGGGTGGCGGTGAGCAGGGCGTCCTCGTAGAGCGCCTCGCGGCTGGCGGTGGGCCGCAGCTCCCCGGCGTCGACCACGCAGTGGGCGAAGAACGCCCAGTCGGGCAGCAGCCCGTCGGCGTGCTCGGTGAGCAGCATCCGCTTGAGGTAGACCCGGTGGCCGGCGCGGGCCGCCGGGTTCACCGGGGTCGGCAGGATGAACGCGACGCCGGTCAGGCCGGCCTCCGGCACCGACAGCGGCACCACGTCGAACGGGTCGACGCCGAGCAGCTGCCGGGCGTAGCGGGTCAGGGCCGGCCGGTCGACGCCCGCGCCGGGCGCGGTCGGCCAGGGCGGCCCGCCGGTGGTGGTGACCGTGTCGCCGACCCGGACGGTCACCGGCAGCAGCGACCCGTAGAGCCGGGCCAGCTCGGTGACGATCGCGGTGCCGAACCACTGGTCGGCGTCGCGGCGCGGCACCAGCGTCACCGTCGTACCGGGCTCCGGGCGCTGCTGACCGGCCGGGGCGACCTCGACGGCGTACCGGCCGTCGGCGTAGCCCGTCCAGAGCACCGTCGGCTCGTCGGCGTGCCGGGTGACCACCCGGATCTCGTCGGCCACCAGGAAGCAGGAGAGCAGCCCGATGCCGAACTGGCCGAGGAACTCGTGCCGGGAGAAGCCCAGCTCGTCACGCTTGGAGCTGCGGCCGATGGTGGCCAGCAGCTCGTGCACCTGCGCCTCGGTGAGGCCGATGCCGGTGTCGTGCACCCGCAGCGTCCCGTCGCCGGTCAGCTCGGGTGGGAAGATCCGCACCAGCGCCGGCGCGTCGGGCTCGCTCGCCCGCCGTGCGGTGATCGCGTCGACCGCGTTCTGCATCAGCTCACGGACGTAGACCCGTGGGCTGCCGTACAGGTGATGACTGAGCAGGTCGACCACGCCTCGGAGGTCGACCTGGAAGGTGCGGTCCAACGCTGCTGCTCCCCGGTCCGATGCCGGCGCTCACCGTACCGGTGATCACCGACGCCCGGCTGCCCCCGTTCGCCCGGAACTTGACCCTCGACCGGTGACCTGTACCGCTCCCCTTCGCCGTGGGCGCCTGACCTTCGCCCTCTCCACCCTCCTGCTCCTCCGCCTGCCGGGTTCGCCGCCCACCCTCAAGCGGCGCTCGACGTCCTCGCCGTGCCGGAGGCGGCTTACGGCCTGTTTCTCTGCGGGGCCGGCGTCGGCGGGCTGGGCGGTGCGCTGGCCGCCGCTGGCCGGGTGGGCGCGGCGCAACGGGTGGTCGGGCTGGTGACCGCGCCCGTCGGGGCGACGCTGGCCGGGCTCGCCGGGCACACGTACGGGATGCCGCCCGTCGCCTGGGGGGGCCGCCTCGGTGTTCTCGGTGGCCGCCGCCGTCGGCTGGCGGACCCTGCGGGGAATCGACCCCGGCTCCCCCCGCTGATCGGCGGACACCCGGCCGGGCGGCCCCTAGCCTGGAGCCCGGAGGGGGCGGGCCGGACCCGGGGACCTACCGGGCCGTGGCCTTCGCGGACGGTTCGGGCGGGGGGCACGGTGGTCGACGACGGCACGAAGGAGCGCCCGCTGGTGCTGGCGGGGATCCTGCTCGGCGGGGCGGGCGTCTTCGACGTGCTGGCCGGCGTCGGCGACCTGATCGGCGACCCGTACGTCTCCATCGAGGGCGGCGGGATGTACCACTACGACATCACCGGCTGGGCGTGGCTGCACCTCGCCGCCGGGGCGCTGTTGGCGGTGGCCGGGGCGCTCGTGCCGCTGGGTCGGCGCTGGTCCACCCGGCTCGCCCTGCTCGCCGTCGTCGTCGCCGTCGCGACGCACCTGCTGATGCTGACGTACCACCCGATCCGGGCGGTGATCGTCCTCGGGCTGGCCCTGACCGCCGCCCGGCTGGTGCTGCGGCAGCGGCGCTCGCGCACCGCCTGACCAGGCAGGCTACCGGGGTTCCCGGGACGGCTGGCAGACCTTGCCGGTCAACGCCGGGTCCGGCTGCTCGCTCTCCTCCCACGCCGGGTTGGCCGAGATCGCCAGCGGGGGCGCCTGCCAGGCGGCCCCGAGCCGCTGGAACAGCGGATACTCGCGCCGGTTCCGCTGGACCAGCTCGCCGCCGAGGAAGTTCACCAGCCGGTCCTGGACGAGGGACCGGTTGAGCAGGCCGCCGTGCACGCCCGGGGTCTGGAAGACCGGGATGCCGGTGTAGTCGCCGGGCGGCGCCTCGGCGGCCGTCGTGTACGGCAGGAAGGCCACCATCCGCACGCCAGGCACCTGGCACATGAGCTGGTTGCGGTAGAACGGGGCGTCGTCGAGCAGCGAGCGGATGAACGGCTCGTCCGGCCCGTTGCCCGGCGCACCGGCGAGACGCCCCAGCCCGAACATGGCGCGGAGCATCCAGCCGGTGACCACGCCCCACCCGTCGTCCTCCCCACGCGGCGGGTAGTAGGCCCGGCCGGCGTTGATCAACGGGCTGAACATGACCAGCGCGTCGACCGCCGGGTGGGGCCGCCGGGCGAGGTAGGTGCGGGCCACGATCGCCCCCTCGCTCTCCCCGACCAGGGCCACCTTCCGGCCGGTACGCCGGTGCAGCCGGTCCACCTGCGCGGCGAGCAGCCCGACGCTGTCCGCCACCGAGATGGTGGTGTCCTGTGGCCGGTAGGGCAGGGGCCGGCCGTCGGAGCCCAGCCCCCGGTAGGAGAACCGTTCCACCCTCGGGTCGCGCGGCTGCTCGCCCCCGTACGCGGAGCCGTAGCCGGCCAGCACCACCACAGCCTCGGTGACCTCCGGCGGCAGCGGTCGGGTGAGCAGCACGTCCTCGGTGCGCAGCTGGTTGCCGGGCACCGTGCTGACCAGCGTCGGGATCAGCAGCGGCACGACGAGTGCCAGCAGGGCCACGATCGGGGCCACCGGCACCCGGGCCCACCGCAGCCGGGGAGCGAGCACGGCCGCCCGTACCGTCCGGTTCCACAGCACGCCGTTGACCACGCCCGCCGCCGCTGCCACCGGCACCGTCCACCAGCCGGGCACGCTCCACGCCACCGCCCCGGCGACCGTGAGCACCACGAAGTTCAGCAGCGTCCACCCGACCAGGGGCAGCGAGGGCAACCCCCGCCACCACGGCCCGACGGCGGCGGCCCGTTGCAGGAACGGCGCGAGCAGGAACATCGGCAGCAGCGACGCGAGCAGCACCCAGGACAGCGCCACCACCGACGCGGCCACCGAGATCACCGCCCACGGCACGACGAGGACCGTGACCACCACGGAGACACCGACGTTGCGCTTCAACAGCTGGCGTACGGGCGGCCGGGGCGCCTCGACCGGCCAGGACAGCGCGACGAGGCCGGTGGTCAACGCGCCCCGGGTGAGCGCCACGTAGGCCAGCCACAGGACGAACTCCGGCCACGACCGGTGGTAGACGAACAGCCACCTCAGGTCGTGGTACGTGTCGTACGGCCAGACCGCGCTCACCTGGGGCGCGATCCCCTCGGCCGCCACGAAGTCCATGGCGACCAGGACGGTGGCCTCGGCCGCCGGGAACACGGCGGTCAGCACGAGCAGCGCGACGAGCCTGCGGTCCAGGGTCAACACGCCTCCTCGCCACCGTCGCGGGTCCTGCCCCATTCGCAGGCTCCACCGGTGGCGGGCTCCGTGTCGGCGCATCCGGCACATTGCCCACAGAAGGTCAGGTGCCGGGCCGTTGTCGTGTCCCGGGCCGGACGCCCGTGGCCGGGCGGCGGGTCAGCCGGCCATGCCTCCCGGCTGGTCGCCCTTCACGACGGGGGCCCGCACCAGGTTGCCCCACTCGGTCCACGAGCCGTCGTAGTTGCGCACCTGCGGGTAGCCGAGCAGGTGGTGCAGCACGAACCAGGTGTGGCTGGACCGCTCCCCGATCCGGCAGTACGCCACCACGTCGTCGGACGGGCTCAGCCCGAGCTGGTCGGCGTAGATCACCCGCAGCTCGTCGGCCGACTTGAACGTGCCGTCGTCGTTCGCCGCCGACTTCCACGGCTTGCTCACCGCGCCCGGGATGTGCCCGCCGCGCAGCGCGCCCTCCTGCGGATAGTCCGGCATGTGCAGCATCTCGCCCGTGTACTCGCCCGGCGAGCGCACGTCCACCAGCGGCCGGCCGGCGGCGACGTGCGCCATCACCTGCTCCCGGTACGCCCGGATCGGCGCGTCGTTGCGCTCCGGCACCGGGTACGCGGCGCGCGGCCGGGTGACCTTCTCGCGGGTCAGCTCCCGCCCCTCGGCGGCCCACTTCTGCCGGCCGCCGTCGAGCAGGCGCACGTCCGCGTGGCCGAAGAGCGAGAAGACCCAGAGCGCGTACGCCGCCCACCAGTTGAAGTTGTCGCCGTAGAAGACGACGGTGTCGTCGCGGCCGATGCCCTTGGCGGCGCACAGCTCGGCGAAGCTGGCCGCGTCCAGGTAGTCCCGGGTCACCTGGTCGTTCAGCTCGGTGTGCCAGTCGACCTTCACGGCGCCCGGGATGTGCCCGGTGTCGTAGAGCAGCACGTCCTCGTCGGACTCGACCACGACGAGGCCCTCGTCGCCGAGGTGCTCGGCGAGCCAGTCGGTGGTGACGAGCCGCTGCGGGTCGGCGTACGACTGGAGGCGGGGGTTCGGATCACTCGGCACAGGCATGAGCCCAACCTACGCCGGTTCCCCCACCCCAGGGTGACGGTCGCGGTCAGGCGCGGCGGTGCACGAGGCGGCCGGCGACCACCGTGGCGACGCAGCTCCCGTCGTCGGCGAAGACGGCCAGGTCGGCCCGGCCGCCGACGACCAGCGCGGGCGGGCGCGCGGATGCCAGCAGCGCGACCCCGTTGCGGGCGGCGGCGGCCCGCAGCCCCGGGTCGGTCACCCGGTCGGCGAGCACCGCGGCGGCCCCGAGCCCGAACAGGGCGTGCACCCGTTCGCGCGGGGTGGGGGCGGACGGCAGCGGCCCGTCGTGCACCAGCGCCGGCCCGAGCACGCCGGGCCACCGACGCACCCGCACCCCCGGGTACGCGGCCGTCAGCTCGCCGGCCGGCGCCACCGCCTCGATCCGGTCCCCCGTCACCAGCACCGCCGTGTCGGCGACCGGCCGGTCGTCGAGGGTGCGCCGCAGCAGTGGCGCGGCGTGGATGGTCCGCACGTCAGTCGGCGACCGGGCCGAGCACCGGCCGCTTCGCCGTGACGGTGTCGCCGGACGAGCGGCCGGTGAGCCGGCGCTTGACCCACGGGGCCAGATGCCGGCCCGCCCAACGCAGGTCGGCGGCGCGGGCGGCCAGCCACGGCGTCGGCGCGGGGTGCGGCGGGACCAGCAGCCAGTCCTCGTCGCAGCCGACGCCGAGGGCGGTCAGCACCTGGCCGGCGACCCGCCGGTGCCCCGCCGCCGACAGGTGCAGCCGGTCGGTGCTCCACAGCATCGGATTGAGGAAGGTGTCGTCGGCGTAGAGGTCGACCAGGATCGCGCCGTGCCGCTCGGCGGTCTCCCCGACGGCCCGGTTGAGCAGGTGCACCCGGGGCGCGACGAGCCGCTGCCCGGGCAGCCGGGCCATCACGTCGGCGAACCGGAACAGCAGCACGTCCGCGCCACCGGAACGGAGCTGCCGGACCACGTCGTCGAAGCGGGCCACCAGCGCGTCCGGGTCGAAGGTGCGGCGCAGCACGTCGTTGCCGCCGGCCGCGAAGCTGATCAGGTCGGGCTTCATCGACAGCGCGGCCGGCACCTGCTCGGCCACCACGTTGGGGAAGAGCCGACCCCGGATCGCCAGGTTCGCGTACTGGAAGTCGGGGCCGGCCTCGGCGGCGAGCCGGGTGGCCACCAGGTCCGCCCAGCCCCGGTAGGTGCCGTCCGGGTACGCGTCGTCCATGCCCTCGGTGAAGCTGTCCCCCACCGCCACGAAACTGCGCCAGCCCACCGAACCCTCCGCCTTGCCAGCAAGGAAGGGCCCCCTGTTAACGCATCCGGTTGTAAAGGGGCCCCTGCTTAACGTCAGACAGTCTGGCACCGGCCACCCGCGCACATCGTCCCGGCACCGGGAACGTGAGGGAGTTCATCGACCGCGAGGACGCCTCCGGTCGGCCGCGCCGGTAAACCGCGTCGCTCGGCCGGTCACCGCGGCCGTACGCTGCGCTGATGTTGTTGCGCATGTCGACCCTGCTGCTGCGGACCCTGCGTGAGGACCCGGCGGACGCGGAGGTGCCGAGCCATCGGCTCCTGCTGCGCGCCGGCTACGTCCGTCGCGCCGCACCGGGCGGCTACACCTGGCTGCCGCTGGGCAAGCTGGTGCTGGACCGGGTGACCGAGATCGTCCGGGGCGAGATGACCGCCATCGGCGACCAGGAGGTGCACTTCCCGGCGCTGCTGCCGGCCGAGCCCTACCGCACCAGCGGCCGGTGGGCCGAGTACGGCGACGACATCTTCACCCTCGCCGACCGCCGGGGCGCCGAGCACCTACTCGCCCCGACCCACGAGGAGCTGGCCGCGCTGCTGGTGAAGGACCTGTTCACGTCCTACCGGGACTTCCCGGTGACGCTGTTCCAGGTGCAGACGAAGTTCCGCGACGAGGCCCGCCCCCGCGCCGGGCTGCTGCGCGGGCGCGAGTTCCTGATGAAGGACGCGTACTCGTTCGACCTGGACGACGCCGGGCTCCAGGCCGCCTACGACCGGCACCGCGAGGCGTACCGACGCGTCTTCACCCGGCTCGGGCTGGACTTCACCGTGGTCCGCGCGACGTCCGGGGCGATGGGCGGATCGGCGTCGGAGGAGTTCCTGGCCGCCACGGACGTCGGCGAGGACACCTTCGTCGGCTGCACCACCTGCGACTACGCCGCCAACACCGAGGCGGTCGTCACCCGGCCCCCGGCGGCCGGCGACCCCGGCGCGCAGCCGGCGTCGGCCGTGCACGACACCCCGGAGACGCCGACCATCGCCGCGCTGGTGGACCTGGCGAACACCCGCCGGCTCGCCGGCCGCGCCGACTGGACGGCCGCCGACACCCTGAAGAACGTCGTGCTGACCGTGCGCCGGCCGGGCGCGGCCGAGGCCGAGCTGCTGGTGGTGGGGCTGCCCGGGGACCGCGAGGTGGACCTGAAGCGGCTCGGGGCGGCGCTCGCCCCGGCCACCGTGGCGGTCTTCGACGACTGGGCCGCCCACCCGGGGCTGGTACGCGGGTACATCGGGCCGCAGCGGCTGGCCGGGCTGGGCGTCCGCTACCTCGTCGACCCCCGGGTGGTCCCCGGGGCGGCCTGGCTGACCGGGGCCGACGAGCCGGGCCGGCACGCCACCGACGTGGTCTGCGGCCGGGACTTCACCCCGGACGGCACCGTCGAGGCGGCCGAGGTGCGGCCGGGCGACCCGTGCCCGGCGTGCGCCTCCGGCGCGCTGACGATGCGGCGCGGGATCGAGGTCGGGCACATCTTCCAGCTCGGCCGGCGCTACACCGACGCGTTCGCCGTCGACGTGCTCGGCCCCGCCGGCAAGCCGGTCCGCCCCACCATGGGCTGCTACGGCATCGGGGTGTCCCGGGCGGTCGCCGCGATCGCCGAGCAGCACCACGACGACCGGGGCCTGGTGTGGCCGGCGGCGGTCGCGCCGTGCGACGTACACCTGGTGGCGGCCGGGAAGGGGCCGCAGCTCGACGCGGCGCTGGAGCTGGGCGGACGCCTCGCCGCCGCCGGCCTGCGGGTGCTGGTCGACGACCGCACGCACGTCTCCGCCGGGGTGAAGTTCACCGACGCCGAGCTGATCGGTGTCCCGCGCGCCGTCGTGGTCGGTCGCCGTCTCGCCGACGGGTACGTCGAGCTGCGCGATCGCGCCACCGGCGAGCGGACCGAGCTGCCGCTGGCGGGGCTGGTGGACCGGCTGCGCGACGAGGCGCTGCGTGCCCGGGGCGATCTGGTGTAGCGGGCGGCGCACTGGGTACCGGTTACCGATCGGCACAGGTGTGTATTCGGAGGCTCCCATGACCGGTTACCGGGTCAGCGACGTGATGACGAGGCAGGTGGTCTACCTGCCCGCGGAGACCACCCTGGACGAGGCGGCCAGGGTGATGAAGGAGGCGGACATCGGCGACGTCGTGGTCACCGACGGCGCGAGCCTCGCCGGCATGCTGACCGACCGCGACATCGTGGTCCGGGCGGTGGCCGAGCGCAGCGATCCGGCGACCACCACGATCGGTTCGGTCATCACCCGCGAGGTGGTGATGATCGAGCAGCACGCGACCGCCGGGGAGGCGGCGTCGCTGATGCGGGAACGCGGCATCCGGCGCATCCTCGTGTGCGACGGCGAACGCAAGCTCGTCGGCATCGTCTCCCTCGGCGACCTGGCCATGCAGCTCGACCCCAACTCGGCGCTGAGCGACATCAGCGAGCAGGCCCCGACCGTGTGAAAGGAGGGGCCCCCTGTTAACGCCTCCGGTAGAGCAGGGGCCCCTTCTTAACCACCGTCGGGCTGCCGTCGCCCGACCGTCGGTAGCCTGAACGGATGCCCGAGATGCCGACCAAGCTGGCCGAGATCGTCGACGAGTTCGCCGCAGCCCCCCGCGACGTGGTGCTGGAGATGCTGCTGGAATATGCCGACGTCATCCCGCCGCTGCCCGGGGAACTCGCCGGCCGGGAGGGCATGGAGCAGGTCCCCGAGTGCCAGACCGCGTTCTTCCTGCGCGCCGAGGTGAACCCGGACCGGACGGTGACCACCTGGTTCGACTGCCCGCCGGAGGCGCCGACGACGCGCGCCTTCGCCGGCATCCTCGCCGAGGGGTTGTCCGGGGCGAGCGCCGACGAGGTGCTCGCCGTGCCGGACGACCTCTACCAGCGGATGGGGTTGGCGCAGGCGATCAGCCCGCTGCGGGTCCGGGGCGGCACGGCCATCCTGGCCCGGCTCAAGCGCCAGGTCCGGGAACAGATCTCCTGATCGACGGGTTGTCGCTGGTCATGGAGATCGAGATCTACGCCGACGTCGTCTGCCCCTGGTGCTGGATCGGCAAGCGCCGGCTCGAACAGGCACTGGAGTCGTACGGCGGTGAGGTGATCGTCCGGTACCGCCCGTTCCAGCTCGACCCGTCGCCGGTTTCCGAGCCGAAGCCGCTGGTGGAGGCGCTGGCCGCGAAGTTCGGCGGCCGGGAGCGGACGGAGGGCATGTTCGCCCAGGTGACCCGGGTCGCCGCCGGCGTGGGGCTCGACATGCGCTTCGACCGCGCGGTGCACGCCAACACCTTCGAGGCGCACCGGCTGATCCGGTTCGCCGCCGAGCGGGGCCGCTCCGCCGAGCTGGTCGAGGCGCTCTACCGGGCGCACTTCGCCGACGGGGTCGACATCGGCGCGCGGGACGCCCTGGTCAAGCTGGCCGCCGGGGTCGGCCTGGACGAGGTCGAGGCCCGGGACTACCTGGAGTCGAACCTCGGCCGCCGCGAGGTGGCTGCCGATCTGGCCACCGCGCGCGAGCTCGGTGTCTCCAGCGTGCCGACCTTCGTGCTGGCCGGGAAGTACGTCGTCACCGGCGCCCAGGAGCCGGAGACCCTGCTCGCCGCCCTGCGCGAGGTCGAGCAGCGCGAAGCCTGACGCGTCAGGGCCACGATCCGGGCAGCCAACGATCGGCGTCGATCACGTTCCACGTGAAACGACATCGATCTACGCCGTGGGCTGGGCGGGCCTGGCCAGCCCTTCCACCACCCGCGCACCGGGGAGCGCGCCGAGCGTCGGTCCCGGCAGGGCGATCTTGCTGTGCCGCACGCCGGAGCCGACGATCACGTACGGAGCGGCGACCACCCGCGCGTCGACCAGGATCGGCCAGTCCCCGGGCAGCCCGATCGGGGTGATCCCGCCGTACTCCATGCCCGTCAGCTCCACCGCCTCGGCCATCGGGGCGAAGCTCGCCTTGCGTACGTCCAGCGCCCTGCGGGCCACCCCGTTGACGTCGGCCCGGGTGGTGGCGAGGACGACGCAGGCGGCGTACCGGATCTCGCTCCCGCGCTTCCCGGCGATCACCACGCAGTTCGCCGACACCTCCAGTCCCACCCCGTACGCGGCGCAGAACTCGGCGGTGTCCGCGAGGCTCGCGTCGATCGGCGCGACCAGCACCTGGTCGACGTCCACCGGAGCGTCGGCGGGCCACTGCCCGAGCGCGGCGGCCACCGGGGGTGCCAGCAGGTCCGGTCGGCTCCGGGCGGGCTCGGTCTTCAGCGTTCCCATCACGGCTGCGATCCTCGCACCCCCGGACGCCGCCCGATCGCGGGACGCCCACCGCAGGTGGCCGGGCCCACGCCCAGGCGAGGCCGGACCGACGATGCCGGTGTTACCACCTCGGGGCCGGCCCAGCCCCGTGCCCGGGCCGGCCCCGAGGTGCGTCCCCCGCCCCGCCGGGGGAGTCGTCCGGCCCCGTCCCCGTGGGGACCGGTGCCGGGTCAGCCGTTCGCGACGAACGGGTTCTCCCGGACGAACGTCCGGTCCTGCGCGGCGGCGACCTCCTGGGAGCGCAGCAGGCCGGGCCGGCGGGCCTCCAGGTCTTCGAGGGCGTGCCGTACGGCGAGCCGGATCACCCCGTAGAGGAAGACGAAGCCGGCGACGTAGAGGATCACGGTGGAGACGAGGACCAACATGGCGTCACGGTAGGCAGACGTCGAACGGGGGGACTTCTCATCTACGGTCGGTTCCCCCGTACGTGGCGGCGAGGTGGTCCGCCCAGGTTCGGGTGCCCGTCGGGGTCGCCGAGGTGGTGAGGCCGCCCGCGCGCAGGGCCCGCCCGAGCCGCCCCGGCAGGCGCACCGGCAGCAGCGGGCGGCGGGAGCGCCGGGCGGCACGCCAGGCGTACGCCGCCTCGTCGAAGCGGAGCACCTGCGGGCCGCCGTACTCCTCGATGTCGCCCAGCGGCCCGGCGGAAAGCCGCGCGGAGAGCCGGGCCGCCACCTCGCCGGGGTCTACCGGCTGGACGAGCAGCGCCCGGTCCCCGATCACGGGGCCGAGTCGACCGGACATGGTGAGCAGGCGGTCGAGGAACGGGTGGAACTGGGTGGCCCGCAGCACCGACCAGGCCACGGGCCCCTCGGCGATCACCCGCTCGGCCGCCAGCTTGTGCCGGTAGTAGGGGAACGGCACCCGGTCCACCCCGACGATGGAGATGTGCACCAGGTGGCCGACCCCGGCCCGCCCGGCGGTGACGGCCAGCTGGCGGGTGCCGAGGACGTCCACCTGGTGGGTACGCCGCCCGCCCCCAGGCAGTGAGGCCAGGTGCAGGACGGCCTCCACGCCGGTCACCGCCTCGGCGAGGCCCGCCCCGGTGGCGAGGTCCACCACCGTCCACTCGACCTCCGCTCCGGTGCGGGGCCGCCGGCTCGCCGCCCGCACGGCGAACCCGTCGGCATGCAGCCGGGGCAGCACGACCCGCCCGAGACCGCCCGTGGCCCCGGTGACCAGCACCTTCATGTCCATCTCCCTCCCGACGCCCCCGGGTGGGGTCGTCCACCGACCCGACGAGCCGGCCCGCCGGCTCGTGACCGGACCCGCCCCGCGACGCCAGGCCGAAGCGCTGGTCCGGGCCACCGGGTCGGGCGCCGGGCCGCAACGCTCGGCCGGGCCACCGGGCCGGACCGCCGGGCCGGCCGGCGAGCTCACTGCGGGGAGCGCGGGGCCAACGCCGCCCGTCCCGCCGGCACCACCCGGCCGGCGAGCAGGACGCCCAGCCCGGCCAGGGCGGCCGCCAGGACCAGGGTCACCGCGTAGCTCGACCGGCCGGGGGTGGTGCCCGCCGCGAGCACCGCGCCGGTCAACGCCAGCACGGTCGCCGCGAAGAGCGAGTCGCCCAGTTGCAGGGAGGAGCTGTTGCGGCCCTGCTCGCCGGGGGCGGACAGCTCCAGGGTGAGCACCGACAGCGACGGGTAGAGCAGCCCCATCCCGAGCCCGGCGGCGGCCCAGCCGAGCACGCACACCGGCAGCGGCACCGCCGGCCACACCGCGAGCGCCACCGTGGCGGTCCCGCCGGTGATGCAGGCGAGCCCGGCGCGGACCAGCGTGGCGGAGGACCGGGGCGCGAGCCGGTCCCGCAGCCCGGCCAGGAAACCGCGCCGGGTCGCCGGCGCGGTGCCCGGCACTGCGGCGGCGGGCGCGGGCAGCCGGCCCTGCAACCAGGACCCGGCCGACCAGGAGAGCGCGCCGACGGTCAGGACCAGGCCCGCGCCGGTCGGCGTGAGCCCGCGCTCCCGGGACAGCATCAGCGGGATCACCACCTCGGCACCGGCGAACGCGGCCGAGGCCAGCCCTCGCAGCCCCACCACCGTGGGCAGGCCCCGGCCGGCCCGCAGGAAGCCGGCCGGCAGCAGCCGCGGGGCGCAGCAGAACAGGCCCGCGAGCGCGGCACCGACCAGGCCGACCGCGAGCACGCCGCGCTGCTGCCCCCCGTAGTGCAGCAGTGCGGCGCTCGCCCCCGCCCCGAAGGCCCAGCCGACCCGGGCCGCCGCGCCGGTCGACGGCCGGACGGCGGCGGACGGTGCGAGGCTGCGCAGGCCCGGCTGGACGAGCAGCAGCGCCGGCACCGCCACCGCCGGCACCGCCAGGAAGACCCACCGCCAGCCGAGGTACTCGACGACCAGCCCGGCGATCGCCGGGCCGACCAGCGACGGGATGACCCACGCGGCCGCGAACGCGGCGAAGATCCGCCGGTGCAGCGCCTCCGGGTACGCCCGCCCCACCACCACGTAGAGGGCCACCGACAGCAGGCCCGAGCCGAAGCCCTGCACCATCCGGCCCGCCACGAGCACGCCCATCGTCGACGCGAAGCCGGCGACGAGCAGCCCGGCCACGAACCAGCCCACCCCGTGCCACACGGGTGCCCGGGGGCCCCGCGCGTCGCACCACACCCCGGAGACGACCATCCCCACCACGCCGGAGGCGAAGGCCCCGCCGAACGCGAGCCCGTAGAGGGACAGCCCGTCGAGGCTGCGGGCGACGGTGGGCATGGCGGTGCCGACGGCCAGCGCCTCGAAGGCCAGCAGCGACACCAGTGCCACCACGCCCACCGTCATGGCGCGCAGCGCGGGGGCGAACAGGTGCCCCGGAGCGGCCGGGGGCGCGACGGCGGTCACCGCCGACCGACCGTGCGGAAGACCCACGCCGGTGGCGCAACCGGGGGATTCCGCCGCCGCCCGCCGGCCGGGCGTTCCCGGCTCACCTCGATCCTCAGCAGTTCGATCAGCATGCGCCCAGCCTGCGACCTCAACCCGGATTCAGGTCAAGCCGGACGTGACCGGGCTCTCACCCCGCGCGATCGGGCCTCATCCACCCCTGCTCGACGCGCCGCAGAGGATCAGGCGGACTCCAGCGCCTCGCCGACCCCCTTCGCCAGCCCGGACAGGTGCTGGTCGGCGAGCAGGTGCCCGGCGGTGATGACCAGCGCGAGCGGCCACTCGATGACCTGGAGCGCGGCGAGCACCCCGAGGCCCGCGTAGTAGGCCACCTTGTCGGGCGGCGGCACGGCGACCTCGCCCAGCATCGGCACCTCCACCCGGCGGCTGTACGTCCGCACCATCTCGTGCGCCCCGCTGAGGTGTCGCGTGATCGTGCTCATCCCGGCCTCCCCTGTGTCGTCCGCGCTGGCCATGACCCGAGCCGCGTTCCACCGTCGGCCCCGTCCATGCCAGCGACGGAGGAACTTCTCCGGCCAACCGCCGAGAAATTCCCGGACGAAGGGGGCATGACGCCCGAGCGGGCGGGAAGTCAGCCCGCCGGGACCGAGCGTGGGAGGCGAGATGGCGTACGGCGGGAGCTGCGGCGGCACGGGGAAAGCCGGCCGGCGGCGCTCCGGCCGTACCGCTCGATGACCTCGCTGGGCCGGCTCGCCGGCCGCCTCCTGCCGTCGGTGACGATGCCTCTGGTCGGCGACGTGTCCCGGACGGT
Organism: Micromonospora sp. DH13; assembly: GCF_020873825.1. NCBI lineage: Bacteria > Bacillati > Actinomycetota > Actinomycetes > Micromonosporales > Micromonosporaceae > Micromonospora > Micromonospora sp. DH13. Next base: position 117,802 of record NZ_JAHWGR010000011.1, read on the forward strand.
GCCGCACCTGGTGGGCGACGCCTCCCGCAGCGTCGGCGTCGCCGCGACCCGGCTGGCCCGGTCGGCCGGCCTGACCAGTCGCCGGGTCTGGTCCCGGCCGGGTCGGCACCACATCGAGGTGCACGGCGTCGGCCAGGACGGCGGCGACCGGCTCGCCCGCCAGGTGGAACGCACGCTGGAACGGCTGCCCGGGGTGACCTGGGCCCGGGTGAACGCGGCCTCCGGCCGCGTGGTCGTGGCCGTCGAGGAACCGGAACCGAAACTGCGCGACCTCATCACCACGATCGCCCGCTGCGAACGCACCTGCGACCACGAGCCCGACCCGGAGATCCCGCCCCCGCACCCGCCCGAGGACGGGCCGCGCACCCCCCGCACCCTCGGTGCGCTCGCCTCGGACGCGCTCGGCCTGACCATCTCGGCGGCCACCCGGATCCTGCCGTTCACCCCGGTCCCGGGCGAGGTGTCCGGCCTGCTCACCGCCGTCGACCTGCACCCCAGGCTGCACGCCCTCGCCGGCCGGGGACTGCGCGCCGACCCCCGCGCCGACATCCTCTTCCCGCTCGCCGAGGCGGTCGTGCAGGGCCTCACCGGCGGCTGGGCCGGGATCGTGCTGGACGGCGCGCAGCGCGTCGTGCAGTGGGGCGAGGCCCGCGCCCAGCTCACGGCCTGGTCGAAGGCGGAGCCCCGGCTCACCGGCGACCCGGACCGGGCCGTCGCCCGGGTCCCGACGGCGCAACGCCCGAACCCGAAGCCGGACGGTCCCGCCGAACGCTTCGTCGCCCGGATGCTGGCGGCGGGCGCGGCGGCCGGCGCGGCGGCGATCCCGGTGGTCGGGGGCAAGCGGGCCGCCGCGCTCGGGCTCTCCAGCCTGTCCAAAGCACCGGGCAGCGGCCGTGAGGGGTACGCCGCCCAACTCGGTCGCATGCTCGCCCGGCGCGGCGTGATCGCCATGGACCGCAGCGTGCTGCGGGAACTCGACCGGATCGACACGGTGGTGCTGGACGCCGCCGTGCTCGGCTCGCAGCGGGCGGTCCTCGCCGACCTAGCCCCGCTGTCCGGGGCGGACACCGGGCAGGTGGCCGCCCGCGCCTTCGCGCTGTTCGACCCGGCCGCCCCCGGCCAGGTGCAGCAGGCCGACGGGTGGCGGCTCGGCCCGCTGGAAGACATCGGCGCGACCGACCCGGGCGACACCGACGACAGCAGGCGGCTGCGCTCCGGCGGCGGCACGCTGCTCGGCCTCGCCGAGGCGGACCGCCTCGTCGCGCTGCTCCGGGTCGAACCGGAGCCCGCCCCCGGCGTGGACGCCCTGCCCACCGCCACCCGGCAGGCCGGCCTGCGGCTGGTGGTCGCCGGCGACGACGACGGCCGGTACGCCTTCGCCGACGCCGTCCTTCCCGGCGGCCCACGGACCGTCGACACCGTGCGTCAGTTGCAGCGCGACGGCGCGGTGGTGCTGCTGCTCTCCGCCGACCGGACGGCGCTGGGGGCGTCCGACTGCGGGCTCGGGGTGGCCGGGCCCGACGAGCTGCCGCCATGGGGGGCGCACCTGCTGGTAGGCACCGACCTGCGGGTCGCCGCCCTGATCATCGAGGCGGCGGGGGTGGCCCGCCGGATGACCGCGCAGAACATCCGGCTGTCGCTGGCCGGCACCGGGCTGGGGGCGCTCGGCGCGTTCACCGCCGACCCCCGGCAGCTGCCGGGCCGGACGCTGGCCGCCGTGAACGGGGCCGCCGCGCTGGCCTTCCTGCACGGGGTGTGGCGGGCGGGCCGGCTGCCGGACCGGACGGACACCGCGCCGCCGGCCCCGACGGCGTGGCACCTGATGCCGACCGACGCGGTGCTGCGCCAGCTCGACACCGGCCCCGACGGGCTCGACGACGCCGAGGCGCAACGCCGCCTGGTCGGCCGCACCGGGGACACGCCGGGCCCGTCCGGGCTGCTCCGCGCGTTCGTCGACGAGCTGGCCAACCCGCTCACCCCCGTACTCGCCGCCGGTGCGGTGCTCTCCGCGAGCTTCGGCTCGCTGGTCGACGCGGCCCTCGTCGGCGGAGTGGTCGGCGGGTCCGCGCTGGTCGGGGCCGTCCACCAGCGCAACACCGAACGGTCGCTGGCCGAGCTGCTGTCCCGTTCGGCGGTCACCGCCCTGGTCCGTCGCGGCGGCACGGAACGGACCGTCGCCGCCGAGGAACTGGTCAGCGGGGACGTGATCGTCCTCGGGCCCGGCGACGCCGTGCCGGCGGACTGCCGGGTGCTCGCCACCGACGGGTTGGAGGCCGACGAGTCGTCGCTGACCGGCGAGTCGCTGCCGGTGGGCAAGTCCGCCGACCCGGTGGTCGCCGCCGCCGTCGCCGACCGCCACTCCATGCTGTACGAGGGCACCACCATCGCCACCGGCCACGGCACCGCCGTCGTCGTCGCCACCGGCGCGGACACCGAGGCGGGACGCAGCCTGGCGCTGGCCCGGCAGTCGCCCCCGGCCAGCGGCGTGGAGGCCCGGCTCGGCAAGCTCACCAGGTCGGCCGTCCCGTTGGCCGCCGGGTCGGCGGTGGCGGTGGCCGGGGCGGGGCTGCTGCGCGGCGTACCCCTGGCGGAGACGGCGGCGACCGCCGCGAACCTGGCGGTGGCGTCGGTGCCGGAGGGCCTGCCGTTCCTGGTCAGCGCGGCCCAGCTCGCCGCCGCCCGGCGGCTGGCCGAGCACGGCGCGCTGGTCCGCAACCCGCGCACCATCGAGGCGCTGGGCCGCGTCGACGTGCTGTGCTTCGACAAGACCGGCACCCTCACCGAGGGCAAGTTGCTGCTCGCCGGCGTCGGCGACGGCAGCGGCACCCGGTACGCCGCGCCGGAAGGGCTGGACGGTGCGCTGCGACGGACCCTGGCCGCCGCGCTGCGCGCCACCCCGGCCGGCGACCCGGACGAGCTGCCCCAGCAGACCGACCGGGCGGTACGCCGGGGCGCGGCGGCGGCCGGGGTCGACGAGCGGACCGGCGCCGACGGCTGGCAGGCGGCGGGCGGCCTGCCGTTCGAGCCGTCGCGGGGCTACCACGCCACCGTCGGCCGGGCCGGCGGCGGGCTGCTGCTCAGCGTCAAGGGCGCCCCGGAGACGGTGGTGCCCCGCTGCGCCGCCCGGCGCACCGCCGACGGGCACGACCGGCCGCTGGACGACGCCGGCCGGGCCGAGCTGCACCGGATGCTCGCCGAGCGGGCCGGCGCAGGGCACCGCGTCCTGGCCGTCGCCGAGCGTCCCGTCACCGCCGAGACCGTGACCGACGACGACGTGACGGGCCTCGTCTTCGTCGGCCTGCTGGCGATCGCCGACGGGGTACGCGAGTCCGCCGCACCCGCCGTGCGCCGGATCCGGCAGGCCGGCGTGCACACCATCATGATCACCGGGGACCATCCGGCGACGGCCGAGGCGATCGCCGCCACCATCAGCCCCGACCACGGCGAGCAGCGGGTGGCCACCGCCACCGAGCTGGACCGCCTCGACGACGACGCGCTCGCCGAACGGCTGACCCGCATTGACGTGGTGGCCCGCTGTACCCCGGCCCACAAGGTACGCATCATCCAGGCGTTGCAGCGCAACGGGCGGACCGTGGCGATGACCGGCGACGGGGCCAACGACGCCCCGGCGATCCGACTCGCCGACGTCGGCATCGCCCTCGGCCAGCGGGGCACCCCCGCCGCCCGCGCCGCCGCCGACCTGGTGGTCACCGACGACCGGCTGGAGACCATCATCGCCACCCTCGTCGAGGGTCGGGCCATGTGGTCGTCCGTCCGACACGCGCTGAGCATCCTCGTCGGCGGCAACCTCGGCGAGATCGCGTTCAGCGTGCTCAGCGCCGCCAGCACCGGCCGGTCGGCGCTCAACGGGCGGCAGCTGCTCCTGGTCAACCTGCTCACCGACCTGGCACCGGCGCTGGCCATCGCCGTCCGGCCACCCGCCGACGGCCACGCCGACCACCTGCTGCGGGAGGGCCCGGACAGCTCGCTCGGCGAGACGCTGACCCGGGAGATCGCGCTGCGGGCGGCATCCACCACGCTGGGCGCGACGGTGGGCTGGACGCTCGCCCGTTACACGGGGCGACAACGGCGGGCCGGTACGGTCGCGCTCGCCTCGCTCGTCGGCACCCAGCTCGGGCAGACCGTGTTGGCCGGCGGCACCAGCCCCACGGTGCTCGTGTCGACCGCCGCCTCCGTCGGGGCGCTGGTGCTCGTGGTGCAGACGCCGGGGGTCAGCCAGTTCTTCGGCTGCACCCCGCTCGGGCCGGTCGGCTGGAGCATCGCGGCGGGATCGGCGCTCGGCGCGACCCTGGCCAACGGCACCCTCACCCGCCTGCTGAGTAAGGAAGGGCCCCTTGTTAACGCCTCCGGTAGAGAAGGGTCCCCTTCTCACCCCTGAACCGCAGCGCGCACGGGCGGGCGAGGCGGGCGGGCCGGGCGGGGGCGGGCCGGGGCCGGGGCCGGGGCCGGACCGACCGCGTCAGGCGTCCGACCGCCAGGTCGCCGCCGCCCGGCCCAGCCGGTCGTTGACCGCCCGCCCCACCCCGACGTCCGGCACCCGCTCCGCGACGATCTCCGTGACCCCGGCCGCGTCGAGTCGATGCAGCGCGTCGAAGAGCCGGGCCGCCGCCACCGTCAGGTCACCCCCGGGCGACAGCACCTCGACCGCGGCCCAGTCGCCGCCCGCCGGTCGTTCCCGGAACGCCAGGAGGCCCCGCCGGGTGCCGTCGCCGGCCGCCGGCTCCGCCCCACCTGCCACCCGCAACGGGGTACGCGGGGCGTAGTGCGCGGCCAGCGTCCCGGGTGCCACCGGCTGGCCGGAACTGCCCGGGCGTACGGTCACCGGGCCCACCGCCTCGACCAGGGTCTCCACCGGCAGCGCGCCGAGCCGCAGCACCACCGGCCGCCCGCCCCGGGCGTCCACGATGGTCGACTCGATGCCGCAGCGGGTCGGCCCGCCGTCGAGCACCACGTCGACCGCGCCGCCCAGCCCCGCCACCACGTGCTCGGCCCGGGTGGGGCTGAGCTGCCCGAACCGGTTGGCGCTCGGCGCGGCCACCGGCACCCCCGCCGCCGCGATCAGCGCCCGCGCGGACGCCTCGTCCGGCACCCGCACGGCCATCGTCTCCAGCCCCGAGGTGACGATCGGCGGGATGGCGGCGGGGCGGTCCACGATCAGCGTCAGCGGCCCCGGCCAGAACCGCTCGGCCAGAACCGCCACCGCCTCGGGCACGGGCCCCACCAGCCCGGCCAGGTCGGCCGCGTCGGCGAGGTGGGTGATCAGCGGGTCGAAGCTCGGCCGCTGCTTCGCCTCGAAGATCCGGGCCGCCGCGCGGGCGTCGAGGGCGTTCGCGCCCAGCCCGTAGACGGTCTCGGTGGGGAACGCCACCAGCCCCCCGGCCCGCAGGACCGAGGCAGCCTCGGCGATGCCGCTCTCGACGGGCAGGACGCGCGGAGATCCGGTGCTCACCCCCCGACGCTAACCTGCCCGTCCCGGGCGCACCGGTTCGCCCCTTCTCCTCTCCCCACCGGTACGGGAGGATGCGGGCATGCTCCGGACACCGCGTGCGCTCCTGCTCGACTTCGGCGGGGTCCTCGCGGACGCGCCACCGCAGCCACCGAACCCGCCCGAGCTGGTGCAACGGCTGTTCCGGCTCGTCGGTGGCGCGGTCCCCGCCGAGCAGATCGCCCGCGACCTGACGGCCGGCGCCCACGCGTACGGGCGGTGGCGGGACGAGGAGAGCGCCGGGGAGCACCCCGTCGAGCTGGGCCACCGGCAGGTGTGGGCCAGGTTCGTCACCGGCGGCTGGCCGGCCCCGGCCCGGGCCGCCGTCGACCGGGAGGCAACCCCGCTGGCGTACGCGTGGACCTGGCACCAGCAGTGGGCCGTGCGCCCCGGCATCCCCGACGCCCTCGCCGCCGCCACCCGCGCCGGCCTCCCGCTCGCGGTCGTCAGCAACACCACCTGCGGTGCCGCCCCACGCGACTTCCTGGCCGCCGCCGGCCTAGGCACACTGTTCACCGCGCAGCTCTACAGCGACGAGGCGGGCGTGCGTAAGCCGAACCCTGAGCTGGCCCGGCTCGCCGCCCAGGCGCTCGGCGTGCCGGTCGCCGACTGCTGGTTCGTCGGCGACAGCCGGCACCGCGACGTCGCCTGCGCCCGCCGCGCCGGAGCCGGGGCGGCGGTGCTGATGTGCTCACCGCGCACCGACCGCGAGGAGCCCCTGCCCGCGCTCGCCCCGGACGCCGTGGTCGAGGACGGCCACGGCCTGCTCGCGCTGCTCCGCGACGCCGGAGTCAGCGCCCCGGTCGGCTGACCAGCACCGTCATTCGTTCCGACGACCGGGCACGTCGCGCTCCGTGGCCGCCGAAAGTGGACGAACCGCGCTGATCGTGGGGACGACCGCAACGACGTCGAAACTGTCGCGGGGCGAGGGCAGGTCGAGGTAGTGCCTCTCGTCCTGCCCAGGGTCGTACACGCCGGAGACCACCCGGGTCCGCGCAGGTCGACCGAGCAGCGGCGCGACCTCGGTGGCAGCCGGCGAACGCAGGTCCACGATCCGCACGCCGCCCGCACCACCGGCCAGCAGCGCCCCTTCCAGCGAGTTCGGGCTGGGCTCGGGCAGGTCCATCCCCGGGATCCGCCCCCGGCCGAACGTGAGATGGACGGCGGCGTACCTGTCGGCGAGGGCAGCCCGAAGATGAGCGCCCAGCATCACCCCTCGGTGTGCGGCGACGTGCGCGCTGCCCTCCCAGAGGACGATGCGTTCGCCCGTCCGACGCTGATGCGCCACGAGCCGATCGGCGGCGGAACGCTCCTCCCGGGCCACGTCGTGCCCCACACCGATGGCGTTGGCGTGGTGTTCCACGATCGCGTCGAGCATCAGCAGCACCTCGTCGCGATCGGGGCCGCCGTCGAGTGCGAGGACCAGATCGCGGGCGGTTCGGGCGAGGTCGACGAACGGCGTACCCGGGTGGGTGCCGTGTGCACGTTGGACGTGTTCGCCACTGTCGTGGGCGGTACGGATGACGTCGAACAGCTCCCCCACCCGCCTTGCCGTCGGCGCGTCCAGCCGGGCGAGCAGCTCCACGGCGCGGTGGTAGTCGGCGGGCAGCACCCGCGACCCGCCGACAGCGATGACCCTCACCGGATCCGTCCGCCGCTGGTTGTGCCGGCGCAGCCAGCCGAGCGCCGCGCGCATCTCGGTCGTCCGCCACGGGCCCCACGCCTGGCCGAGCACCCCGTCGAGATCGATGTCCGCGCCCCGGACGAACTCGTCGTACAGCTCGCCGACCCGCTGGTTGTCGAGCACCGCGACGACCCGGAACCCGCGACGGATCAGGGCGCGGGTCGTGTGTTCGACAAGGCCGAAGAGTTCGTGCGCCGCGCGGGTGGAGGTGCCCAACCCCACGACCGTAGCCGCGTCGACGAGGGAGGAAAGCTGCTGTCCGGCCCGCTGGAGATCGTCTGCCCGTTCGCTCATGTGACGAACCATCACAGTTGAACGTGCGTTGAGGTCAAGCCTGCGAACCTCGGGCCGGTGAGCAGTCACGGCTACCACAACGCTGCACGACTTTGAGTGGAGCCCAGGGGACTCGAACCCCTAACCCCTGCCTTGCAAAGGCAGTGCTCTGCCAGTTGAGCTAGGGCCCCGAAGGCGGGCGGAACCGCCCGGAGCTGGCAGTCGAAGTGACGGTCAGCGCAGGTCGGGCGCGGTGGTCGCCTCGTGCCACAGGGCCCGCTCGTCGTTGGAGGCCTTGACCTTACGAGCGACCAGGGCAGCCACACCGACGACGCCGGCCAGAATCAGAAGCTTCTTGAACATGGGGCGACCCCTTGCGCTCGACAGCCGTCGGAACGATGTGCGGTGGGGCTAGCTGGAATCGAACCAGCGACCTCAGAGTTATCAGCTCTGCGCTCTAACCGACTGAGCTATAGCCCCGCGTGGCGACGGCCAAGGTTAACGCATCCGCCCGCCGCGCCCCAAATCGGGGGCCGCCGAGCGCCGCGCGCCCCGCCGTACCCCCCGAAACTACCCGGACGCACGACGCCGGGGCGACCGCTTTACGCGGCCCGCCCCGGCGTCGGACGCGGTCAGTCCCGCTCGGCGAGCGTCAGCTCGATCCCGCCGACCAGGTCGGCGCAGACGTTGTAGACGAACGCGCCGAGAGTCGCCAGCGCGGTGAACAGGACGACGTTGACCAGGCCGATCAGGGCGGAACTCAGGATCACACCCTTGGCGGTGATCTGGAAGGTGCTGCTGCTCTGCCCGCCGGCGGCCACCAGGTCGGTCAGGCTGTCGTTGACGCTCTGGAACACACCCATCGCGTCCAGCGCCAGGTAGAGCACCGACGTGGCCACGACCACCACGATGAACAGCACGACGGAGACCGCGAACGCGAACTTCATCACGGACCACGGGTCGATCCGCTTGAGGTTCAGCCGGGCCCGGCGGGGCCCGCGCGACGCGGCCGAGCTGACCGAGGTACGCGCCGAGCGCACCGCGTCACCCACGCGGGCCGCCCCGACGGCCGCCGCACCGGCCACCCCCGGCGGCAGCCCGCCGCCACTGGCGGGACGGCCGACACCGGCCGGACGGCCACCGTCCGGCTGCGGCTTCGTGGCGGTGCCACCCCCGATGCGCGGCAGGGTGCCTGTGACGGCGCTGCTGCCGGCCGCCGACTGCCCGCCGCCGGTCCTGATCGGCTGGGTCGTCGCCGGACGGGCCGCACTGCCCGCCGCCGCGGCCGGAGCCGCCGCGGAGGTGGGCGCGTCGATGCCGGATGTCTCGGTCTTGTCGCTCGCCCCCGAATCGTCGCCGGGGGAGTCCGGCGGCGGCGCCATCCCGGGCGCCCGGGTGAACTTCGGGGCAGGCGCGTCGGCGGGGACGGTTGCCCGGCCCACGGCCGCGCGGCCGGTCGCTGGTGCGCCGCCCTTCGCGGCGGCCTCCTCGTCGACCGGGTTGGCCGAGGTCCCCTTGTTCCCCGACTTCGCCTGTGTCTCCGTCATCAACTAGTCCTGTTCGTCAGGCTCGTCGGCATTGCGAGCAATCGCCACGATAGTCACGCCGTCCGGGAGGTCCATCAGCTTGACCCCCATTGTGTTCCGGTCACGCGTACGGCGTACAGGCTTCACCGGAGTCCGGATGACGCCACCGTTGCTGGTGATCGCGAACAGCTCGTCGTCCGGGTGGATCACCACAGCGCCGACCAGACCACCGCGGCGCTCGGTGATCTTCGCAGTCAGCACGCCCTTACCTCCCCGGCCCTGCACCGGGTATTCCTCGATCGGGGTACGTTTCGCATATCCCCCGTTCGTGGCCACCAGGACGTCCAGCCCCTCGCGGACCACCTCCATGGCCAGCAGGACGTCCTCGTCGCTGAACCGCATGCCGATCACACCCGACGTGGCCCGACCCATCGGCCGCAGCGCCTCGTCCGTGGCGTTGAAGCGGATCGCCTGCGCGTTCTTCGACACCAGCAGCAGATCGTCGGACGGGGCGACGAGGGCAGCACCGACCAGCTCGTCCTCATCGCGCAGGTTGATCGCGATGACTCCGCCGGAACGGTTGGAGTCGAACTCCTCGAGCCGCGTCTTCTTCACCAGGCCGTTCTTCGTGGCCAGTACCAGGTAGGGGGCCACCTGGTAGTTCGGGATTTCGATGATCTGCGCGATCTGCTCGTCCGCTTGGAAAGCGAGCAGATTGGCCACGTGTTGGCCCTTGGCTACCCTACTGGCTTCCGGAAGCTCGTACGCCTTGGCCCGGTACACCCGGCCCTTGTTCGTGAAGAACAGGATCCAGTCGTGCGTCGAGCACACGAAGAAGTGGCTGACGATGTCGTCCTGCCGCAGCGTGGCCCCGCTGACGCCCTTCCCGCCACGCCGCTGCGAGCGGTACAGGTCGACCTTCGTCCGCTTCGCGTACCCGGTGCGGGTGATCGTCACCACCACGTCCTCGCGGGCGATCAGGTCCTCCATCGAGACCTCGCCGTCGAACGGCACGATCTTCGTACGCCGCTCGTCGCCCCACTTCGCGATGATCTCGCCCAGTTCCTCCGAGACGATCCGCCGCTGCCGCTCCGGCTTGGCCAGGATGTCCTTCAGGTCGGCGATCTCCAGCTCCAGCTTCGCCAGATCGTCGAGGATCCGCTGCCGCTCCAGGGCCGCCAGCCGGCGCAGCTGCATGTCCAGGATCGCAGTCGCCTGGATCTCGTCGATCTCCAGCAGCCGGATCAGGCCCTGCCGGGCGTCCTCCACCGTCGGCGACCGCCGGATCAGGGCGATCACCTCGTCCAGTGCGTCCAGCGCCTTGCTCAGGCCGCGCAGGATGTGCGCCCGCTCCTCGGCCTTGCGCAGCCGGAACGCCGTCCGCCGCCGGATCACCTCGATCTGGTGCTCGACGTAGTAGCGGATGAACTGGGCCAGGTTCAGCGTGCGCGGCACCCCGTCGACCAGCGCCAGCATGTTCGCGCCGAACGTCTCCTGGAGCTGGGTGTGCTTGTAGAGGTTGTTCAGCACCACCTTGGCGACCGCGTCGCGCTTGAGCACGAGCACGATCCGCATGCCCGTACGCCCCGAGGACTCGTCCCGGATGTCGGCGATGCCGGCGAGCTTGCCTTCCTTGATCAGCTCCGCGATCCGCTCGGCCAGGTTGTCCGGGTTCACCTGGTAGGGCAGCTCGCTGACCACCAGCGCCGGGCGGCCCCGCTTGTCCTCCTCGACCTCCACCACGGCCCGCATCCGGATCGACCCGCGACCCGTGCGGTACGCGTCCTGGATCGCCTGGGTGCCCACGATCAGACCGTGGGTCGGGAAGTCCGGACCCTTGACGATCTCGATGAGCGCGTCGAGGGTCGTCGCCTCGTCGACGTCCGGGTTCTCCAGGCACCACTGCACCGCCGCGCCGATCTCGCGCAGGTTGTGCGGCGGGATCTTCGTGGCCATGCCGACCGCGATGCCCTCGGAACCGTTGATCAGCAGGTTCGGGATCCGCGACGGCAGGATGGTGGGCTCCTTGGCCCGGCCGTCGTAGTTGTCCTGCAGGTCGACGGTGTCCTCGTCGATGTCCCGCAGCATCTCCATCGCCAGCGGGTCGAGCTTGCACTCCGTGTTGTGGCTGACGAACCCGTCGGAGACGAACGAGTGGTCGTCCGTGTCCACCCGGATGCTGTAGACCGGCTGCACCCCGGCGTCCGTGACGCTGGCCACCTCGGCGTAGTAGAACCGGCCGTCGACCAGCGGCTCAACCACGTCGAGCACCTCGCGCTCGGTGATCCGGGCCACGATCTCCTCGCGGTCCCGCTCCCAGCGCTCGATCCGGTCGACGTTGTGCCGGCGCAGCCAGTCCCGCTCGGTCCACCGGGTGGCGCCGTGCTCGCGGATGAAGTCGCCGACCAGCGGCACGTGGTCGCCGGAGAGCGCGGTGCTGCTCGCCGGTACCTGGGCCAGCTCCGACTCCAGCTTGACCTGCTTGCGGCCGAGGAAGCCGACCTGCTGGGCGAAGATCCGGGCGTCGCGGCGGTTGGTCACCACCACCTTGATCTCGCCGTTGTCGTACGGGCACTGCCGGCTGATGACGCCGAACTCCAGCAGGAGCTGCTGCACCTCGCGGGCCAGCCGCTCGCTGCGGGTCGAGTACGAGATCTGGATGGTGTTGCGGGGCAGCAGCGACGACGAGCCGTCGCCCTCGAACAGGGCCTGGAGGAAGGCCCGCTTGATCGCCGCCGGCCCCCGCCAGACGAACTCCGGCACGAACTTTGCGGCACTCCGCGCCCCGACCAGCTCGCCGAGGATGCTCTCCCGCAGCGCGGAGAGGTCCTGGACGTCGATCTCGTGCAGCACGCTCCCGGAGGCGATGGTGCGCTGGCTGACGTAGCGCGGACCGCCGACGGCGAGGTCGTAGGCCGCGAGGACCCGGACGAAGAACTCGCGGTCTGTGTTGTTGAAGCCGGCCCGGCCCTTGGACACCCAGCCCTCGCTGACGAACGCACCGGCGAGGACGGCCGCCTCGACGTGCTCCAGCATCGGGTAGCCGATCTCCTCCGGCACCGTCCGCTGGATGACCACCCGGTCGCCGGGGCCGATCTCGGCGAGCAGCTTCCACAGCAGGGTCGGCACGCCGGCCACGTCGACCAGGCAGAGGACCGGGTGGTTGTGGGTGCCGGTCAGCTCGTACCCCTCGCGGGTGCGCAGCCGCAGCGTCGGATGCTCGCCGGAGTGGAAGAACTTGGAGGCGCGGACCAGGTCGCCGTTGCGGTCGCGAACCTTCAGCTCGATGTCGGTCTCGCTGCTCGGCGCGGCGTCGGAAACGACGTCACCGATCCGGACCGCACCATCGGCGGTACGAATGCGGACATTGCCGTCCAGACAATACCTCATGGCCGCAGCCGGGTCGTTTCCGGGCGATCCGAAGTTGCCGTTGCCGTCGACCAGCGGGTAGCGCAGCGACCAGGGCTGCGCCATCCGGACCAGCGCGTCGTAGATCGCCGAGTCGCCGTGCGGGTGGAACTGACCCATCACGTCGCCGACGACGCGGGAACACTTCACGTACCCGCGGTCCGGCCGGTAGCCGGAGTCGAACATGGCGTAGAGGATCTTGCGGTGGACCGGCTTGAGCCCGTCCCGGACGTCCGGCAGTGCCCGCCCGACGATGACGCTCATGGCGTAGTCGAGGTAGGAGCGCTGCATCTCCACCTCGAGCCCGACCGGCTCGATCCGGTCGTGCGCCACGACTGCGGCGGCGGGGGTCTCGGGGACCTCGGGCTCGCTCGGGGTGGACTCGGGGGTATCGGTCACTGTTAACCCTTATCAGAATCAGAGTCGGTTTCGTGCTGTGGATAACCGCTGTGGAAACCGGCCACACTGTGGATAACTCTGTGGATCGGCGGGCCGCCGGTGGACGGCCGGGCGGTCCCGCCGGCTCCGTCAGATGTCCAGGAAGCGGACGTCCTTGGCGTTGCGCTGGATGAACGAGCGGCGCGCCTCGACGTCCTCACCCATCAGCACGCTGAACAGTTCGTCGGCCACCGCCGCGTCGTCGAGCGTGACCTGACGCAGGGTGCGGGTCGCCGGGTTCATCGTGGTCTCCCAGAGCTCGGGGTAGTTCATCTCGCCGAGGCCCTTGAAGCGCTGGATGTCGTCCGGCTTGGCGTTGGGCTTCTTCTGCTGGCGCAGCGCGATCAGCCCGTCGCGTTCGCGGTCGGAGTACGCGTACTGCGCGTCGTCGCCCTTCTTGTTCCACTTGATCTTGTAGAGCGGCGGGGCGGCCAGGTAGACGTGGCCCAGTTCGACCAGGGGCCGCATGAAGCGGAACAGCAGGGTGAGCAGCAGCGTCTGGATGTGCTGGCCGTCGACGTCGGCGTCGGCCATCAGCACCACCTTGTGGTAGCGCAGCTTCTCCATGTCGAAGTCGTCGTGGATGCCGGTGCCCAGGGCGGTGATCAGCGCCTGGACCTCGTTGTTCTTCAGGACCCGGTCGATCCGGGCCTTCTCCACGTTGAGGATCTTGCCGCGGATCGGCAGGATCGCCTGGGTGCGCGGGTCCCGGCCCTGCTTGGCCGAGCCGCCGGCCGAGTCGCCCTCGACGATGAAGACCTCGGACTCGCGCGGGTCGGTGGACTGGCAGTCGGCGAGCTTGCCCGGCATCGAGCCGGACTCCAGCAGCGACTTGCGGCGGGCCAGCTTGCGGGCCTGCTGCGCGGCGATGCGGGCGCGGGCGGCCTGGGACGCCTTGGTGATGATGATCTTCGCCTCGGCGGGGTTCCGGTCGAACCAGTCGACCAGCCACTCGTTGCAGACCCGCTGCACGAAGCTCTTCACCGGGGTGTTGCCGAGCTTGGTCTTGGTCTGGCCCTCGAACTGCGGGTTGGCCAGCTTGACCGAGATGATCGCGGCGAGGCCCTCGCGGATGTCCTCGCCGGAGAGCTTCTCGTCGCCCTTGAGCAGCTTCTTGTCCGCGCCGTAGCGGTTGACCACGCTGGTCAGCGCCGCGCGGAAGCCCTCCTCGTGGGTGCCGCCCTCGTGGGTGTTGATCGTGTTGGCGAAGGTGTAGACCGACTCGCCGTACGACTCGTTCCACTGCATGGCGATCTCGACCGACATGCCCTCCTCCTCGGCGCCGAACTCGACCACCGTCTTGTGGATCGGGGTCTTGGAGGCGTTGAGGTGCCGGACGAAGTCGGCGATGCCGCCCTTGTAGCAGAAGGTGACCTCGCGGGTCTTGCCCTCCTCGCCCTCGGGGACCCGCTCGTCGAGCAGGTGGATGGTGAGGCCCCGGTTGAGGAAGGCCATCTCCTGGAGGCGGCGGTAGATGGTCTGGAAGTCGAAGTCGACGGTCTCGAAGACGTCGGCGTCGGGCCAGAAGGCGACGGCGGAGCCGGTGCGGTCGGTGGTCTCGCCCTTCTCCAGCGGCGATGGCTTGGAGTTGGCGTACTGCTGCCGCCAGACGAAACCGGACTTGTGGATCTCCACCGCCATCTTGGTGGAGAGGGCGTTGACGACGGACACGCCGACGCCGTGCAGACCGCCGGAGACGGCGTACGCCTTGCCGTCGAACTTGCCGCCGGCGTGCAGCACGGTGAGTGCCACCTCGACGCCGGGCTTCTTCAACTTGGGGTGCAGGTCGACCGGGAAGCCACGCCCGTTGTCGGTGACCCGGACCCCGCCGTCGGCCAGCAGCACCACGTCGATGGTGTCGCAGTAGCCGGCAAGCGCCTCGTCGACCGCGTTGTCGACGACCTCCCACACCAGGTGGTGCAGACCGCGCTCGCCGGTCGACCCGATGTACATGCCCGGCCGCTTGCGGACCGCCTCCAGCCCTTCGAGGACGGTGATCGACTCGGCGCCGTACTCCTGCTTGTCCTGCGCTGCCACCCTCGGCCACTTTCTCGCGCCGCCAGCGCCGCAAGCGGCGAGTCGGGCGCGGGTTCGGCGGACAGGACGCGACGTCGGCGCGCGGACCGGCACCGGGCGTGAACCGGGGCACGGGCCGGAGCGCCGGTCGCCGCGGATGCCCGCGGATCGCGATCGGCTCGACCCGACGTGGGACAATGATCTCGGGCCGGTGGGCCCGTGTCCGTCGCACCGTGTCGGGTCTTCGTCTCGCCCTCAATCTTACTGTGCGCAGACGACAGAACCGCCACTCGGCACCCCTTCGCGGCGGCTGAGAACTCCGTAGCCGGCCGATCCGCGCCACCCACGACTCCCCCTACGGGCGAGCCCCGGATCGGGTGGCGGCGCCGCCGCCGGGACTCGGGGGGTGGGGGTCGCGGCGGGAGGGACGGTGGGCGTAGGTTTGCGGCGCCCAGCGTGGCCGGTCTTGATCTTTTCCGGTCGGAACCGGACGATCGACCCGAACGCTTCGACACGTGCTCTCAAGGGGTGACGCCAGATGGGGCTGGACAACGTCGCGGTGCACTGGCCGCGGACCGGCCGCTTCTACGATCCGGTCGCACCGGCCGAGTTCGTCGACTTCGGCGAGATCGTCGACCTGCCGCGGATCTCCGCGCCGACGGCGGCTCTCGCCGAACACATCGCAAAGACCGGCACGGTCCGGGCGACCGCCTACACGGAGCTGGTCGACCTGCTGCTCGGGCTGGAGAATGTGCTCTACGCCACGGAGAACGCGGCCGAGGACGAGGACCCGGTGATCGACCCGGACGGCTGCGCCTGGATCGCCGGCGGGATCGAGCGCTTCGTGGCCGGTCACCGGCCGCACGGGGAGACGGTCACCTTCGACTCGGTCAGCACCGTGCTGCGTGGGCTGCTCGGCGACGGCCGCCTCGCCGAGCAGCAGTTGCGCTGGCTCGACACCCGCCTAGACGGGCTGCGCGACGAGAACGGCGACCCGCCGCAGTGGGACTTCACCTGCGCCGAGCTGGGTGTGCTGGCGGCCTTCTACCGCCGCTGCGCCGACCGGGGCTTCGCCGTCTACGCCGACGCCTGACGGGACCGGCACCGGCCCGTCCCGCGCGTGGTGATCGACTCCATGTCGGCGACGTGGCGGTATCCGGGCGGCCGGGATACCGCCATGTCGCCGACATCGCGCGGCCGGCCCGCCCGAGGCGGCCCGGGCCAGCCCGCGCGGGCCCGGGCCAGCCCGCGCGGGCCCGGGCGTCAGCCGTACGTGTCGCGGGGGCCCCGGCCCCGGACGCGGCGCGGCCCCCGGGACCAGGACGGCGCGGCCGGCCCGTGGATGTGCAGCTTGCGCACCACGTTGTGGCCCACCTCGCTGGCGATCTGCCGCAGCAGCGAGGCGGCGAGCAGCCGCAGCTGCGTCGCCCACGCGGTGGACCGGGCCTCGACGGTCAGCTCGCCGTCCTCCAGCTTGACCGGGCGGCTGTTCTGGGCCACCTCGGGGCCGACGACCCGCTCCCACGCGCCGAACACGGTCGCCTCGGCGGCCGGCTGCTCCCAGCCGCGCGCCTTCATCAGCCGGCCCAGCACGACACCCAGCGGCTGCGGGTCGCGGGGGTCCGGCCCGGGGCCGGAGTAGCCGCGTAGCCGCCGGCCGCCCTCGCCGTCGCCGGAGACGACGCTGCGCCGGCGGTTCTTGGCCGCCGTCTCGCGGCGGGCCCGCGCGGCGTCCAGCACCGCCCGGGCCAGTTCCGGCCCCGCCGCCCCGGCGGGCGCGTCGCCACCGCCCGCGGCGGCCGGGCCGTCGGACCGTCCGGTCCCGTCGGCCGCCCGGCCGGCGCCGCGGCGTGCGCCGCCGCCGCCCGGGGCTGCGGCGTCCCGGCCAGCCGGCCCGACGGCGGGGGTACGGGGCCCGAGCCGGGCCGGCGGCAGTTCCTGCTCATCCGGCACGGCGCACCTCACCCTCGCCGACCTGGTAGCGGACGCCGTGCAGGCCGGTCGGTACGTCGTCGTCCACGGCGCAGGTCACCAGCAGTTGGCTCGCCCCGCCGACCAGCCCCGCCAGCCGCTCGCGGCGGCCCGCGTCGAGCTCGGCGAAGACGTCGTCGAGCACCAGCACCGGCTCGATGCCGTCGGAGCGGAGCAGGTCGTATCCGGCCAGCCGCAGGGCCAGGGCGAACGACCAGGACTCGCCGTGGCTGGCGTACCCCTTGGCGGGCAGCGGGCCGAGGGTGAGGGCCAGGTCGTCGCGGTGCGGGCCGACGAGCGTGGTGCCGCGCTCCACCTCGGCGGACCGGGACTCGGCCAACGCCGCGAGCAGCATCTCGGCCAGCGCCGCCCGGTCCGCCACCGGGTCCGTCAGTTCCACCGACGGCCGGTACGTGATGCCCGCCGCGCCCTTGCCGGCGGCGACCGCGTCGTAGGCCTTGGTGACGTGCGGGCCGAGTGCGGCGACGAGTTCCAGCCTGCCGGCGAGCAACTCGGCCCCGTGCCGGGCGAGGTGGGTGTCCCAGACAGCGAGGGTGGACAGGTCCCCGCCGCGCGACCCGCCGGTCTTGCGGGCCAGGTACGCGGTGCGCAGCAGGGCGTTGCGCTGCTTGACGACCCGTTCGTAGTCGGCGCGCACCCCGGCGTAGCGGGGCTGGCGGCTGACCAGCAGGTCGTCGAGGTAGCGGCGGCGTTCCGCCGGATCGCCGCGGACGAGTTCCAGGTCCTCCGGGGCGAACAGCACCATGCGCAGCGCGCCGAGTACGTCGCGGGCCCGCCGGGCGGGTGAACGGCCCAGCCGGGCCCGGTTGGCCTTGCCGGGGACGATCTCCAGCTCGACCAGCAGTTCCCGGCCGTCGTGCGCCACCGCGCAGCGGATCACGGCCGAGGTGGCGCCCAGCCGCACCAGCGGGGCGTCCGTGGCGACCCGGTGCGAGCCCAGGGTCGCCACGTAGCCGAGCGCCTCGACGAGGTTGGTCTTGCCGGTGCCGTTGGCGCCGACCAGGACGTTGGGGCCGGGTTCGAGGTCGACGGCGACCCGCTCGTAGGAGCGGAAGTCGACCAGTTCGAGCCGGCGGACGTACACGGGTGGCGGACGCCGCTCAGCGCTTGTGGACGGCGTGGCCGCCGAACTGCTGGCGCAGGGCGGCGACGGCCTTCATGGCGGGAGAGTCCTCCTGCCGGGAGGTGAAGCGGGCGAACAGCGAGGCGGCGATGACGTTCAGCGGCACGGCCAGGCGGATGGCCTCGTCGACCGTCCACCGGCCCTCGCCGGTGTCCTCCGTGTAGCCGCTCAGGTCGGACAGGTCCGGGTCCTCGTCGAGGGCGCGGTCGAGCAGGTCGAGCAGCCAGGACTGGACGACGGTGCCCTCGCGCCAGGACTTGAACACGCCCGGCACGTTGGTGACCAGCTCGGACTTGGTGAGCAGCTCGTAGCCCTCGGCGTAGGCGTGCATGAGGCCGTACTCGATGCCGTTGTGCACCATCTTGGCGTAGTGGCCGGCGCCGACGGGGCCGGCGTGCACGAAGCCGTGCTCGCCGGCCGGCTTGAGCGCCTCGAAGATCGGCATCAGCCGGTCGACGTGCTCCTGCGCGCCGCCGACCATCAGGGCGTAGCCATTTTCCTTGCCCCAGACGCCGCCGGAGACGCCGACGTCGAGGTATCCGATGCCGCGCGTGTCGAGCCGTTCGGCCCGGGGGGCGTCGTCGCTGAACCGGGAGTTGCCGCCGTCGATGATGATGTCGCCGTCGCTGAGCACCTCGGCGACGGCGTCGATGGTGGTGTCGGTGACGCCGGCGGGGACCATCACCCAGACGGCCCGGGGGCCGTCGAGCTTCTCGGCCAGCTCGGCCAGGCTCGTGACGTCGCTGCGGTCGGCGTTGCGGTCGTAGCCGACCACCTCGTGACCGGCGGCGCGCAGCCGCTCGCGCATGTTGCCGCCCATGCGGCCGAGTCCTACGAGGCCGAGCTGCATGTGTTCCTACCTCCGCTGCGTCCGGGTCGGGTATGCGCGATCAGCGGGAGACGCGGATCGGCATGATGAGGTACCGGTACCCGGGGATGACCTCGCCATCCTCGCCTGCGGGGGAAATCACCGCCGGCTTGAAGGCGTCGACGAACGCGAGCTGCGCGAACTGAGCGCCCAGGTTGGCCAGCCCGTCGATGAGGTACTGCGGGTTGAAGCCGATGGTCAGCGGGTCGCCGGTGAAGGTGGCGTCCATGGCCTCGCTGGCCCGCGCCTCCTCGGTGCCGCCCGCCTCCACGACGAGACCGTCGGAGCTGAAGCTGAGCAGCACGGGGGTGGTGCGCTCGGCGACCAGCGCCACCCGCTTGACGACCTCGATGAGGGTGCTGACGGCGAGGCGGGCCTCGGCGTTGTGGCTGGCGGGGAAGAGCGAGCGCACCGGCGGGTAGTTGGCGCCGTCGAGCAGCCGGCTGGTGGTGCGCCGGGTGCCGCCGGAGAAACCGATCATGCCCTCGCCGGCCGCCCCCTGGGACAGGGCCATCGTCACGTGCCCGCCGAGCGGACCGAGGGCCTTGGCGGTGTCGTGCAGGGTGCGCGCCGGCACCAGGGCGTTGATGCTCACCTCGGGGTCGTCCGGGTGCCACTCCATCTCGCGCAGGGCGAGCCGGTAGCGGTCGGTGGCGAGCATCGCCAGGTTGCCACCCGAGAGCTCGATGCGGACGCCGGTCATCATCGGCAGCGTCTCGTCCCGGCCGGCGGCCACGGCGACCTGGGCGACGGCGGCGGCGAACGCGGCGGCGTCGACCGTGCCGGTGCTCTCCGGCATCTCGGGCAGGGCGGGGTAGTCCTCCACCGGCATGGTGGGCAGGGTGAACCGGGCGCTGCCGCAGACCAGTTCGAGGTGCGCGCCGACCGCGGCGATGTCCACCGGCTTCGCGGGGAGTGCCTTGGTGATCTCGGCGAGCAGCCGGCCGGAGACCAGGGCGGCCCCGTCGGCGTCACCCTGCACCTCGACGGTCACCTGGCTGGAGACCTCGTAGTCGAAGCCGGAGACCTGCAGGTTGCCGTCGGTCACCCGGAGCATCACGCCGGCCAGGACTGGCACGGACGGCCGGTTGGGCAGGCTCTTCGCGGTCCACGCCACGGCCTCGGCGAGCGCGTCGCGCTCCACTCGGAACTTCATCAATGCCTCCGCGTCGACGTCAGCGACAACTCTCTCATGCCGACCGCTGCCCACCGTCCCGCCCGACTGTGCGGGTTCCCATCGCACCTTAGGGCGCGCGGGCATCGGCTGTGCGCCCGACCCCGTGGATCCGGCCGGTGCCGGAGCGACTGTCTCCGGCCGTTCCGGCCCCATCCACAGGAAGTCCAACGGTGATGATTGGTTTTTGTTCTCTTAGAAGAACAAACTCATCGTCTTCGTAGCACCTGTGCAAACTGTGGAAAACCCGCGTCTGCGCAGGTCAGACACGTTATCCACCGGTGGCTAGCCTGTGGAGAACCCGGGGTAAAACCGGGCCGGTCGTCCACAGGCCCGCCGATCCACCGGGTTGTCCACCGCCGTCCACCGGTTATCCACCGGTTATCCACCGACTTTCTCCCCAGTCCTGTGGACGGGCCGCACCGGTCTTCGCGTCGTTGTCCCCAGAACCTTCAACAGGTAGCCCACAGCCGTCCTCCTGCCTGTGGGCGACGGGCGGCATCGTCCACAGGTGTCCACAGGCATCCACAGGTCCGTCCCCAGGGTTTGTCCACAGCCTGTGGGTAACCGGGGTCGGACCCTGCGTAGTTTTCCACCGCCGGTGGACAACCGGCTGTGGACAGCGTGTGGAAACTGTGGACGAGCATGTGCCGATCCTGGGGCCTGAACCGGGTCGAGGGTCAACACGAGGCGTCCCGGCACGCCTGTGGACGACGGCTCCGGGGTCTGGACGTGACCGGCGTCACGTCGACCCGGGTGGTCGGGCGCGGAGGTCGACGCCGCCCGGAACACGAAAACGCCCGGCCGTCGTGGTCGGCCGGGCGTCGGTCGCCGCTGCGGGCGCGGGCGTGGTGGGCGTACGCCTCAGGTGGTCTGCTTGATCCGGTTGGTCAGCTCGGCGATCTGGTTGTAGAGCGAGCGGCGCTCCGCCATCTGCTGGCGGATCTTCCGGTCGGCGTGCATGACGGTCGTGTGGTCCCGCCCGCCGAACGCCTGCCCGATCCGGGGCAGCGACAGGTCGGTCAGCTCCCGGCACAGGTACATGGCGACCTGGCGGGCGTTGACCAGCACCCGGGAGCGGGAGTGCCCGCGCAGGTCCTCCAGGCTGACCCCGAAGTACTCCGACGTGGAGACCATGATCTGGTCGGCGGTGATCTCGGGGCCGGCACCGTCGGGGATGAAGTCCCGCAGCACCTCCTCGGCCAGCGACAGCTCGACGGTCGACCGGGTGAGGCTGGCGAACGCGGTGACCCGGATCAGCGCCCCCTCCAGCTCCCGGATCGAGTTCGACACCCGCGACGCGATGAACTCCAGCACGTCCGGCGGCGCGTAGAGCCGCTCCTGGGCCGCCTTCTTCTGCAGGATCGCGATCCGGGTCTCCAGGTCGGGCGGCTGGATGTCGGCCAGCAGCCCCCACTCGAACCGGGTGCGCAGCCGGTCCTCCAGCGTCGCGAGCTGCTTGGGCGACCGGTCGGAGGTGACGACGATCTGCTTGTTGGCGTTGTGCAGCGTGTTGAAGGTGTGGAAGAACTCCTCCTGGGTCCGCTCGCGGTTCTCCAGGAACTGGATGTCGTCGATCAGCAGGATGTCGACGTCGCGGTAGCGGCGCTGGAACGCACTCGTCTTGTCGTCGCGCACCGAGTTGATGAAGTCGTTGGTGAACTCCTCGGTCGAGACGTACCGGACCGAGCGGGCGTTGCCCAGCGTGGTGGCGTAGTGACCGATGGCGTGCAGCAGGTGCGTCTTGCCGAGCCCGGAGCTGCCGTAGATGAACAGCGGGTTGTACGCCTTCGCCGGCGACTCGGCGACCGCGACGGACGCGGCGTGCGCGAACCGGTTGGACGAGCCGATGACGAACGTCTCGAACATGTACTTCGGGTTGAGCCGGTTCCCACCGGTCTCCGCCCCGCCGGGGAGCCGCCGGTCGTCCCGTCCACCCGGACGGTGATCCATGCCACTGCGACCCGGCCCGCTGTCGGTGCCGCCGTCGCGCGGCAACCGCTGGGGGGCCGGCACGGCGCCGGCCGCGTATCGGCCCTCGTAGGGCCGGGCCCCGCCGACGTCGATCCGGGGCCGCTCCTCGAAGCCGCGCCGGTCGGCACCCGGCACCAGCGGTTCGGCGAAGGCGTCGCCGAACAGGGGCTCCTGGGCGTCGCGGGCGGCGGGGACGAGCCCCTGGCGGTGCCCGTCGTCGTTCGGGGCTGGCCGGGACGCGGGCCCCGGCTCCGCCACCCCGTGCCCGGGATGCCCGGCGGTGCCGTCCTGGCCCGGGTGGGGTGGCCGCGCGTGGTCGGTGCCCGGCTCGTCGTGGCCGGGGTGGCCGGGATGGCCCGGGGCGGGAAAGCCGAGCGCGGGTTCGTGTCGGCCCGCGCCGGGCTCGTCGTACCCCCGGCCGTCGAACGCCGCTGCGGCGTCGAAGCCGACGGACCCGTCGAGGGCGGGCTGTTCGCCCGGCCCGGCGTCCGGGGTGCTGCGGTAGACCGTGCCGGCGGGGCGACCCGAGGGGTCCTCGGCGACCCGGACGGTCACCGCCACCTGGATCGGGCGGCCCAGCCGCCGGGTCAGCGCCTCGGTGATGGCCGGCCGCAACCGGGACTCGATCACGTCGCGGGTGAAGGCGTCCGGCACGGAGAGCAGGGCGGTGTCCTCGACGATCGCGCGGAGCCGGGTGAGCCGCAGGTACGCGCGTTGCTGCGCGGAGATGATCTCGTCGGCGAGTTCGTCCGTGGTCGCCGTCCACACCGCGGCTAGGTCGGTCGTACCGGCCACCGTCGTGCCACCCCCCTCGCTTCTGCTCCCGACCGCCGCGGTGGTCCAGCCGGACGGCTCACCGGCCGTCGTCCACAAGTTATCCACAGCCTGTGTGTACTGACCGATTGTGGCCCCCCGCCCGAAGCGGGTGGGACCTGCCCCCTGTCTGAACGGGCGCTGAAGCGGGTTTCACCGTGCCGAACGATTCACTGCCTGGTCGGGTCTTGCCCGAGTCCGGTCCTGCTCGACGACGACCGTCTCGCCCGACGACGGGAACGGGGCGACGACGCCGACCGCAAACGCGCACGCTAACAGCGCGGGGCCGGGGCCATCAACCGTCGACGCGGTGGCACCCTTGGCGACATCAGTGAAAAGCAGCGCTTCGGTCGTGGTCAGGGGCGCTGTGGGGGTGTGGCGGGGTGTTTGACGCTCATTGCCCCTCTGCGTAGGCTGGATCGGCTGCTCTGCCGCCCTCTGCTAGGGTGGTGCGTGCTTGCTGTCCGCGGTCGCCTCCCTCGCATCGCCGAGGTTCCGCGCCGCCGGGCAGCACCGATCGGGGGCCACCGCCGAGGTGGCCTGGACCACCACACGACCCCGGCGATCCCGCGCCCGGGGCGTACGAAAACGGAGAGCCTGACGTGAGCAAGCGCACCTACCAGCCGAACAACCGCCGGCGCGCGAAGACCCACGGCTTCCGGCTGCGTATGCGCACCCGGGCCGGCCGCGCCATCATCTCGACCCGTCGCGCCAAGGGCCGCACCCGCCTGTCGGCCTGAGGCCGACCGAGGCCGGTCCGGGGGACGTGGGCAGTCGTGCTGGCCGCCGCGCAACGACTGCGGCGCAGCAGTGACTTCGCCGCAGCGGTCCGGGCTGGTCGCCGGGCCGGCCGTGGCGTGCTCGTCGTCCACCTGACCCTGCCCGGCACACCGGGGACACCGACGGACGTCTCGCCGAAGCCGGCGCGGACCACCGGTGCGGAGCACACCTCCGCAGCGACCCGCGCCGGCTTCGTCGTGTCCAAGGCCGTCGGCCCGGCCGTCGTCCGCAACGTGGTCCGGCGTCGGTTGCGGCACCTGGTCCGCGAGCGGCTCGCGGCCCTGCCCGAGGGCAGCACCCTGGTCGTACGGGCACTCCCGGCCGCAGCCGAGGCGTCATACTCCCGGCTCGGGACCGACCTCGACGCGGCGATCGCCACAGCCCGTGCCCCCCGGGGGCGGCGGCCCCGATGAGCAGCGATTCCACGGCGTCGCCGTCGACGAGCTTGGGTGCCCGGGTGCTGACCGGCCCCATCGTCGCGTACCGTCGTTGGATAAGCCCGGCGCTGCCGGCCCGCTGTCGGTTCTACCCGTCGTGCAGTGCGTACGCCCTTGAGGCCGTGGCCCGGCACGGCGCGATTCGGGGGGCCGGTCTGACGGTCCGACGGTTGTTGCGCTGCCACCCCTTTCACCCTGGTGGACACGACCCGGTGCCCGAGCCGGGCGGTCGCCGCCGTGCCGAAGTGACTGGAGCCTGAGAATTGTTCAGTCTGGACTGGATCTACTACGCGATCTCGTGGATCCTGCTGACCTGGCACTCGGCCTGGGACGCCATCGGAGTACCGGTCGACGCGGTGATCGGGACGAACTGGGCCTGGATCCTGGCCATCGTCTTCCTGGTGGTCACCGTCCGGGTGATCCTGTTCCCGGTCTTCGTCAAGCAGATCAAGTCCCAGCGGGCGATGCAGGCGCTCCAGCCCAAGGTGAAGGAGCTCCAGGAGAAGCACAAGGGTGACCGGGAGACGCTCCAGAAGGAGATGATGGAGCTCTATCGGAAGGAAAAGGCCAACCCGCTCATGGGCTGCCTTCCGATGTTCCTCCAGATCCCGGTCTTCCTCGGCCTCTTCCACGTGCTGCGCCGCCTCGATCCGGCCAAGATCAATAAGACGCTCTACGGCTGGACGGTCGAGCAGTTCGACAGCGCCTCCAGCGCCAAGCTCTTCACCGCACCGATCGCCGGCAAGTTCGGCTCGACCGCCGACGAGCTGGCCCGCCTCGGGGCCAACGGCACCACCGTGAAGGTGATCGCCGGCATCCTGGTCCTGGTGATGATGGGCACCACCTACCTCACCAGCCGCCAGATGATCCTCAAGACCGGTTGGGCGGAGGACCCGCAGCAGAAGATGGTGCAGCGCCTGATGCTCTACGGCATCCCGCTGTCGCTGCTCGTCTCCGGCGCGATCTTCCCGATCGGTGTGATCATCTACTGGGTCACGAACAACCTGTTCACCCTCGGCCAGCAGCAGTGGGTGCTGCGCAAGTACCCGCCGCCGCCCACCCCGGGCCGCACCGGCGTCAAGTCCAACAGCCCGGTCCAGCCGGCCAAGACCGCCGGCCTGTTCGGCCGCAAGGCCGCCCCCGCTCCGGTCAAGCAGGCGCCGGCCACGCCGAAGGTCGCCGGCCCGAAGCCGGGCGCCAAGCCGGTCAACCCGAAGAAGAGCGGCCCGGCCAAGCGCCAGGGCTGACGCCTCCCCACCCGCGCCGGCCGCCCGGCACGGGCGGGACCGGGCCCTGGCCGCCGCCCGAGGGGCAGCGCCGGGCCCGACCCACCGCGCGTAGCGCGGTCGCGGGCGCCAGCCGCCCGTACAGACGTGCCCGTGGGCACCGGTGATCTCCCGCCGGCCCCCGGGGAACCAGCGGACCCGACGGTCCGGCCGAGCGAGTACGGAGATGAGACCGTGACCGAGACCAGCATCCCCAGCGCTGACCAGTCAGTGGACGAGGAGAGCACGCCGATCGAGGCCACCGACGACACCGAGGAGGAGGCCGAGACCGGGGCCGCTCCCCGGGAGAAGAAGGCGCCGGCCGAGAGCGAGCTGTTCCGGCAGAGCGAGATCGCCGCCGACTACGTCGAAGGGCTGCTCGACATCCTCGACTACGACGGGGACATCGACGAGCTGGTGTCCGGTGGGCGTCCGGTGGTCGAGGTCGTCGGCGGCCGACTGCAGAACCTGGTCGGGCAGCGCGGGGCCACCCTGGAGGCGCTCCAGGAGCTGGCCCGGCTGGCGGTGTTCCGGCAGACCGGGACCCCGAGCCGGCTGCTGCTCGACGTCGGCGGCTACCGTGCCACCCGGCGCAAGGAGCTCGCCGCCGTCGCCAAGAACGCGGTGGAGAAGGTCAAGGAGTACGGGGAGCCGGTGCGGCTCGAACCGATGTCCGCCTTCGAGCGCAAGTGCGTCCACGACGTCGTCAATGCGATGAGCGGCGTGGAGAGCGAGTCCGAGGGCGTCGAGCCGAACCGCCGCATCGTCGTCCGGCCCGCGGACTGACCGGGTGACCCACGACGACACCACGGCGGCAGCCGTGTCCGGCCCGGGTGGCACGCCGCCCGGGCCGTCGCCTGCCCGGCCCGGGGCGGCCGGCGAAGCAGCGCCCGGCGTCGAGGCCGTGCCGACCAGCGTGACGGCGCCGGCCCTCGGCGACGATGCGCCCCGC
Organism: Micromonospora sp. DH13; assembly: GCF_020873825.1. Taxonomy (NCBI): domain Bacteria; kingdom Bacillati; phylum Actinomycetota; class Actinomycetes; order Micromonosporales; family Micromonosporaceae; genus Micromonospora; species Micromonospora sp. DH13. The sequence continues at coordinate 144,031 of NZ_JAHWGR010000011.1, forward strand.
CCGACGGGGGAGGCACCGGATCCGGCCGTCGCGACGCTGCCGCCGGAGCTGGCGGAGGCCGCCCGTGCCCTCTTCGGCGACCGGCTCGAACTCGCCGCCGCGTACGCGGAGCTGCTCGCCACCGACGGGGTGGTCCGCGGCCTCATCGGGCCACGGGAGGCACCGCGCATCTGGGACCGGCACCTGCTCAACTGCGCCGCGGTGGCGGAACGGATCCCGCCGGACGCGTCGGTGCTCGACGTCGGCTCGGGCGCGGGCCTGCCGGGGCTGGTGTTGGCCATCGCCCGGCCCGACCTGACCGTCACGCTGGTCGAGCCGCTGGCCCGACGCACCTCCTTCCTCATCGAGGTGGTCGAGAACCTGGGGCTGGCGAAGACGGTCCGGGTCTTCCGGGGGCGGGCCGAGGAGGCGGCGACCGGCTCGACCGGCGTCGGCCCCTTCAGCGCGGACATCGTCACCGCTCGCGCCGTGGCCCCGCTCGACCGCCTCGCCGCCTGGTGTCTCCCCCTGACCGTGCGGGGCGGGCGGCTGGTGGCGATGAAGGGCGCTTCCGCCCCCGACGAGATCGCGGAGCACGCCGAGGCCGTCGCCAAGTTGGGCGGGGGCGAGCCGACCGTGCAGCGCTGCGGGGTCGGTGTGATCGAGCCGCCGGCGACGGTGGTGGAGATCGTGCGCGAGCGGGTGGTGAACCAGCCCCGCGTCAAGTCGGCGGCGAAGCGCTCGCGCGGCGGGCGTCGCCGGGGCCGCTGACCGCCTTTGTCCTCGCGCGCCGGCTTCCCGCCGCAGGTCGGGTCGTTGATACGGGTGCGGGCACGCGCGGGCGGGAAATCCGGCGTGGACCGGCCGCGCCCGTCCGCCGTAGGCTGACCGCGCGTCGATAGTGTGGAGTGGACGGCATCTGACCCTCAGGGGGTCCCGGCCGCTCCCGCCGGGCCGTAGGCTCCGTGATGCGAACGAGCGTGGCCAAGACGACGGGGTGCGGGCCGACCATCCGGAGCGGGTAGGGATGACAGGTGCATGACGACGGCAGGTACGACGATCCACGGGTGAACGGTCGCGGAGAGCGGTCCGCAGCGGGCCCCGTTTCACGTGAAACCGACGAGCCCGGCTGGCCCGGCGACGCCTACGGGGCGGCGCACCCGATCGGCGGCGGCCCCGCTCCACGCCGCGACGCCCCTGCCGCCGCCGGTACCGGCACCACCGCCCCCCGGGCGGAGGCGTCCGGGACGGTCTACGGCAGGGCCGGCCGCCCCGGCGTTCCGGCGGCCGACGGTTCCGACCCCGGGCCCTCCGCTCACTTCGAGTCGACACCCCGGCCTGCCGTCGTGCTCCCCCAGCAACCCGCACCGCACGTGGTGCCTGACGCGGCCCCGGGAGCCGCCGTTCCAGTCGACACGCCGGCACCGCCGGCCGGGGCCTATGGCACCGAACCGGCCGATGCCGCGTACGTTTCACGTGAAACCCCGACGCGCGAAGAGGATGACCCACCGTTGGCTATGGAGGCTATGCGCGCCGTGCAGATCCTTAATCCGAGTGGCGAGGTGACCATGCCGCGTCCGGAGCGGACCCGGGTGATGTGCGTCGCCAACCAGAAGGGCGGCGTGGGGAAGACCACGACCACGGTGAACCTGGCGGTGGCGCTCGCCCTGCACGGCAACCGGGTCCTCGTGGTCGACCTCGACCCGCAGGGCAACGCGTCGACCGGGCTGAACGTCCCGCACCACACCGGCGTACCGGACGTCTACGACTGCCTGATCAACAGCGTTCCGCTGGAGGAGGTGGCCCAGGGCGTCGAGGGCATCCCCAACCTGTGGTGCGTGCCGGCCACGATCGACCTCGCGGGCGCGGAGATCGAGCTGGTGTCCGTGGTGGCCCGCGAGTCGCGGCTGTCCCGGGCGATCGACGCCTACCCCGGCCACTTCGACTACGTCTTCATCGACTGCCCGCCGTCGCTGGGCCTGCTCACCGTCAACGCCCTGGTGGCCGCGCAGGAGGTGCTCATCCCCATCCAGTGCGAGTACTACGCGCTGGAAGGGCTGAACCAGCTGATCAACAACATCAACCTGGTCCGCAAGCACCTCAACCCCAGGCTCGACGTCTCCACCATCCTGCTCACCATGTACGACCGGCGCACCCGACTGGCCGACGCGGTGGAGCAGGACGTCCGGAACCACTTCGGTGACAAGGTCCTGCAGGCGGTGATCCCCCGGAACGTCCGAGTCTCCGAGGCACCGAGCTACGGCCAGTCGGTCATGACCTACGATCCCGGTTCACGGGGGGCGACGAGTTACTTCGAGGCCGCCCAGGAGATCGCCGAGCGTGGGGTCAAGGAGCCGGTGAGCCGGAATGCGTAGTGCGGACAAGTCGCTGGGAGGCATCGTATGAAGAACCGTCCTCGGGGGGGTCTGGGTCGAGGGCTCGGGGCGCTGATCCCCACTGGCCCGGTCCAGCCCGTCGAGACGACGACGGCGATGCCCGAAGACGGCGAGGCGCCCGTCCCGGCCTCGGCACCGGCCCCGATGGTGGCGCCGGTCGACGTCGAGGCCCCTGCGGTCATGCCGCCGTCCGAGCCTCAACTCAGCCCGGTGCCCGGTGCCCGGTTCGCTGAGGTGCCGGTCGACGCGATCGTGCCCAACCCGAAGCAGCCCCGCCAGGTCTTCGACGAGGAGGCCCTGGAGGAGCTGAAGACCTCCATCCAGGAGGTCGGCTTCCTCCAGCCGATCGTGGTGCGGGCACTCGACGGCGAGAAGTACGAACTCGTCATGGGTGAGCGCCGCTGGCGGGCCGCACAGGCCGTCGGCCGGGAGAACATTCCCGCCATCGTCCGGGACACCCGCGACGACGCCATGCTCCGGGACGCGCTGCTGGAGAACATCCACCGGGCCAACCTCAACCCGCTGGAGGAGGCCGCCGCATACCAGCAACTGCTGGAGGAGTTCGGCGCGACCCACGAGGAGTTGGCCCGCCGGATCGGCCGGAGCCGCCCGCAGATCTCCAACACCATCCGGCTGCTGAATCTGCCCGCCCAGGTGCAGCGCCGCGTTGCCGCCGGGCTGCTCTCCGCCGGCCATGCCCGCGCGCTGCTGAGCCTGGACGAGGCGCAGGCGCAGGAGCAACTCGCGGCGCGCATCGTCGCCGAGGGGCTCTCCGTCCGATCGACCGAGGAGATCGTCGCGCTCGCGCTGGCGGACGGGCCGGCGAAGGCCCCGGCCGCGAAGCGGCGGACCACTGCCCACGCCCCGGCCCTCACGGACCTCGCGGACAGGCTCTCCGACCGGTTCGACACCAGGGTGAAGGTGGACATCGGCCGGAGCAAGGGCAAGATCACCATCGAGTTCGCCACGGTCGACGACCTGGAACGGATCGTCGGCCTCATCGGGGTCGGTCAAGAGGACACCCCCGAGGACTGACCTCCGCGCCTGCCCGCCGGCCGCGCCGTCCCACCCGGGCGACGCGGCCGGCGGCGTTTCAGGCTGCTGCCCGGGTGGTCCCGAGGGGCATCGCCTCCGGCAGTCGTCGCCCCGTGGCGGTCGGCACGATGCGGCCCAGGCTCCGTGAGGCGGTGCGAGGGCCGTCCACCTCCGTGCGCCGCGGTCGCCGACACGTTCCACGTGAAACCTCCCGGTCTCTGGTGGGCTGCCCGCCGTCGGCGAGACGGGACACGGGACACGTCTCGGCCGACGATTGGCTCGGAGCCCATCGCATACGCCGAAGACGTTGGCGGACAGGTAATGCCGAGCACGCCCCCGGGCACTGCGGTGCCCCCGCTCCGCGCCCGGGGGCGTGCTCGGCATTGCTACGCGGGCTTGCCGCCGTTGGCTCGCGGGCTTGCGGGATCGTGCCGTTGGCACGTGGGCTCGCGGCTGTCGGCTTGCGGGATCGGCGCCGTTGGCTCGCGGGCTCGCCCGCGCCGGACGCGCTCCCTCGAATGGGCTGTGCTGGGCCGGCAGGGCCTACGCCTCTGCCGACTTGAGCTTCTCCCTGGCCGGGCGCCCGGTGGCGGTCACCGCCGACCTGGCGTCGTCGGTCGCCATGCCGGCGACATGGGGGTATCCCGAGGCCCCGGATACCCCCATGTCGCCGACATGGCGACGGGTGCCGGAGGAAGGAGGGCCGCCGGACGGAGGAGGGCCGCCATGTCGACCCCGAGCTGCGTCGGTCCTCGGCGACCAGCCTGTGGACGGGTTCCACGTGAAACGAGGACGTCCGCACGGACGCCACTCAGCACCATGTCCCGGCTCCGGCTCTCACCTCGGCAAAGCCGCCGTAGACAGCGTCCGAGCCGGACGTCGAGGTTCGGGTCCCGCCGGCCGAATCCGCGTAACTCACCGGCTGGCCCGCCCGATGCCGCGAGTATCCCGCCCACTGGTTCCACGTGAAACGATCCTCCGCGCCACGAGGTGGTGCCGTGCCGCCAGGCCTTCGGCAGCCGCGGGACCGGCAAGGGGAGCGGTGGCGGCGAGTTGGTGACGATGAGCCGCTCCAACTCGCTCGCGGTCTGTGGCTCGTGATGGCCAAGCCCGAGTAGCCGTGCTCGGTGATCCCCTCCGGCTCGCTCCCGCCGGGGCGGCGAGGGAACGGCCCATCCCGGCCCCGTGCGGAGGCGAGCTGCCGCCCTGTTTCACGTGGAACCGGAAGCCGAAACCCTCGGCACCACCGGTGCCGACGCGCAGCGCGCCGACCCAGGGCCGCGTCCCGTGGCCGGCATCAGCCGCCGGGCGGAGCGCATGGCTTCAGGAGCCATCGGACACGAAGGGACGCGGAAGCCGGGATCGGGAGGCCGGGGCGCGGAGAACGCAGGACGCTCGGGGGCACGCTTGGGACCGTCCGATCGGTGCCCTGCGGCCGGGAATGGCGGGCCCCGGGCGTGCGCGGCGCGAGGCGGCTCCGGTGCCCCCTCTGCTCGGCGCAAGTACGGCTGGGGTCGGCACTCCGGCCCTGAACCCGTAGCCCTTGTCGGGGGACGCGGCCCCTCACGAGCGCGACCTGAGAGAGCGGGGTGGGCCAGGGCTTCGCCCGTGAAGCGGCGGCAGACCATCAGCTGGCCCTCGTGCCATCGCAGGCGTGCGATCCGACCCACTGCACCCCGCTTGTCGGTTCGGACCTGTACGGCCTCCTCAGCGGGCTGGCTGGTCCGCTCTTTCCTGTGCGGTCGCGAAGCGACGGGTTGTTCGCCGCGCGCCAACGGCGATCTCTCCGCTCGCCCGTCCTCGGCGATCCTTGAGCCTCGGGGCCAGGTCGGCGGTCCTCGACCGGCCCCCGTTGCGCTCGGCGCTCCTCGACCAGCCCCGAGGCGCTCGGCGGTCGCCACTACCCCGACGGCGTCGCTTGCCCCACGAGTGCAGCAGCAGCCGCGACGGCCCAGCACCAAGGTCGGCACCAGCACGTCGCCCCCGTAGCCGTTCGGTTGGGTGCTCAGGGGAGCCGGTCTTCGGCGGTCATGACGACCGCACCTTCCCGACGGGCTACCGCCGCTTCGCCGCCCCCGGACGGCAGCGGGCACACCGACGGCACCACGCGGCTGCGCTGTGCGCGCCCGCGCCGAGATGACGGGAGGGTCGCGGCCGGCGTCGGCTCGATGGGAGGTGTAGAGCCCTTCGCCGATGGTCAGTTCCCCGTCATCGGAGAGGGTGGGGCGCCTCGGGAGCCCGGAGAGCCAGGGCACGGGACGCCGGGGCCCCATCGGTGGACGTCGGGCGATGCGGGAGTGCGCCCCTCGGACGGCCCGCCCCACCCTCGCGGCACCATGAGCAGGCGTCGCCCGGGAAGACGGCGACAGATCGGGCCCATCTCCGAGCGCTCAGGCAGCGACCCGCAGGCCGCCGGCTCGTTAGGAACGAGGGAGGCAGAAGGCTGTGCACAACCCTCGCCAAGAGGCGCGGAGTTATCCACAGCGGTTTTCCACAGCCCCACCCTGTTTCACGTGAAACCCCGCGTGAAACGCGGTGTCAGCCTGTGGACGACGGGCCGTGGCGACGGTCTCGACGGCCTGTGGATAACGTGTGGACAACGCTCGTGGACTGCGCGGGATGGCCCTACGCGGGGGTGCGGAACTCGCCCCGTCCGGCGACCGCGTGGGCCTGGTCCGAAGGGCCCGGCCGCCCTCGACGCTGGACGAATCAGGTAGGGACAGGGCCCGCTTGCTCGGTTAGGGTCAGCGTCGTGCACGACACCCCTCCCGCAGTCCCCGACTTCACCTCCTGGCCTTCCTTCCCCTTCGAGGGCGACCTCCGGGTCAAGCACCTTGAGGACCCCGTCCCGGTGGAACCCCCGCGCAAGGGCGAGGGCAACCGGGAGTGCACGGCCTGCGCCGCGCCCGACGACGCGTACATCTGGGTTGGCGAGCGGTGGCGTGTCCGCGCCATGGATCGGCCCACCGGGCTGCCGATGGTGCTGATCCTGGAGTCCCGTTCCCACCTCGACCTGGGCGACCTGCCCAATCTTCTCGCCGCCGAGCTGGGCGTGATGACGGTACGGCTGGAGAAGGCCATCCGGTCCCTCGACGGCGTCGCCCGCGTCCACGTGAACCGGTGGGGCGACGGGTCGGCCCACCTGCACCTGTGGTTCCTCGCCCGGCCGTACGGGCGCCTCCAGTTGCGGGGCACGTTCCTGTCGCTGTGGGACTCCATCCTCCCGCCGATCTCCGAGCAGCAGTGGCGGGAGAACCTGGCCATGGTGGCCGCCTGGCTGGCCGAGTTCGGTGGCCGGCCGCTGGCCGAGCCGCCCCGCATCCAGTGGCAGGCGCCGTCGAGCATCGGCACCCAGTCGTCCTCCGACGCCGTGGGCGAGGACGACGGCGTCGGCGTGATCGAGGCCGCCGAGGAGATCCCGGAGCCGGCGGACGGGCCGACCGACGACGCCCGGTGAGCGCGGCGGCCGGTCAGCCGCGCCGGGCGGCGGCCCGGGTCACCAGGGAGCCGATCAACCGGCCGAAGTCCAGCCCGGCGGCCTGGACGGCGAGCGGCAGCAGCGACGTCTCCGTCATGCCAGGCGAGACGTTGACCTCCAGCACGTGCGGCTGGCCGTCGGCGTCCACGATCAGGTCGACCCGGGACAGGTCGCGCAGCCCCAGCGCCGTGTGGGCCGCCACGGCGACGCGGGCCACCGTGTCGGCGACCTCCGGGTCGAGTCGCGCGGGGGTGTGCCAGGTGGTCCGGCCCGCGGTGTACCGGGCGGCGTAGTCGTACACGCCGTTGCGGGGCACGATCTCCACGGCAGGCAGCGCCTGCGGGCCCTCCCCGAGGTCGACCACCGACACCGCGACGTCCATGCCGGAGACGTACCGCTCGACCAGCGCCGTCGAGTGGTACGCGAAGCAACCGACCATCGCGGCCGGCAGCGACGCGGCGTCCCGGACCACGGCGGCGCCCAGGCCGGAACCGCCCTGCGCCGGCTTCACCATCAGCGGCAGCCCGAGCCGGTCGACGATCCGGTCCAGCACCGCCACCGCCCCCAGCTCCGAGAAGCGGTCGTGCGGCAGGGCCACCCAGTCGGGGGTGGGCAGGCCGGCCTCGCGGAGCACCGCCTTCGCCGACGGCTTGTCCCAGGCGACGCGGGACGCCCGGGCGTCGCAGCCGACGTACGGGACGTCGCACAGGTCGAGCACCCCGCGCAGCGAACCGTCCTCGCCGGTCGCGCCGTGCAACGCGATCACCACGGCGTCCGGCGGGTCGGCGACCAGCGCCGGGAGCAGGGCCACGTCGGCGTCCCGCAGCTCCGCCTCCACCCCGACGGCGCGGAGCGCGTCCAGCACCCGGCGGCCGGAACGGAGCGAGACGTCCCGCTCGTAGGAGAGGCCACCGGCGAGCACCAGCACGTGCAGCTCGGTGGTGCTGTTGGGGTCGGTCACGGTGATTCGCTCGGCAGGGATCGCAGCCATGCCGGAATCATGCCAAGTCGGGTCCCGGGGTGTCCGCGCCGGCCTGCCCCCGCCGCGAACCGGGACGACCGACGGTGCCGCCGAAGACCCGGCGCATGGCGATGTCCTGCTCCATCACGCCGGCCAGCCGGCGCACCCCCTCCCGGATCCGCTCCGGCGTGGGGAAGGAGAAGTTCAGCCGCATGTTGCCGGTGCCGGTGCCGTCGGCGTAGAAGCCGGTGCCCGGCACGTAGGCCACCCTGGCCGCGATCGCGCGCGGCATCATCGCCTTGGAGTCCAGGCCGTCGGGCAGGCTCGCCCAGACGAAGAGGCCGCCGGTGGGCCTGGTCCAGGTGGTGCCGGCCGGCATCAGATCCTCCAGCGCGGCCAGCAGGGCGTCGCGGCGCTCCCGGTAGACCTCCCGGTAGACCTTGAGCTGCTCGCGCCACGGCATCGTCCCCAGGTAGGTCGAGACGGCGGCCTGGGCGTACCCGCTGGGGCAGAGGATGTTCGCCTCGCTGGCGATGACCAGCTTGTCGCGGACCGCGTGCGGGGCCAGGATCCAGCCCACCCGCAGCCCCGGGGCGAAGGTCTTGGAGAAGGTGCTGAGGTAGAAGACGCCGTCGCGCCGCCGGGCCCGCAGCGGCCGCGGGGCGTCACCCTCGAAACCGAGCTGCCCGTACGGGTCGTCCTCGATCACCAGCAGGCCCGCGCGCTCGCAGATGTCGAGGACCCGTTCGCGCCGTTCCTCGCTGAGCGTCACGCCCATCGGGTTCTGGTACGTCGGGATGGTGTACAGGAACTTCACCCGCCGCCCGGCCCGGGCCAGCTCGGCGACCGCCGTCTCCAACGCCTCCGGGATCAGCCCGTCGTCGTCCATCGGCACGTGCACGACCTGTGCCTGGGCGGCCTGGAACACCCCGAGCGCGCCGACGTAGGTCGGCCCCTCGGCGAGCACCACGTCACCCGGGTCCAGGAAGAGGCGGGCCACCAGGTCGAGCGCCTGCTGCCCGCCGACGGTCACCACCACGTCCTCCGGGGAGGCCCCGCAGGACGCGTCGATGCCGGAGAGCGCCATCACCTCGCAGATCCGCTCGCGCAGCTCCAGGGTGCCCTGCCCGATGCCGTACTGCAGGGTGGTGACGCCGTGCTCGGAGCCGAGCCGGCCGAGCATCTCGCCCACCGCGTCCAGTGGCAGGGCGGCGATGTAGGGCGCGCCGCCGGCGAGGGAGACCACCTCGGGCCGGCTGGCCACCGCGAACAGGGCGCGGATCTCCGAGGCGGTCATGCCCCGGACGCGCCGGGCGTAGCGGTCGGTGTAGTCGTCGAGCGTCGTGCCGGTCATGACATCACCTCGATCGCGTGTCGGGCGGCTCCCGCCCCCCGGGGGTACCCGGGACACCGCAGACCATGGCGGCACGGGACGCAGACCACCGATGGTAGTCCTTTCCCGCTCGGACGGGCCGATCGATTTGCCGGCCGTCCACATCCCGGACCGGCCCTGCGGCGCAACGGCGGGCCCGGATGGGCGCTGCGGGGTGTTTCGCGCGTCCCCTCCCGTACCGCCGTCCGGCGGCGTACGATCGCTCGTCGGAGGCGCCGAAGGCGGCGGCGTCGTTCTCGCCTCCGAGCCTAAGGTGGGGATGCGCCGATGTCGCGACGTCTGGTCAGTTTGACCCTCGACACCCTGGAGGACCTGCCCCGGCCGTGCCGGCAGTGCGTCCACTGGGAGCTTGATCCGGTTTCGGCCGACCGGGCGTGTGCCGCCGGCGACCCGGGGCTGGAGAAGGAGGCCTGGGTCTCGCAGACACTGCTGGAGTGGGGCTCCTGCGGCAAGCTCGCGTACGTCGACGGCATGCCCGCCGGGTTCGTCATGTTCGCCCCGCCGGCCTACGTGCCCCGGTCGATGGCGTTCCCCACCTCCCCCGTCTCCGCCGACGCGGCGCTGCTGATGACCGCGCACGTGGTCGCGCCCTTCGCCGGTGGCGGGCTCGGCCGGATGCTGGTGCAGGGCGTCGCCCGGGACCTCACGAAGCGGGGCATCAAGGCGATCGAGGCGTTCGGGGACGCGAAGTTCGGCGACGAGGGCGACCCGGCGGGCGGGTGCGTGGCCCCCGCCGACTTCTTCCTGTCGGTGGGCTTCAAGACGGTCCGCCCGCATCCCCGCTTTCCCCGGCTGCGGCTGGAGCTGCGCACCGCGCTGAGCTGGAAGTCCGACGTCGAGTACGCCCTGGAGAAGCTGCTCGGGTCGATGAGCCCCGAGACCCTGCTCCGGCCGGTCCGGCCCGCCCCGGCGACCCGCTCCACCGGCGGCTGACCGGCCGGCGTCCGGCCTCGCACACGCGCCACCGGCTGTCCCGGGGCGGGCGGCTCAGTTCGCGCCCACCCGGCGACCTGCCGCGACCGCCGCGCGCAGCGCGCTGACGTCGATCGAGCCGGTGGGCACGTCCCGTTCGATCGGGAAGTACATGCGCTGGACGGCGGCGACGATCGCCTCGACCAGCCGGTCCCGGAACCGGGGGTCGACCAGCCGCCCCCGGTCGGTGGGCGACGTCAGGTAGCCCACCTCCACCCGCACCGCCGGCATCCGGGTCAGCCGCAGCAGCTCCCACGTCTTGGCGTGGGTACGGCAGTCCCGCAGGCCGGTGCGGGCCACGATCTCCCGCTGCACCAGCCCGGCCAGCCGCTCGCCCGTCGCGGAGGTGACCCCGTTGCCGGTGCCGTAGTGGTAGGTGGCCACCCCCTCCGCCTCCGGGTTGGCGTGCCCGTCGGTGTGCAGCGAGATGAACACGTCGGCACCGAGGGAGTTGGCCAGCTGCGCCCGCTCGGCGTCCGGCAGGCAGCTTTGCGGCGTCGGGCCCCGGGTGAGCTGCACCCGCACGCCCGCTGCCGCGAGCCGCCCCTCCAGCCGGCTGGCCAGGTCGTGCACCAGGTCGGCCTCGGTCCAGCGCAACGGGCCGTCCGGCACCACCACCCCGGGGTCGGTGCCGCCGTGCCCCGGGTCGATGACCACGGTCCGGCCGACGAGGGTCGGGCCGGCCTGCCGGATCGCGTCGGACTCGCGCAGCCACTGCGGCCGGCCGCCCACCACCTTCCGCCCCAGCCTGCGCAGCGTCCCCATGGTCTGCGGGCCGCAGGAGCCGTCCGGCTTGAGCCCCATCTCGCGCTGGAACTGGGCCACCGCCCGCGAGGTGCGTACGCCGTAGACGGCGTCGGCGCGTCCCACGTCGTACCCCATCTCCAGCAGGCGTTCCTGGAGCGACCGGACGTCCTCGCCGGTCAGCGGCTCCGGCACCGCGTGGTAGAGGGTGCGCGCGCCGAGCCGCCAGCGGGCGGCGTCCAGGGCGCGCCAGGTCTCCGCGCCGACCCGCCCGTCGACGCTGAGCCCCCGGGACTGCTGGAACGCCCGCACGGCGCGTTCGGTGTCGGCGTCGAACTCGTCGCCGGCCGAGGGCCCGGCCGCGAGCAGGTCGAGACCGGTCAGGACGGCGCGGATCTCGCGCACCGCCGGTCCACGGTCACCGGGTCGGATCGGACGCACGCTCGCCCCCTTCGCAGGGTCGCCGGCCGGCGGCTCCCGGGTTGAGGCTATGCGGTCCGGCCGCCCGGGGTGGCGGTGTCCGCGCAGGTCACGGCCCGCGAAATGCGAAACCCCGCACCCAACGGGGTACGGGGCTTCGCGTAGCGGCTGTCAGAGCGCGGACTGGATCAGCTTGACCAGCTCGCCCTTCGGCTTGGCGCCGGCGATCGACTGGACCGGCTCGCCGTTCTTGAACACGGTCAGGGTCGGCACCGACATCACCCGGTACGCGCGCGCGGTCTCCGGGTTCTCGTCGATGTTGAGCTTGACGATGCTGACCTGGTCGCCCATCTCGCCGGCGATCTCCTCGAGCAGCGGCGAGACCTTGCGGCACGGGCCGCACCACTCCGCCCAGAAGTCGACGAGCACCGGCTTGTCGGACTTCAGCACGTCGACGGCGAAACTCGCGTCGGTGACCGCCTTTGTCGCTCCCACTATGACCCTCCTACGGGGGTTGCGATGTGTTCCTTCAGTCGTTCGGTGCGCCACCCGGGAAGCCCGGGGTGCGGCGCTCAGCCTTCGAGCGTGGCGATGAAGCGCTCGGCGTCGAGGGCGGCGGCGCAGCCGGTGCCGGCCGCGGTGATGGCCTGCCGGTAGGTGTGGTCGACCACGTCACCGGCGGCGAACACGCCCGGGACGCTGGTGCGGGTGCTGGGGGCCTGCACCTTGACGTACCCCTCGTCGTCCAGCTCCACCTGGCCCCGGAAGAGCTCGCTGCGCGGGTCGTGGCCGATCGCCACGAAGACGCCGGTGACGTCGAGGACCTTGGCCTCCCCGGTGTGCACGTTGCGGACGCGGACGCCGGTGACCTTGCCGTCGTCGCCGAGGACCTCCTCGACCACGCTGTTCCACTCGACCTTGATCTTCTCGTTGCCCAGCGCCCGCTCGGCCATGATCTTGCTGGCCCGGAACGAGTCGCGCCGGTGGATGATGGTGACCGACTCGGCGAACCGGGTGAGGAAGCTGGCCTCCTCCATCGCCGAGTCGCCGCCGCCGACGACCACGATGTGCTGGTTGCGGAAGAAGAAGCCGTCACACGTGGCGCAGGACGACACGCCGTGGCCCAGGTATTCCTGCTCGCCCGGCACGCCCAGCGGGCGCCAGGCGGAGCCGGTGGAGAGGATGACGGCCTTCGCCCGGTATGCCGTCTCGCCGACCCACACGGTGCTCACCGCGTCGGAGCCGACGCTGCCGGTGTCGGTCAGCTCGACCCGGGTCACGTCGTCGGTGAGGAACTCGGCACCGAACCGCTCGGCCTGCTTGCGCATGTTGTCCATCAGCTCGGGGCCGAGGATGCCGTCGGCGAAACCGGGGAAGTTTTCCACCTCGGTGGTCGTCATCAGCGCACCGCCGGACTGCACGCCCTCGATGATCAGGGGCTTGAGGTTGGCGCGCGCGGCGTAGACCGCCGCCGTGTAACCGGCCGGCCCGGAGCCGATGATGATCAGGTTGCGGACCTCGTCCACTGCCGTCTCCCGATGTGTGTGGTCGCCATCGGCACGCGCACCGATGCCGGTCGGAGCGTCGACGCCGCGCAGACGCCGACTACTGACTTGCAGAACGTCATCGTACGAAGTGGGGATTCCCGAGCCGGTCATCCGGTGGGTCACGTCACGTGGAAGAACGGCAGATGTGAATCAGGCGCGGCCGGTGGAGGCCCGCCGGGCCGGCCGCGGCCTCACCCTACCCGCGTCCGGTAGCGGGTGTCGGCACCGGACCCGGGCACCCCGCACTCGGGGCCGCTCACCCACGCCCAGCGCTCCCCGGACGGGTCGACGAAGCGTACGACCAGCGCCGGCGCGCCCCGGAAGCGCGCGTAGTCGACGAGGTCGACGGTGAGCGGACCGGCCCCGTGCTCGGCGCTGACGGCCGTGAGGCAGTCGGCCAGGGCGGCGGTGCCGGTGAGTCGGCCCAGGTCCCCGACGGCCGGCAGCCGTTCGCCGCTGTCGCCCCCGGCGGGCGCGTCCGGCCCCGACCCGAACGACCTCGGCGGCTCGCTGGCACCGGGGGACGGCCGATCGCCGGCGGCCAGGGTCTCCGGCGTCCAGTCGGTGCCCGAGCGCCGCGGCGCGCCGGCGACGGTGAACGCGCCGCCGCCCGACTCCGCCTGCGCGCTGATCGCCCGGTCGGCCGTGCCGCCACTCTGGTCGCTGCCGCCGACCACCTGGTTGAGCCCGAACCCGACGGCGACGACCGAGGCCGCGGCCAGGGCCACCGGCCCGGCGAGCCGCGCCCAGCGCCGCCCACGGCCCCCGGGGCGGCCGGTAGCCGGGCCGGGACCGCCGGCGGGCCGGCGCGTACCGCCGGTGGGCTGGGCGGGCACCCGGCCGACCCGGGCCGGGTCGGCGAGGCCCGCCCGGTCGGGCTGGTCGGTGACACCGGCGGGCGTGCCGGGGCCGGCACCAGCCAGCGCGGCGGTGATCCGGTCGGCGACCACCGGCGGCATCTGCGGTGCGGGCCCGGCCCAGGCCGCGAGGGCGTCGCCGACCGGGGCCAGGGCCGCCGCCAGCGCGTCGTGGGCCTCGGCCCAGGCCGGGTCCTCCGCGACGAGCCGCGCCACGACCGCCTCGTCGGGGGTGCCGTCCAACGCGCCGCCGAGGTAGTCGGCGAGCAGGTCGAGGTCGACCTCCCTGAACCCCCCGGCAGTCACGAGTCCTCCTGGTTGGCGACGCGCCGGGAGCGTCCCGACCCTGATCGGACGCCGTCGGCGGGCCGGGGGTTCCCCTGGGTGACGGCGGGCACGTCCGGGCCGTGGGAGCCGTCGGCACCGGCGCGCGGCGAGGCCAGCCGCACGGCGGGGCCGGGCTGTCGGCCCGCCCCTGCGGCGTCGCCGGCCGGGCCGTCGGGCAGTGCGCCCGTACGCAGGTGCCCGAGGGCGACGGCGAGCCGGGCCCGACCCCGGGCGCAGCGGCTCTTGACCGTCCCCTCGGCGACGTCGAGGATGCGGGCCACCTCGGCCACCGGGTAGCCCTGCACGTCGACGAGGATCAGCGCCGCCCGCTGCTCGACGGGCAGTTCGGCGAGCGCCTGCCGGACCACCAGGGCGGTGTCGTGGTCCTGGACGGGGGCGGCGGGCTCCAACCCGCCGGTCGACGGGCCGCCGTCGACGCCGTGCGTGCCGTCGGGCAGCGGGACGGTCGGGTGCGCCTGCCGGCGGCGGATCCGGTCGAGGCAGGCGTTCACCACGATCCGGTGCAGCCAGGTGGTCACCGCCGAGTCGCCCCGGAACCGGGCCGCCGCCCGGTGGGCGGACAGCAGCGCGTCCTGGAGGGCGTCGGCGGCCTCCTCACGGTCGCCGAGGGTCCGCAGGGCGACCGCCCAGAGCCGGTCCCGGTGCCGGTGGAACAGCTCGGTGAAGGCGTCCCGGTCACCGGCGACGTGGGCGCGCAGCAGGTCGACGTCGCTCGCGCGCTCGCCGTGAGCGTCCATCACCGCGCCCGATCGCTGCGGTGCCCCGTCGCCGGGCCCCGGTTCACGACCCCTGGACCGTGATCTCCTGGACGCCGACCTGGTAGCCCCGGTCGTTCGGGGGCAGCTCGGTGATCCAGAACAGCAGGTAGCGGTATTTCGCGTCGGCGTCGAAGCCGTTGAAGGTCATCGTGGTGCCGTCGTGCTGCTCGAAGGGCTGCCCGATCGGGTTCTTCTTGTAGCTGGCGAACAGCTCCTTGTCGCCCGACGACGTGGGCGGCGGGTCGGTGGTGCCCGCGAACAGCTGGGCGGAGGCCCCGGTGGCGGAGAGGCTCACCTGCACCGACTTGACGGTGCGCTCCTCGCCGAGGTCGATCCAGACGCCCATGCCGCTCTTGGTGTTGCCGAAGTTCGACCGGGTGTAGGTGTCGGTGTCCCAGCCCTTGTCCGCGTCGCCGTCGATCACCTTCTCGGCCCCGCCCAGCTCGTCGCGGAGCTTGCTGTCCGGGTCGACGATGCGGACCTCGGTCACCGACAGCTTGCGCACGGCGGCGGCGGGGGTCGCCTCGGTCGCCGGGGCGCTGCTGGACGGCCGGGCCACCGGCTCGGTCTCCGGCGTCTCGTCGTCGTTGCCGAGGATGCTGATGCCGATGAGCAGGCCGACGAGGGCGACCGCCAACAGGCCGGCGATGCCGACGGCGACCTTCCGCCCGGCGACCGAGGCCAGCGGCGACGGCTCCTCGCCGTTGTCGGCGGCGAACCGCAGCGGGCCGGCGGGCTCCAGGTAGCCGTCGTCCTCCACCGGGATGTCCAGCCGGGCCAGCTCCGCCGAGAGCACGTCCGACGGCGGCGGGGCGATGCCGGCGTCGAGCAGGTCCATGGTGAGGTCGTCGAGGTAGGCCGGCACGCCGGCCCGGACCTGGCGGGGCGCGGCGATCGCGCCGCTGGCGTCGCGCACGGCGTCGGGGATCGCGGCCCGGCCGTGCCCGGCGGTGGCGCCGTGCAGCGGGGCCTCGGCGTGCGGCCAGTGCCCGGTCAGGGCGAAGTAGAGGATGCCGCCGATCGCGCGGACGTCGTTCTCCTGGCTGTCGGCGCCGTCGGTGCGGGCGTCGGCCAGGACCACGCGGCCCTCGTCGCTGATCATGACGGTGCCCGGGTGCACGTTGCCGTGCACCATGCCGGTGGCGTGCACGGCCGCCAGCGCGCTGGCCACGGCGTTGCCGATCGCGGTCGTCCGGCCCGGGTCGAGGGGGCCGTCGGCGACCATCTCCCGCAGGGACCGGCCGTCCACCCACTCGCGGACCACGTACGCCCGCTCGGCCTCGTCGATCGCGTCGTACACGCCGACCAGGTTGGGGTGGATCACCCGGCTGGCCGCGACGGCCGCCTGGAGCATCTCGGTGGCCGAGTCGCCGCCCGGGTAACGCAGCACGACCGCGACCGGGCGGCGCAGCACCACGTCGACCCCGCGCCAGACCAGCCGGCCCGCGCTGTCGTTGTTGATGTGCTCGACCAGCTCGTACCGCTCGGCGAGGATCTCACCGGCCGTGGGAGCACCGAAGGTCATGATCGGCGGAGCGCTCTCCTCCGCCTGCTGACCCTCGCCGACCTGGGTCACCCGTCCTCCCTCGGTGATCGTGTCGATCGATGGACCCGCGCTGCTGGGCATCTGGCTTCCCGCTCTGCCTGTTGAGGAACCGACCGACGGTCTCGACGCGGAGCGCCGGGGTCAGCCGTACCCGTCGAGAGCGACCTTACCCGGGTTGCCGGCCTCCCCGACATGTCATCTTCCCGGCGTACCCGGCTGAGGTGCCGGGAGTGGCCGCGCCTGTCCGGTTACGACCGTTGTCGGCCGCGTTGCTGGCACATGTACTAGCCAATCTAGAGGTTGACGGCAAGTAGTCGTTGCAGGGGCCGCGCCGGTGTGGCGTCCGGGCGACGGCGACGGATTCCCCGCCGAACGGCCCGCCATGCTCAGCCTTACGGTTGGTTGTCCACAGGGCCTTATGGCTGCTGAGCGGCGAATCGCTGAGTTATCCACAGGGCTGTCCCCAGCCTGGTGATCCTCGATCACGCTCCGTGTCTGCCGGGCGGAGGGCCCGCTCGACCGGCCGGCCCGAAGCGGCCGGCGGGCCCGGTCAGCGGCCGAGGCGGCGGCGGACCATCCCGACCACCTCGGTGATCTCGCCGATCCGCAGCACCATGGCGAGCCCGAGGTACGTCCCCGCGATGACCGCGCCGCCGACGACCAGCCGGAACACGGCCTGCGGCCAGCTCAGCGTGTCGCCGCCCGGCAGCAGGTTCACCACGAGCAGGCCGGCCAGCGCGGCACCGAGCGCGGCCACCAGGACCTTGCCGAGGGTGCGCAGGATCCCGCCCAGCCCGATCCGGCCGACCCGGGGCCGCAGCAGCAGCGCGGAGAACACTGCGGCGGCCAGGTAGGAGACCGCGTTGCCGATCATCATCCCCGCCGCCGCGAAGGTGGCGGAGAAGGCGGCGAACAGCGCGATCTGCACGCCGATCCGCAGCGCCACCACCGGAATGTTGATCAGGGCCGGGGTGCGGGTGTCCGGGAGCGCGTAGAAGGCGAACGTGAACAACTGGCTGACCGCGAACGGGACCAGGGCCAGCGCCGCGACCAGCAGCACCAGCGAGGTGGCGGTGGCGTTCTCGTCGCTGAACGCGCCGTAGCGGAACAGCGTCACCGACAGCGGGCCGGCGAGCACCGCGTAGCAGACCGCGATGGGGGCGAGCACCGCCGTGACCGTCCGGGTGCCCCGGGACAGGTCGGCGGCGAGGTCGGCGTACCGGCCGTCGGCGGCGGCGGCGCTCATCCGGGGCATCAGCGCCGTGATGATCGACACGGCGATGATGCCGTGCGCCATCATCAGCAGCAGGAAGACGTTGTTGTAGATCAGCGGGCCGGCGGCGTTCTCCCGGCCGGCGCGGTTGAGCAGGTTGAACAGGACGATCAGGCCGATCTGGCTGACCGCCACGTAGCAGAACATCCACGCGCCGAGCCGGCCCAGCTCGCCCAGGCCCAGCGCCCGGAAGTCGAACCGCAGCCGCCAGCGGAACCCCACCTTGCGCAGGGCCGGCAGCAGCCCGGCCGCCTGGATCGCCACCCCGAGCAGGGTGCCGCCGCCGATCAGCAGGATCCGCCCGGTGGTCATCTGCTCCGGGTCGACGATCTCCGCGCCGAAGATGGCGATGTAGAGGCCGACGGTGCCGATCACCACGAGGTTGTTCAGGATCGGTGCCCACATCGGGGCGGCGAAGTGCCCCCGGGTGTTGAGCACCGCGCTGATCAACGCGCTGAGGCCGGTGAAGAAGATCATCGGCAGCATCAGGTACGACAGTTTGGTGACCAGCGACTGGTAGTCGCCGCTGGACTTGTCGCTCGCGTACAGCGCGGTCAGCAGCGAGGCTCCCGCGACGGCGAGCAGCGCCGCGACGGCCAGGGTGACCACCGCGAGCGTCAGCAACCGCTGCGTGTACGCCTGCCCCCGGTCCGCGTCGGCCTTGCGACGGCGCACCAGCACCGGGATCAGGACGCTGGTGAGGATGCCGCCTAGCAGGAACTCGTAGACCATCCCCGGCAGGATCTGCGCCGTCGTGTACGCGTCGCCGACCAGCGCCCCGCCCAGCGCGGCGGTCAGCGCCAGCGTGCGCAGGAAGCCCGTGCCCCGGCTGACCAGGCTGCCGATCGCCATCACCGCGCTGTTCGTCGCGGCGCTGGCCTCGGCGACCTGCTCCTGGGGCGGCGCGGTCGACTCGATCGCGGGCTGGTTCAGCGGCTCCGCCGAGATGAAGGTGGCGTCGTCGCCGGGGGGCCGGCCGCCGCCCTGCGCGGCGTTCGCGCTGCGGTAGAGACCGCCGCTCATCTCCAGCCTCCCAGGGGTACGTCGGAGCCGGGCACCGGCCCGCACACCATGACCATAGTCAACACCTGCTGGTTACCCGCGCCCGGCGGATCAGGCCCCCGACCCGACCGATAGGCTGGCGATCCCATGTCCGAAGCCTCCGCACCCCACGCCGCCGACCGCCGCGAACTCACCGCCGCGCAGCGCAACGCCGTCGCCGAACTGCTCCGCGTCTCGCCGGTCGCCGACGAGCTGGGCCGCCGGTTCGCCGACGCCGGCCACGAGCTGCACCTGGTGGGCGGTTCGGTGCGCGACGCCCTGCTCGGCCGCCTCGGCGACGACCTCGACTTCTGCACCGACGCCCATCCCGACCAGACCCTGCGGATCGTCAAGGGCTGGGCCGAGTCGATCTGGGAGACCGGGCGGGAGTTCGGCACCATCGGCTGCCAACGCGACGGGCTGCGGCTGGAGATCACCACGTTCCGCGCCGAGGCGTACGACCAGGTCAGCCGCAACCCCGTCGTGGAGTACGGCACCAGCCTCACCGAGGACCTCAGGCGTCGCGACTTCACCATCAACGCGATGGCGGTGAGCCTGCCCGCGCACCGGTTCACCGACCCGCACGGCGGTCTCGACGACCTCGCCGCCCGGGTGATCCGCACCCCCGGCACCCCCGCCGAGTCCTTCGGCGACGACCCGCTGCGGATGCTGCGGGCCGCCCGGTTCGCCGCCCAGCTCCGCTTCGCGGTGCACCCCGACGTGCGGGCCGCGATGACCAGCATGGCCGCCGACCTCGACCGGATCACCGCCGAGCGGATCCGCGACGAGTTCACCAAGCTGCTCTGCGGCGCGGACCCGATCACCGGCCTGCGGCTGCTGGTCGACACCGGCCTGGCCGACCGCTTCCTGCCCGAGCTGACCGGGCTGAAGCTGGAGATCGACGAGCACGCCCAGCACAAGGACGTCTACGAGCACACGCTCACCGTGGTCGCCAACGCCGTGTCGTACGAGACCGACGGGTGTGACTTCGTCCTGCGGATGGCCGCGCTGATGCACGACGTCGGCAAGCCGGCCACCAAGGCCGTCGGGCCGGACAGCCGGGTCAGCTTCCACCACCACGAGGTGGTCGGCGCGCGGCTCACCAAGGCCCGGATGAAGGCCATGCGATACCCGAAGGACGTCACCGCCCAGGTGGTCAAGCTGGTCGGCCTGCACCTGCGCTTCTACGGGTACGGCCGGGGCGAGTGGACCGACTCGGCGGTCCGCCGCTACGTCACCGACGCCGGTGACCTGCTGGCCCGCCTGCACAAGCTGACCCGTTCGGACTGCACCACCCGCAACCGGCGCAAGGCGGCGGCCCTCGCGGCCGACTACGACGCGCTGGAGGAGCGGATCGCCCGGATCGCCGCCGAGGAGGACCTCGCCCGGGTCCGCCCCGACCTCGACGGCAACGCCATCATGGAGCTGCTCGGCGTGCCGCCGGGGCCGATCGTGGGTCGGGCCTGGAAGCACCTCAAGGAGCTGCGCCTGGAGCGCGGCCCGCTGGACCGCGACGAGGCCGAGGCGGAGCTGCTGCGCTGGGCCCGCGAAGAGGGCGTCGGCGGCTGATCGCGGGTCCGCCGGGACGGCGCGGCGCTCCGATCGCGCGTCCTGTCGGGAAACTGACGACGCGACGGTAGCGTATCGACCGATCGGCTGAGGTAATTCCCTTCGACCAGCGTCCATGATGATGCAACATCATCGTGGCCTCCTGTCCATTTCAGTGTGAGGCCTGATTCATTGTTCTCGGCCGTCCGAGGTGGACGGCCGATGCTGCAACGGGGAGATCTCTTTGACACGTCGTGGCGTAATGCGCCGCTCTGCGGTGGCCGGGCTCGCCCTCGCCTCCGCGACCTCCATCGCCCTCGCCACCACCGGCGGCGCGGCGATGGCCGAACCCTCCGCCCCGGCCAGCCCGGAGCCGGCCGGCGTCGAGGCGTCCAGCCTGGACGCCGCCGGCAACCCGGTGCGGCCGAACCTGACCGCGCCGAAGCGGTCGCAGGCGCGTGACGCCCTGACCAAGGGCGTCGTGCCGGGCCGCTACATCGTCAAGCTGAAGAACGGCAAGGCCGCCGCGAGCACCACCCGCAGCACCGTCAAGGCGCTCACCAAGGCCAACGGCGGCAAGGTGCGGAAGGTCTTCACCGGGGCCCTGCGCGGCTACTCCGCGCAGCTCACCCCCGCCGAGGCGAAGCGGCTGGCGGCCGACCCGGACGTCGCGTACGTCGAGCCGGTCCGCAAGGTCTCGGCGAGCGGCACCCAGACCAACCCGCCCTCGTGGGGCCTGGACCGCATCGACCAGACCACCCCGGCGCTGAGCAAGTCCTACACGTACCCGTCGTCGAGCGGCGTCACCGCGTACATCATCGACAGCGGCATCAACATCAACCACCAGGACTTCGGCGGCCGGGCCAGCTCCGGGTTCGACGCGATCGACGGCGGCGACGCCGCCGACTGCAACGGCCACGGCACGCACGTGGCGGGCACGGTGGGCGGCACGACCTACGGCGTCGCCAAGGATGTCGACCTGGTCGCGGTCCGCGTGCTCGACTGCGAGGGCTACGGCTCGACCGAGGGGGTCGTCGCCGGGATCGACTGGGTGACCAACAACGCCCAGAAGCCCGCGGTGGCGAACATGAGCCTCGGCGGCGACGTGGACCCGGTGCTGGACGACGCGATCGCCACCTCCATCGGCCAGGGCATCACCTACGTCGTCGCCGCCGGCAACGAGGCCGACGACGCCTGCGCGTACTCGCCGGCCCGCGCGCCGGCCGCCATCACCGTCGGCGCCACCGACCGGGTCGACATGATGGCCGGCTTCTCCAACTACGGGACCTGCCTGGACACGTTCGCCCCCGGCGTCGGCATCACCTCGGCGTGGATCGGCGGCACCACCGCGACGGAGACCATCAACGGGACGTCGATGGCCGCGCCGCACGTGGCCGGCATCGCCGCGCAGCTGCTCGCCCAGAACCCGAACTGGACCCCGCAGCAGGTGCGCAACGCCGTCGTCACCAACGGCGTCTCCGGCGCGGTGCTCGGCCCGGCGGGCAGCATCGACCGGCTCGCGCACGTCGGCGCGACCCCGGTGGCCCGCACCAACGTCGGCCTGCGGGCCCGGGTCAACGACTCCCTGGTCGTGGCCGAGAGCGGCGGCTCCAAGCCGCTGATCGCCCGCAGCTGGCAGCTCGGCGGGTGGGAGAAGTTCGACGTCGTCTCCGTCAGCAGCGGGGTGGTCGCCCTCAAGTCGAAGGCCAACGGCAAGTACGTCGCGGCCGACGGCAGCGGCAGCAAGCCGCTGATCGCCAAGAGCACCGCGATCGGCTCGTGGGAGAAGTTCCAGCTCGTCAACAACACCGACGGCAGCGTCAGCCTCAAGGCGCAGGTCAACGGCAAGTACGTGGCCGCCGACGGCGCGGGCACCAAGCCGCTCCTCGCCAAGAGCGCCAGCATCGGCGCCTGGGAGAAGTTCGACTTCGAGGCGCCCAACCCGATCGTCAGCGTGAAGGCCAAGGCGAACGGCAAGTTCGTCGCGGCCGACGGTGGCGGCAGCAAGCCGCTGCTGGCCCGCAGCACCTCGGTGGGTTCCTGGGAGAAGTACGAGCTGGTCGACCTCGGCTACGGCTGGATCGCCTTCCGGGCCCTGGTCAACAACAAGTACGTGACGGCGCAGAGCGGCGGCTCCCAGCCGCTGCTGGCGAAGGCCGGTTCGATCAGCGACTGGGAGGCGTTCTACGTCGGCTGGCACCACCCGGACGGCACCGTCCACCTGTACGCGAACGCGAACGGCAAGATCGTCAAGGCGGACAGCGGCGGCAGCAAGCCGCTGATCGCCAAGAGCACCTCGGTCGGCGCCTGGGAGCAGTTCACCATCGGCCTCGCCTGAGGATCCCGCACCACATCCGGCGCCCGTCGGCACCGCCCCCAACGACCGGGGTGGTCCGGCGGGCGCCGGCCTTTCCCGGGACGGCCGAATCCTCCGTACCGAAAGCGAAGCCGGCCGGGCCCACGACGGGCCCGGCCGGCTTCGTGATGCTGATCAGGGTCAGCGGTCGACGGCGGTCCCGTCCACCGTGGTCGCCTCGGTGCCGGCGTTGCGCGCCGCGCCCAGCTTGGCGAGCAGGCCGGCCAGGTCGATGCCCGTCAGGTCGGTGCCGAGCTGGAGGCCCTGCGCCACGTTGCTCGCCACCGACTTGGTCAGCGACGACGCCCCGTCGGTGGAGATGACGGTCAGCTTGTCGATCGCGCCGATCGGCGCGCTGGCGGCCTCGACCACCTGCGGCAGCACCCGGACCAGCAGGTCCAGGACCGCGGCCTCCCCGTACGCGGCGAACGCCTCGGCCTTGCGGGCCATCGCGTCGGCCTCGGCCTGGCCCTTGGCCAGGATGGCCGCGGCCTCGGCCTGGCCCTCCCGCTCGACGGCCTCCGCGATCGCGGACCGGCGGCGCTGCTCGGCCTCGCCCTCCTTGGCGCCCTCGATGGCGTTCGCCTCGGCCAGCGCGGCCCGGCGGGCCCGCTCGCCCTCACCGGTGAGCCGGGCCTGCTCGGCCTCGGCCTGTGCGGCGGCGATGGTGGCCTGCCGCCGCGCGTCGGCGTTGAGCACCGCCGCGTTGCGGGCCGCCTCGGCCTCCTGCTCCACCTTGTACCGGGCGGCGTCGGCCGGCTTGCGCACCTCGGTGTCGAGCTGGCGCTGCTTCAGCTCGGCGTTGCGCTCGGCGACCTTCTGCTGCTCCGAGAGGATCGCCTGGTCCCGCTCGGCCTGGGCGAGCGGGCCGGCCGCCGCCGACTTCGCCTTCGCCGCGTCGATCTCCGCCTGGATGGCGGCCTGCTTGAGCGACAGGTTCCGGTTCGCCTCGGCGATGGCCTCCTCGGCGAGCAGCCGCTCCTGCTCGGCCTGCTGCCGGGCCCGGGCCTCGGCGATCGCCGCGTCCTTGAGCACGCGGGCCGCCTCCGGCCGCCCCAGGTCCTGGAGGTACGAGCCCTCGGCCACGATGTCCTGGAGCTGGAAGGTGTCCAGCACCAGGCCCTGGTTGGTCATCGAGTGCTCGGCCTCCTCGGCCACCGCGCTGGCGAACGCCGCCCGGTCCCGGATGACCTCCTCGACGGTGAGCCGGCCGACGATCGAGCGCAGCGCGCCGGCCAGCACCTCGCGGGTGAAGTTGTCGATCTCGTCCTGCTGGTGCAGGAAGCGCTGCGCGGCGGCGCGGATCGCGTCCTCGGTGCCGCCGACCTTGACGATGGCGACGCCGTGCAGCTCGGCCCGGATGCCCTGCTTGCTCACGGCGCCCTTGATGCCGACGTCGATGCGGCGGCTGGACAGGTCGAGCGACTGGAGCTTCTGCACCACGGGCAGCACGAACACCGACGCGCCGAGGACGACCTTCTGGCCGGACATGTCGGTGGACCGGCCGCCGTCGGCGGTCTCGGTGGTCCGGCCCTTGCGGCCGGTGACGATGAACGCCTCGTTGGGCCCGGCGACCTTGATCCGGGACAGCACGAACAGGACGAGGACGACGACGAGGAGTACCGCGCCGCCGATGGCGATGAGAAGGGGCATACGACTTCCGCTCTGCGACAAGGGGAGGAGGACGGTGGGGGTCAGTAGGTCTCGACGTGCACGCTGGTCTCGCTCAGGGCCTCGACCACGAAGATCTGCTCGCCCATCCCGATCGGCCGGTCGGCGCGGGCGTTGAGCTTGACCGGCTGGCCGGCGACGCGGACCCTGACCTCGCCGTAGCCGTCCACGGGGATCGGGGTCACGACCAGGCCGAGCGCGCCGACGAGGTGGTGGCGGGTGGGCGTGGGGTCGGTGCGCATGGTGCGGGCCGCCCGGCTCATCCGGGCCGCGACCCACGCGGTGGGCACCGCAGCGACCGCGCCGCCGGCCACGGCCGCCGCCACCATCCCGGGGGTACGCGCACCGAGCAGCTCGTTGACGATCGCCGCGCCGAAGCCGAACGCGCCGGCGAACCCGGCGACCGCCTCCAGGGACACCGGACCGTCGGCACCGGGATGGCTGAAGTGGAACAGCTCGGTGCCGAGCAGGGCCAGCGCCAGCACGCCGACGCCCGCCCCGCCGATGATCAGGAAGATGAGCGTTCCGGTGGCCACGACCTGCACGGTATCGACGCCGTGCAAGGTCATCCGGCGGCGCCGGCCGCCACCGTTGCGGGTGGGCGGGGTCGGGCGGGTCACGCTCGCGGGAAAGAATGGGGCATGCGCTGGACCGTGCTCGACTCCCCGATCGGCGCGTTCTCCGTGGCCACCGACGACGACGCCGTGTGCGGCGCGCACTTCGGGCGGGTGGAGAGCGCCGTTGACGTACCCGGCGACGATCTGTCGGACCGGGTCGTGGCCGAGCTGCGGGCGTACTTCGCCGGGGAGTTGACCGAGTTCACGGTGCCGGTGACGGCGCGCCGGGGCTCCGAGTTCGAGCGCGCGGTGTGGCGGGAGATGACCCGCATCCCGTACGGGGAGACGTCGACCTACGGCGAGGTGGCCCGACTGGTCGGCGGCGGTGACCCGGGGGCGGCGCGGGCCGTCGGGGTGGCCTGCAACCGCAACCCGATCCCCGTGATCGTCCCCTGCCACCGGATCGTGGGTGCGGGGGCGAAGCTGGTCGGGTTCGGCGGCGGCCTGCCCCGCAAGGTGAAGCTGCTGGAGCTGGAGGCCGGCGTCGCCCTGCGCCGGCTCTGGAGCTGACCAACCGTCGCCACTCGGTTGCTGTCGCTCACAGTCAGGGTGCGACTACAATCCGGTCGATCCCGTCGGTTGTTCCTCGCCATGCCCGATGAATCCGCCCTATCGCATAGCTGACAGGCGAAAGCCGTACTTGCGGGGGGTTTGGCAGGCTGATCACGCGAACAGTGGGTGGGCAGAAATCACACCACTCATCGTTACGGGAGCGCTTGTTCATGCAGCTTCACGAGCAGTTCGGCCGACGATTCTGCGTCTCCGTCGATGCCGAGGGCTACGGCGGGCGCGACGACTGCGCCCAGCACGACATGCAACGAACCCTGGTCCAACTCCTGGACGCGGCTGCCGCCCGGGCGAAGCTGGACCGGACCACCTGGCTGCGGCAGGGAGTGGGAGACGAAGAACTGTCCCTCGTGCCGCTCGGACCCGACGAGCCCAGAATGGTTGACGACTTTCCCCGGCAGCTCGACGCCGAACTGGCCCGGTACAACCGGTCCCGGGATCCGGCCGAGCGCCTGCGCCTACGGATGGCCCTGCACGTCGGCGTCGCCTACCGGGCCGACAACGGCTTCGCCGGCCAGGGCGTCGTCGTGGTGAGTCGGCTCCTGAACTCCGCGCCGGTCCGCAGCGCGCTCAAGCTCGCCCCGGCCGTGAACCTGGCTCTGATCGTCTCGGACGTGGTCTTCACCGACGTGATCGGTCAGGGGCACACGACCCTGGTCGCGGACGACTTCCGCCGGGTGGAGGTGTCCGAGAAGGAGTACAGGGCCACGGCCTGGCTCCGCGTGCCCGGCACCGACGTGCACCGGCTCGACCTCGGCGGGGCGCCCGACCAGCCCGCAGGCCCGACACCGGAGGATGCCCGGGCCCGCCCCACAGGATCCGGCGCGTCCCGATCCGGCCTGGTCAACAACATCTTCAACAACGAGGTGCACGCGGACCACGCCACCTTCGGCATCTCCGGGGGTGTCCATGGATGACGGGGAAGCCACGTCCACCGGACCGGACGCCGACGGGCCGGCCGGCAGCGACGACGCGGTCCCCGCGGGCGGACCGCCCGCAGCCCCGCAGGTTCCCGCCGCCACCCCGGATGACGAGGTCGGGCTCGACGACCAGCGGTACGGCGCACGCGTCATCAACAAGTTCTACGGGCAGGTCCACGCCGCGCACGCCACCTTCGGGGTCTCCGGCGGCACCCTGGCGACCCCGGCGTTGGTGGGCCGGCTGCGGCCGGCGGACATCGAGCACGCGTTGCGGTACTACGTGCGGCCCCGCGGCTTCACCGCCACGCTGAGCGAGTTACGCGCGTCCCAGCTGGTCGTGCTCACCGGCGAGGAGGGCGTCGGCCGTCGCGCCTCCGCCTTCGCGCTGCTGCACGAGGCGACCGGGCGCGCCGGGGAGGTGACCGGCCTGTCGCCCGCCATGCCGCTCGCGCAGCTCATCGAGTACGACTACCTGCGCGACCGTGGCTACGTCGTGCTGGACTGGTTGGGCGAGCGTCGAGACGGCGTGGTGCAGGAGTTCGGCCTGGCGCGGCTCAGTGATCGGCTGGAGAAGGCCGGCGCGTTCCTGGTGATCACCACCGAGCCGCGGGCGGCTCTGCGACCGGGGTCGAGCCGGCACGTCGTCGCCTGGCAACGCCCGGACCCGAACGCCATCCTCGATGGACGTCTCCTGGACGGGCGCGGGCTTCCGCTGCCGGAGGACGACCAGGCGCGGATTCGGCAGCACGCCGCCGAGCTCGGCCGGCCCGCCGAGGTGGTACGACTGCTCGACCGGCTCCCGCAAGGGGTGGAAGCAGCGCTCGACGAGGTCGAGAAAACCGCCCGGCACCGGGTCGAGGAGTGGTTCGGCCAGGCCTCGGAGTGGGACGAACTGCTCACGGTGGCGGCTCTGGCGTTCGCCTACGAACTCCCCGAGCGCACCTTCGAGCGGACACACGCCCGGCTACGGGAGATCGACCGGGCCGAGCGCATCCCGCAGCCGACCGTCGAC
This sequence comes from Micromonospora sp. DH13, assembly GCF_020873825.1. Lineage (NCBI taxonomy): Bacteria > Bacillati > Actinomycetota > Actinomycetes > Micromonosporales > Micromonosporaceae > Micromonospora > Micromonospora sp. DH13. The sequence continues at coordinate 171,470 of NZ_JAHWGR010000011.1, forward strand.
CCCGAGTTCGCCGCGCCGCCGCCGGTGATCCAGGGCCGGCGCGGGCTGCACCGCGACGGTGGCCTCATCGCCCGGCAGGACGGCACCACCCTCGACGACGATCTGGGGTACGAGCGGCGGATCGTTTTCGTCTCCGCCGCGATGCGCGAGCATGTGCTGCGCGAGCTGAACGAGTGCGACTACCAGCTCTGGCAGCCACTACGCCTGTGGATGGACGAAGTCGCCGCCAGCCGGGACCTGGACGTCCGGCTCCAGCTCGCGCTCGGGGTCACCCTGCTCGCGCGCAACCGGAGCGCCGCCGGGGAGGCCCGTGACCTGCTGCGTTCCTGGGCTGCAGGCAATGCCGCCAAGCGGTTCACCGCCGTGTCGACGCTGTCGTTCATGGCCGGCGACGACGTCCTCGCCCCGGTGGCCCTCCGGACTGTTCTCGGCTGGACGGACGGGGCGGGCCAGAACTGCGCCGTGACGGCGGCCATGGCATTGGGCGGGCCGCTCGGCATCCGCTATCCGACCGAGGCCGAGCGTTGGCTGTGGCACCTGTCCACGCGAGGGCAGCGGATCCGGGTGATGGCGGTCCGCTCGCTCGGGCTGCTCTTCTGCGCGACCGCGGCCGACCTCGGCGGCTCGGTGGCGCTGCTCAAGCGCCTGCTGCTCCGGCTCCGTCGCACCCTGACGGCGGCGGTGGACCTCCGGCAGCCCGGCCACGCGACCGAGGCGGTGCTGGAGGTGCTCGCGGTCCAGCACCTCGACCGCGAGGAGCCGATGGTGGCGTATGTGCTGCGGCTGCGGCCCGAGGCCATCGCGACGATCGGGGCGCTCTGGGCCGAGGTGCTGCGCAGCCTCCCACACCGGGGACCCGCCATCGATGCGCTGCGCGCGACGTTGGGAGCCCTCGCGCGGTTTCCCGCCGCCGGGGACGCGGCCGGTCAGCTCGGCGGTGCGATGCGGGCCGAACTGTCCCCCGACGAGTGCGCGCTGCTCTGCCGCGATCTGGCGTGGGCCCTCCGGTGCCCGTTCGGGGAGGCCGACGTCTACCGCCCGGTGATGGACGCCCTGCTTGCCGCCCTCGCCCGCACCACCCCCGTCCGACCTGCCCTGCGTTGATCCGTTCTTGACGTCCCTGAGGAAGGGCCAGATTGAGATGCTGTACCCGGTCCTGAGTGAGAAAACCCTGCCCCCCGTACCTCGCCGGTTGCTCCTGCCGGCCCGCCGCAGCGCCGACGACCTGCCGCCGGTGCCGCCCGGCGGTGTCTACGTCTTCAAGGTTGGTGGCCGCCAGCGGCTGTACGGGGACCGCCACATCGACCTCGCCGACGACATGGTGGTCAACGCCGTCGCGGTGAGCGTCGTCCAGCGGCGCGCCTCGATGATCACCTGCACGTTCGTCATCCCCTCGATCAGTGCGGCCGACGACTTCACCATCTCGGCGACCTTCCGCTGCCAGGTGCTGGCACCGGAGACCGTGGCCGAGTCCGGGCTGATGGACCTCTCCGCCGTGCTGTACAACCACCTGGCCCAGGACCGTGACCTCAAGGGCCTGGGCCAGAGCTACCGGATCGACGACATCAACGAGGTCCGCCGGTTGGTCGACGCGCAGATCACCGCGTACTGCACGCTGGTGCCGCCGGCGGTACGGGGGATGTCGATCGAGTTCTCCTCGGTCCTGGTGCACCCCTCGACGGAGCTGCGCGAACAACGCCGCCGCGTCCGGGACAAGGAGTGGGAGCACGAGGTCGGACGGATCGACGTCGCCTGGGAGAACGGAGAGATCAACCGGTACGCCGACCTGCTCTCCGCCGGACCCGCCTTCGCCGAGGCCCTCGGCATGGTCCGCCACGAGGTCAACGTCGGGCAGGTGGCCGAGCGGATGCGGGAGGACGAGCGGGACCGACGCCGGCAACTCGGCGAGACGCTGCAGATGATGGTCGACCGTGGCTACTTCGACCGGATGCCCGTCGACCCGATGCGACTGCTCGACGAGGTGGCGGGGCGTCGCATGGGGGCGGGCGAGAGGCCCGTGCTGAACGACAGCGGACAGACCATCCCGCTCGGTGCGGGCCGCGCCAGCGGTCGCGCCGGTGCTGGTGCGGACCGGTCGGAGCCGGACGCCATCCCGAGCGAGGAAGACATTGCCTGAGCAGCGGGAGCGGTGGGGCGGGGAGGAAACGGAGCGGGTGAGCCGCCGTCGTGGTCTCGAACCGCCCCGGCTGCTGCGTGCGCTCGCCGGAGTGGACGAGAGCCTGCTCCGGGAGGTGTGGCACGAGCGTGCCCGACACACGGCGCTCGGCGGCGTCGTCCTCGGCACCGCCCTGATCGCCGGCTTCTCGATGCTGATGGCGATCAACCAGTCGCTGGGCGCCTTCTCCGCGGTGCACCTGGTGCCCGCCCTGCTCTGGGCCGTCTTCGTGCTGAACCTGGACCGGCTGCTGGTCACCAGCATGGTGGGCAACGCCCGGCGCGTCGGATCGTTGGTGATGCGACTCGCCGTGGCGCTGATGTTCGGCTTCATCATCGCCGAGCCGCTCATCATGCGGATCTTCGAGACCGCCATCGTCCAGCACATCCAGGATGAGCGCGGCAGGCAACTGGACGCGCTCCGCTCGAACCTGGTCAAGTGCAACGGCGAGGACCGGGCGACCGCCGAGGGGGACGCCGTCACCCCGGCGTGCCAGGGCTTCGTGTTGACCTTCGCGGTCACGCCCGCATCGACGACCCGTGAGCTGGCCGGACTCCGCGGCGAGGCGGCGGCGTTGGAGAAGACCGTCAAGCGGGACACCGACACCCTCGCCCGGCTGCGTTCCAACGCCGTCAAGGAGTGCGTGGGTGGCGGGAGCGCGCGCGACGGCTTCAGCGGCCGGAGCGGAGAGGGGCCGTTGTGCCGGCAGCGCAAGGCCGACGCCGAGGAGTTCGCCAGGACCCATCCGGTGGCCCAGAACACCGCGAAGCTGGCCACCCTGCGCGAGCGCATCGCGGGCCTGGAGACCCGGCTCGGCACGGCGGTGGCCACGTTCGAACAGAGCCGCGAGGAGCAGATCAACCGTCGCGTCGAGGAGGAGCGCAGCCATCAGGGTGCCATCGGGTTCCTGGAGCGGCTCGACGCGCTGCACGACCTGACCGGGCAGAGCTCCGCCCTCGCGGTCGGCACCTGGGCCATCCGGTTGTTCTTCGTGGCGATCGACTGCCTGCCGGTGGTGGTGAAGTTCTTCGGCGGCACGAGCGGCTACGACGAGCTGTTCAAGGTGCGCGCCGGGTCGTCCCAACGGATATTCGCGGAGCGCGTGGACACCGAGGAGCGGAGAACGATCGAGCGGTATGCCGCAGAGAAGGACGAGATCGAGCGGCGGACCCGGATGCGGCGCGACGAGCACGACCTGTCACTCCAGGAGCATCAGGTGGGCCTGACGGCCCGCCGGGGCGACGCGGTGAGCGCGTACGCCGCGGAGCTCCTGCGCGGTAGGCGGGAGATGCCGCCGGAGGCTGGCCGCACCGGGGCCAACGGCCGCGTCATGACCGACTCCGGGGCCTTCTGACCAGGACACGTACCGCTCGACGGCACATACGGCGAGGGCCGGGTCCCGACGGACCCGGCCCTCGCGGTCGTGCTGGGGATCAGCGCGTCAGCGCTCGACCTCGCCCTTGATGAAGGACTCGACGGCGGCGTGCGCGTCGTGGTCGGCGTACTGCACCGGGGGGGACTTCATGAAGTACGACGAGGCCGACAGGATCGGGCCGCCGATCTTGCGGTCCAGGGCGATCTTCGCGGCCCGGACGGCGTCGATGATGACGCCCGCCGAGTTCGGCGAGTCCCACACCTCGAGCTTCAGCTCCGCGTTGAGCGGGGTGTCGCCGAAGGAGCGGCCCTCCAGGCGGATGTAGGCCCACTTGCGGTCGTCGAGCCACGGCACGTGGTCCGACGGGCCGATGTGCACGTCGCTCTTCTGCATCTCGTGCGGGATCTGGGACGTGACCGACTGGGTCTTCGAGATCTTCTTCGAGACCAGCCGGTTGCGCTCCAGCATGTTCATGAAGTCCATGTTGCCGCCGAAGTTGAGCTGGTACGTGCGCAGCAGCTCGACCCCGCGGTCCTCGAACAGCTTCGCGAGGGCCCGGTGCACGATGGTCGCGCCGACCTGGCTCTTGATGTCGTCGCCGACGATCGGCAGGCCCGCGTCCTCGAACTTCTTCGCCCACTCCGGGTCGGAGGCGATGAAGACCGGCAGGGCGTTGACGAACGCGCAGCCGGCGTCGATCGCGGCCTGGGCGTAGAACTTGTCGGCCTGCTCGGAACCGACCGGCAGGTAGGAGACGACGACGTCGACCTGCGCGTCGCGCAGCGCCTTGGCCACGTCGACCGGCTCGGCGTCCGACTCCTCGACGATCTCGCGGTAGTACTGGCCCAGGCCGTCGAAGGTCGGGCCGCGCTGCACGCTGACGCCGGTCGGCGGCACGTCGCAGAGCTTGATCGTGTTGTTCTCGCTGGCGACGATCGCCTCCGCGAGGTCCATGCCCACCTTCTTGGCGTCGACGTCGAACGCCGCGACGAACTCCACGTCCGAGACGTGGTAGTCGCCGAAGGTGACGTGCATGAGACCCGGGACGCGGTCGTTCGGGTCGGCGTTGCGGTAGTACTCCACGCCCTGCACGAGGGACGAGGCGCAGTTACCCACACCGACGATGGCGACGCGGACGGAGCCCATAGCGTCTGCCTCCTTCTTCTTCATCACGGCCGCTCTTTCCTGGACTCTCCAGGCGGAGGCGGGCTGTCGTTATCTCGTCGGCCGCCGGCCGTCCCGGTGTCCGGGACCGTCGGGGCACGGCCGGAGCGCTCGTTGGCGATGAGCTCCTCCAGCCAGCGGACCTCGCGTTCACAGGCGTCGAGGCCGTGGCGCTGAAGTTCCAGGGTGTACGCGTCGAGGCGCTCGGCCGCCCGGCCCAGCACGTCGCGAAGCCCTTCGCGGCGTTCCTCGATCTTGCGGCGGCGGCCCTCCAGGATGCGCAGCCGGGTCGCCTGGTCGGTGCGGGCGAAGAACGCGAAGTGCACGCCGAAGCCCGTGTCGTCGTACGTCTCGGGGCCGGCCTGCGCGATCAGCTGGGCGAAGCGTTCCTTGCCCTCCGCAGTGATCTTGTAGACCACCCGCCCCCGGCGGCTGGTCAGTGCGGGGACCTCCTCGGCGGTGGCGGGCGTCTCGTCAGCCTCGGTGATCCACCCGGCCGCCTGCAGTCGGCGCAGGGTGGGGTAGAGCGAGCCGTAGCTGATCGCCGCGCGGATCGCACCCAGCTTGGCCGCGAGCTCCTTGCGGAGTTCGTAGCCGTGCATCGGGGACTCCTGGAGGAGGCCGAGGATGGCGAGATCGAGCACGGGCCACCCCTTCTTACCCCCCGACGCGGAGACTCAACCACCGCGATGTATCGGACCGATACATCGCACGTTAGCCGCTCACCAAGGATCAGGGCAAACCCCCACGCCGAATTCTCGGGGTCACCGATTGTGACGGTGGTCGCCTCGCCGCGCCGGACCGCGTACCCTTCTCCGCATGCGTACGCAGCGCCAGGTCGTCGACTACTCGCTCCGGAAGCGAGCGGTGCTGCGTGAACTTCTCGCCGGCCGGGTGGGCACGTACGACGTCTGCGACGCGTCGCCGTACCTGAAGAACGCGGCCCGCTTCCACGGTGAGCCCACCGAGGAACGCTGCCCGATCTGCCGCAGTGAGAACCTCACCCACGTCCACTACATTTACGGGGACGAGCTCAAGCAGTCCGCCGGGCAGGCGCGTACCCTTGCCGAGTTGCCCGTCCTGGCGATGACGCTGCGTGAGTTCCAGGTGTTCGTGGTGGAGGTGTGCCTCGGCTGCGGCTGGAACCACCTCGTCGAGCAGTTCCTGCTGGGCCGGGACGGGCTGGTCGGCGGCGCGGAGGACGGGTCGGACCAGGGCGCGGCCGGTGCTTCGGCCGCCACGGCCCCGGGTGCCGGCCCGGCCGTTCGGCGGAGGCGAGAGGCGCAACGGTGAACCCAGCTGACTCGGTTGGCCCGATGTGGAGGAGGCGGGACGACCGACAGCTCTCAGGACCGATAGGTCCGATTGATCCGGAAGTGATGCCCTCGGCCCGACTCGTTCGGGCGGCGGCGTCCTGTGTTTCAGCTCACGGCAAACCGGTGGCGGCGCGATCGCGTCCCACCGCGACCGGCAGGGTGTGAGGAATGAACTCGTACGGCGATCCCAGCTCCTCGCGCGGGCGGGCCCAGATACCGGGTGCCCACGGCGACCCGGGTGCGGGCCCGGCCGACGCGTACCGTCGCGGCGACGACGCCCGCGGCAGCTGGTCAGAGGGTACGGCACAGCCGGGCCGCGCCTCCGTGCCGCCCCGTGGCCAGGCTGCGGGTGGCCGCGCCTCGGTGGGTGGCTCGGCGGCCGTGCCGCCGCGCGCCGGCTCCGCAGCGGTGCCGCCGCGCGGCACAGCCGCCGCCGGCTCCGCCTCGGTGGGCTCTGCCTCGGTCGGGCGCGCGGGGGCCGGCCGGGCCTCGGTGCCCGTCTCCCCGGCCCCGGGCGGGCCGACAGCCGGCCGGGCTACCCCGGGCCGAGCCTCGGTGCCGGTCTCCCCGGCGCCCGTCTCCCCGGCCGGTCGGGCCTCGGTCGGTGTCGGCTCCGCCGGACGAGCGAGCGTGGGCGCCGCGTCGGTCAGTGGCGCACCGTACGGCGGTCCCGCCGGCCGCGCCTCCGTCGCCCGGGCGAGCGTCTCCCCGGCCTCCGGCATCGGCGCACCGCCCGGCGGGGGTGACCGCGGCCCCGGCGGCCGGGGCCCCGACGGCCGCACGAAGTCGGCGCGGGCCCGCAAGCGCCGGCGGGCGAACATCCTCATCGCCAGCTTCGCCGTCTTCATCATGCTCGCCGGCATCGGCGTGGTCGGCTTCACCTACTACTCGACCAACGTCGTGCTGCCCGAGGACACCACGCCGCCGCAGGCGACGACGCTCTACGCGATGGACAACAAGACCATCATCGCCAAGGTGGGCGAGCAAAACCGCACCCTGGTCACCATCGACCAGATCCCGCAGCACGTGCAGGACGCGGTGGCCGCAGCCGAGGACCGCAACTTCTACCGGCACTCCGGTGTGGACTACAAGGGCATCGCCCGCGCCGCGTGGAACAACGTCTCCGGCGGCGACAAGCAGGGCGCGTCGACGATCACCCAGCAGTACGCCCGCAACGCGTACGACAACCTGAAGGACGACACCTACGCCCGGAAGGTCAAGGAGGCGATCCTCGCCTCCAAGCTGAACGACAAGTACGGCAAGCCGCAGATCATGCAGCACTACCTCAACGTGATCTACTTCGGCCGGGGCGCGTACGGCATCGAGGCGGCCGCCCAGACCTACTTCGGCAAGCCGGCGAAGAGCCTGACCGTCGCCGAGGGCGCGGTGCTCGCCGCGCTGATCAAGCAGCCGGTCGCCAGCGAGACCCACAGGGGGTACGACCCGGCCGTCAACCCGGTCGACGCCAAGTCCCGCTGGGACTACGTCATCAACGGCATGGTCGAGGAGGGCTGGCTGAACGCCCCCGGCAGGCCGGAGCGCCCGACCGAATACCCGAAGAACATCAAGAGCCCCAAGAACGGCGGCGCTGGCATCGACTTCGGCGTGAACACGCCGTACGGCAACGTCATCAACTACGTCAAGGTCGAGATGCGCGAGAAGGGCCTCTGCGTCGACAAGGAGGCGGACGTCACCGACAAGAAGCCGCTCTGCTCGCAGGCGCTGATGGCCGGCGGCTACCGCATCCGCACCACGATCGACACCAAGATCCAGAAGGCGGCGGTCGAGGCCGCCCAGCGCAAGACGAAGGGCTCGGAGCTCGCCGGCCAGCCCAAGAACCTGATGGCGGCGGTCGTCGCCATCGACCCGCAGACCGGGCGCGTCGTCGCCTACTACGGCGGCGACAACGGCACCGGCACCGACTACGCCGGCAAGAACACCGACTCCAACGGCACCGTCACCGGCGGCCACTCGCCGGGGTCGAGCTTCAAGATCTATACCCTGGCCGCCGCGCTGAAGGCCGACAAGGCGCTGGAGTCGCGCTGGAAGGGCCGGGGCTTCACCCCCGAGGGCACGAAGTTCAAGGTCAGCAACGCGGGCGTCGACAACCCGTCCTGCGGCAACTCCTGCACCCTGAAGGTCTCCACCCTCAAGTCGCTGAACGTGCCGTTCTACTACGTCACCCAGGAGATCGGGCCGGACAAGGTCATCGACATGGCCAAGCAGGCCGGCGTCACCACGATGTGGCGCACGGACACCGACCCCGCCAAGGCGTACGACCTGACGAAGACCGACCCGAAGGACATCGCGCCGTCGCCGTTCTTCCACGTCGTCGGCTACGGCCAGTACCCGATCACGGTCCTCGACCACGCCAACGGCGTCGCCACGTTCGCCAACGAGGGCGTTTACAACAAGGCACACTTCCTCTACTCGGTGGAGAAGCAGAACGAGACCACCGGCAAGTGGGAGAAGGTCAGCAGCGAGAAGCTCGACCCCAAGCGGCGGATCGACAAGGACGTCGTGGCCGACGTGACCTCGGTACTGAAGGAATACCCGGGCCAGGTCAACCACCGGCTCGCCGACGGCCGCGAGGCCACCGCCAAGACCGGCACCTGGGAGCTCAAGTCCGACAGCTCGGAGAACGGCGACGCCTGGATGATCGGCTACACGCCGCAGCTCGCCACGGCCGTCTGGGTGGGCAACGTGCAGAAGCGGCTGCCGCTGAAGCTGAAGGACGGCACCAGGGTCAGCGGCGCGAACCTCCCCGGCGGCATCTGGGAGCGGTTCATGAACGACGCCCTCAAGGGCGAGCCGAAGAAGAGCTTCCCGCCAGCCGCGAACATCGGCGACCCGGAGGCGGGCAACGGCGACCCGCCGCCCCCGCCGCCCACCCCGGACCCGCCGGCGTGCAACCCGCTGGACATCTTCTGCCAGAACCCTGGCAACACCCCGACCAACCCGAATAACCCCAACAACCCGAACAACCCGGGCGGTGGACTCCCCGGCAACCCGGGCGGCGGCCCCGACACGCCGACGAACCCCGGGCCCGGCAACGAGGGGGGCACCGGCGGCGGCCTGCTGCCGACCACCGTGCCCCGCATCCGGGAGTAGCCAGCGCGTGTCATGCGAACGGTGGTCGGGCTGGTTGCCCGGCCGCCGTTCGCATGACCCCAGTTTCCCGGTCACCTCGACGATAGGAGCATGACGTGGCAGGTTCAGCACGAACTGCATCGATGATGAACCATGTCGCCGTCGGTGTGACGAGCCTGTGACCCGAGTGGACTGGCGGCGTCCGTGAGGAGGGTTCTCCTCGCGGGCGTCGCCCTGCTCTGCCTCACCAGCTGTGGCCTCCACTCGGAGCAGCAGGCGAGAGACGAGGCGACCACCTCGGTCCGGGAGCGCGCCCTGAACGCCCGGCAAGCGGCTATGAAACTGCTCACCGATCCGCCCTTCGCGGCGCTGAGCACCGAGAGGCGGTTGAGCGGTCTCGCGGCGGCGGCCGGTGGCGACCGTTACGGGATGGTGTTCGGGCAGCGCGTCACGCAGGGCGGCCGGCTTGAGGTCGATGTCGCCTACGATGCCACCGGTAACGGCGGCGGGTACGTCGCGGCCGTGGTCCACGCCCGGCTCTGCGTCCGGCTGTCGGGCGTGGTGGGCGCCGACCCTCAGGTCGAGATGGCGGACACCCCCTGCGCCGCGTCCTTCGACAGGCAGCTCAACCCGCCTGACCTGATCGTCACCCTGGAGGACTGACCGTTTCGCGTACCGGAATGTTTTGCCCAGGGTGGGACGTGAGGGCCATCGGTACGGGATGATTCCTGTCCATGAGCACCCAGTCGACGGCAGACATGGACGACGCCGGGCCCGGTGACCACCCGTCCCGGTCGGACGGGTTCGTCCGTGGCGCATCTGAGCTGATCGGTGGCCCGCTGGGCGACCACGCGGTGGCGCTAAACCGGCCCGCCGACCGGGAGAGCCGGTTCTGGACGGCCGCCCGGATCGTGCTGGCCCTGGCCTGCCTGACCCTCGCCCTGCACTGGGTGCAGAAGTCCCCCTGCCAGGACGGCGCGTGGCAGAACAACATCCAGTACACCCGGATGTGCTACACCGACGTGCTGGCGCTCTACTACGCCGAGGGGCTCAACGAGGGCAAGGTGCCCTACCGGGACCACCCCGTCGAATACCCGGTGTTGACCGGTTACTTCATGGGTGCCCTCGGGCTGCCGGTGCACGCCCTCGGCGTCGACAACCCGGAGATCAACCAGGGGCAGTGGGCGTACAACGCCAACGCCCTGGTGCTCAGCGCCCTCGCCGTGGCGACCGTCGCGGTCATCCTCGCCCTGCGCCGCCGACGACCCTGGGACGCCGCCCTTGTCGCGCTGGCCCCGGCCCTGTTCCTCACCGCCACCGTCAACTGGGACCTGCTCGCCGTCGGGCTGGCCGCGTTCGGCTTCCTCGCCTGGGCCCGCAGCCGGCCGGCACTGGCCGGGGTGCTGCTCGGCCTGGCCGGCGCGGCCAAGATGTGGCCGCTGTTCGTCCTCGGGCCGATCCTCGTGCTCGCGCTGCGCGCCAACCGGATCCGCGCCGGCCTCACCGCCGTCGGTACGGCGCTGGTCGCCCTCGTCGCGGTCAACCTGCCGGCGGCCGTGCCCTACCGCGACAACTGGGACCGCTTCTTCGAGCTGAACACCACCCGGCCCATCGACTGGGGCACGCTCTGGTACATCGGGCGCTACCTCGACGGCAAGGTCAACACCGGTGGCCCCGGCTCGATGGGACCGTTCGAGTGGCTCAACGCCAACATCCCCACCCTGAACTGGCTCTCGTACGCCCTGTTCGGGCTGGCCTGCCTCGGCGTCGCGGTGCTGGCCCTGCGTGCGCCGAAGCGGCCCCGGCTGGCCCAACTCGCCTTCCTCGTCGTCGCCGCGTTCCTCATCTTCAGCAAGGTCTGGTCGCAGCAGTTCGTCCTCTGGCTGCTGCCGTTGGTCGTCCTCGCCCGCCCCAGGTGGGGTGCCTTCATCGCCTGGCAGGTCGCCGAGATCGGCTACTTCGCCGCTTTCTACGGGGAACTGCTCGGCTCGGCGACCAGCCGCCCGGTCTTCCCCGAGGGGGTCTTCGTGCTGGCGGCGACGCTGCGGCTGGGCACCGTCGCGCTGCTCTGCGTGCTGGTCGTGAAGGAGATCCTGCACCCCGAGCGCGACGCGGTGCGGGACACCTACGCCGACGACCCCGACGGCGGGGTGCTCGACGGCGCGCCGGACGCGCCCTGGGTGGACCGGTGGCGACGGCGACCCGAGCCCAGCGAGCCCGCCGCCGTGCCGGCCCCGACGGCGGCCTGAGCCGGTCTTCGGCGCGGCCCGGGCTCCCCGCCCCGGCCGCGCC